>NZ_BAABRS010000001.1:1200000-1513809 GCF_039545095.1 Fodinibius salicampi | reverse complement strand
GGATAAGATCGCAAATATCGTGCTCCCTCTTACTGGAGGTACTGTATTGATGGGAACGGATGTACTGGACTCAATGGACCAGAAGCTCACAATCGGTAATAATTTTTCCATTACCCTTGAGGTCGACAGTGCTGATGAAGCCGAAGAATTGTTTAATAAGCTTTCAGATGGTGGGAAAATTCAGATACCACTAGTGGAAACTGAGTGGGCCGAAAGGTATGGTGCACTTACCGATAAATTTGGTATCCAGTGGATGGTTAACTATACCGGAGATGTGGATTTTGCCTAGGAGTTCGAAAACTTAAAACCTGGAGATTTTGAGGCTTTCCAGGTTTTAAAAGTCTAATAAATCAACAAAAGAGGTATTATGATGGAAACAGAAATAACATTACCCGAAGTGGTCTCACGGGAAGAGTGGTTGAAAGAACGTAAAAAGCTACTCAAAAGGGAGAAGAAACTCACGCGGGCACGGGATCAGCTAAATGCCGAACGCCGCCGCCTGTCGATGGTAGAGATTAAAAAAGACTACGAGTTTGAAAGTCCGGACGGGAAGAAAACACTATTCGATCTTTTTAAAGACCGTATGCAGCTTATCGTGTATCATTTTATGTTTGATCCGGATTGGGACGAGGGATGCCCAAGCTGTTCGGCCTGGGCGGATCACATTGCAAGAGGGCATCTTAACCACTTGCACGCTCGTTCTACCACATTAGCCTTGGTTTCACGCGCCCCGCTGGATAAAATTACCGCTTTTAAGGAAAGAATGGGCTGGAAGATACCGTGGTATTCTTCGTACGGCAGCGATTTCAATTATGATTTTCATGTAACCCAGGATGAATCCGTCAGACCGATAATCTATAACTATCGCGATAAAGCCACACTGGAACATCTCGGGCAGCATTATCACACTGAAGGTGAACAACCGGGCATAAGTTGTTTTTTGCAGGTAGATGATATCGTTTATCACACCTATTCCACGTATGGACGCGGAGGAGAACAGGTGGGTGGGGCCTATTATTTTCTGGATATGACTGCCCTCGGCCGACAAGAAGAATGGGAAGAGCCCAAAGGGCGTGCCACCGGGCTTGGTGCCCAGGCGGGTAGTGATAAAATTCGTTATCCGGATGAATATGATGAGGACTAAGAAGAGCAAAGCATAATGAGCATACTTGGAATCATTCCACAAGTGTAAAACTATTCCAAGAGCATTAATTCATGTCGCATTTATAAAATTAATTGTAGTTACAAGTACTGATTATAGGGTAAAAACATATCTATATAGTTCAATTTATTAGAGAAACTGTGACATAGGGTTGTCAATACTTGCTGCTATACTCAGGAAAAGCAAATTATTATAAAAAAATGCAACAATCTGTGAAGGGAAATAATATTATTTCGGAGAATCTGAAAGTGCTGGTATTTAGTTCAAACATAAATACACCGATCAAAGTAGAGCAGACAAAGAAAGAACTTATGGAACTAGATAATGTTTACCAGGTGGATATAGATTTGGATGATCGGGATAATGTATTGCGCATTGAATGTCATCCCCATTTCGAAGCAAAGCTGATAGATAAAAAAGTATCAAATCTTGGGTTCCGGAGTGATCGATTAATTTAAGACTACATTTTGTATTCAGATCACCATCTACAAGAATGGTTTGTCGCATTCAACCGGTAAGAATGGCGTATTAACACCACGCACCCTGTTTATTTAGATACTATATTACTATCAGAAATTAAATTAAGGGAACACCTAAGTAAAACATTAAAATCATGAGAAAGCTGGTAGTTTTAACATTTATATCACTTGATGGCGTTATTCAGGCACCCGGAGGAGAAGGAGAAGATCCCTCCGGTGGTTTTGATCTTGAAGGATGGACGGTGCCCTACTTTGATAAATTATTAGGCAATGTCATGAATAAACAGATGAGTAAGCCGTTTGATTTACTTCTTGGCAGAGTTACCTACGAAATATTCGCTTCTTACTGGCCCGAGCATGCTGATGAATGGCCGGGCATCAACGAAGCAACTAAATATGTAGCCTCACACGAACCCATGGAATTCACCTGGGAGAACTCGATTCAATTGGAGGGTAATGTCGTAGAGGAAATAAAAGAGCTAAAAGCAGGGGATGGGCCCGATTTACAGGTATATGGCAGCGGTAACTTTGTACAAACTTTATTGGCAAATGATTTAGTCGATGAACTGTGGTTAAAAATATTTCCTATTACGCTGGGGAAAGGCAAGCAGTTATTTGGCAAGGGGACCATTCCCGCCGCCTTCAAACTAATCGAATCAAAGTCGTCACCAAGCGGTGTAATAATTGCTTCTTACAAAAGAGACGGTGAGATCAAGCTCGGCTCTTTTTCATAATGCAAAATAACTTACTAATAAACCGAATGCTATGATACAAGCAAATCCGTATTTGACATTTGACGGCAACTGCCGCGAAGCCATGACATTCTACCGGGATTGTTTCGGTGGTGAACTAACTTTGCAAACCATTGCTGAAACACCTATTGCTGACCAATGTCCGGCGGGCATGCAAGATCAGATTATGCATTCAAGTCTTGTCAATGGCGACTTTTTGTTAATGGCAACGGATATGACTCAGGCGGATGAATTCATCACAGGGAATGATATGGCGATTTCTCTAAACTTTGATCACGAAGAAGAAATAGACAGGTGCTTTTCCACACTTTCCAGGGAAGGAAACATCATTGATCCTTTAGGAGAAAAATCATGGGGTGCCTTGTTCGGAGTTGTACAAGATAAGTTTGGTAAGGTATGGATGCTAAACTTTGATAAAAAACAATAAAATAATCAAAAGAGAAAGAAACATTATGAAAACAAAGCTGGTCTGGGCAAATTTATCGGTAAAAGATCTTGAACAAACCCACGTGTTCTATACAAAGTTGGGATTTAGGCCCAATGGAGAATTTTCCAAAGAAAATGGGCTGGCCAGTTTTTTAGTCGGGCAGGATGACTTTGTGGTTCACTTTTTTGAGGAGAAAAGATTTAAGTGGAGTATCGATGGTGAAATAGCCGATTTAGACCAAGGTAATGAAGTAATGTTCACCCTTTCGGCTGATAGTAAAGAAGAAGTTGATGAATGGGCGGAAGCAGTTAAAAAGGCGGGCGGTACTGTATTCAGTGAACCCCAGGCAATTATGGAAAAATGGTATGGCTGTGGTTTTGCAGACCTTGACGGCCATAAATGGAATGTATTCTATAATGGAAAGTAAAAATTAATAATGGACACTTCACTAAAAATTAAAAGAAAATAAAAAGATGGAGAGAGATATTATGTCAAACGAAAATAAAGAGCATACTCAAAAAATTATACCACATCTGTGGTTCGATGATAAGGCCGAAGAAGCCGTTAATTTTTATACCTCGCTTTTTGAGGATTCAACAATCGGAAGTGTCTCCCGATACGGAGAAGCCGGAAAGGAATTTCATGGCCAGAAAGCTGGGACCGTAATGACGGTGGATTTTGATCTTGCAGGCTATAAAATGATCGCCCTCAACGGCGGACCACACTTCAGTTTTACCCCGGCCATTTCTTTCTATGTGACCTGTAAAACAGAGGAGGAAGTAGAAAAAATTTGGCAGAAGCTATCTGAAGGCGGCTCTCCAATGATGCCGCTCGATAAATATGAATGGAGTGAAAAATACGGCTGGGTACAGGACCAGTACGGACTCACCTGGCAGATTTCCCTCGGCAATCTGAAAGATGTGCACGGACAAAAAATTGTTCCCTCCCTGATGTTTGTTGATGAAGAAGGTCAGGCCGAGGAAGCGGTAAATCTCTATACTTCACTTTTCGATGATTCGGACATCACCGGAATATTGCGCTATGGTCCGGGTGAAGATCAGCCGGAGGGCAGCGTTATGCACGCCCAGTTTCGCCTGAACGATGGAGAGGTGTTTATGGTCATGGACAGCTCTCCAGAGCATGCTGGTTTTACGTTTAATGAGGCCGTATCGTTGCTTATCCAGTGCGATACTCAGGAAGAAATTGATCACTTTTGGAGTTTGTCAGCCGTACCTGCGGCCGAGCAGTGCGGCTGGCTGAAAGATAAGTTCGGAGTTTTTTGGCAGGTAGCACCAACCCAACTTTTCGAAATGCTGAACGATTCGGATTCCGAAAAAGTAGAACGCGTAACGAATGCTTTTCTGCAGATGAAAAAGTTTGACATCCAAAAGCTGCGGGAAGCGTTTGAAGGAAACAAGTAATCATCAAAAAGGGAGAAATCATGATAACACTGCATTTTTCAAAAACGATCAACGCACCGAAAGAAAAGGTCTGGAGTACGATGCTTGAAGACAAAACCTACCGGCAGTGGACTATGGCTTTTACCGAAGGCTCGCATTTTGAGGGAAGCTGGGAGGAAGGAGAAAAGATTCTTTTCCTTGACGCAAACGGTCAGGGCATGGTATCTACTATCGCGGAGAACCGGCCGCATGAATTTATTTCCATCAAGCATATTGGCATCATACAGGACGGTGTAGAAGATACCGAGAGCGAGGAAGCCCAAAAGTGGGCGCCCGCATTTGAAAATTACATTTTTACTGAGGAAAATGGAAGAACAACGGTAGCCGTCGACATGGACATCGAAGAAGAGCACGAAGAGATGTTCCTAGATATGTGGCCGAAAGCCCTGGAGAAATTGAAGAGATTGGCGGAGGAATAATCCACTAATCTAATGAGGAAAAATAATCCCCCCAACTGGTCTCTATTGATGGTGATGGATATATCGAAGACCTGGATATAAAATTAAGTGGATGTATCTGGAGAAGAGTTGCATCAGCATTTTAATGAGCTGTAGAAAAACCAGAGCTGGAGTTTATGAATAGTCAGGCTTTTCCAGATGGCTTAGTGATGATGGAATATTATTATAAAACTTAAATGAATCCAGATCTGATAGGTTTAATATTTTGGAACAGCTATTCTTAATAAAGAATGTGAACTAATATAGACACCAAATTAAAAATGCTATGAAAACAAAGAATCAGGAATTTTTAGAGGAATTGAACCAAGCCTTTGCCCGCAGCGATACGGATTTTATTGCCGACCATGTTACAGACACTATTCGGTGGCAAATTGTCGGCGATCAAACGATAGAAGGCAAGAAGGCATTTACCAGGGCATTAAAAGAGATGGAGACGGAGAAACCCATGGAGCTAACAATCCACCATATCATAACCCATGGGAAAGAAGCCTCCGTCAACGGTATTATGAAGATACCGGGTGAAGATAAAGCGTTTGCATTTTGTGATGTCTACAAGTTTAGTGGATTCAAGAACCCCCAAATTACAGAGATGTTATCGTATGTAATTGAGACTACAGGATAATTTTTACTTAGTATCGATAAGGTTTGCATCGTACACTTTTACATCCGCCCATAAATCATTGTATTTATCAATAAATTCGAGGTGATCGGGATGATCGGCATAGGTCTTATAATCCTCCATGGTTTCAAACCAAGTATAAATGGCGTAAGCAAAATCGTGATCAGTTACCTCACGCTCTTCGGTTTCGGCGGGAATCCCTAACTCTGCTTTATGAATTGCAGAGATTTCTAGAAGCTCCTCTAATCCTTGTTCAAACTGTTCTTTTTCCTCAGTGGTTACTTCTGAATTTAGGTAAAAATATACGGTATGCTGTAGCATGTTAGTGGACTGGCTTTCAATTTTTTGTTCGTTCGGTTGTTCAGTTGAGTAAGCCGAGAGTATAAGGAGGAGAGGGACCACTAACAAAAAAGGGACGAAAGATTTCATTATAGTATTTTTAGATTAATTTGGATTAGTCCTTAAAGTACCCATAAGATACACCTTGTATGTTATTTTGCAACTCAAAGGTTTTTAGCCTTCGTTATTAGATAATCTTTCCAAACTTTACAGAAAGAAAATGGAAATATAACACCAGTCTTTATTTTACTGTTAAGTTGGATACACAAGAATATTCAAAACAATCAATTAAGTGCGGCTTTATTAGTACTTGCCGCTTTAACGCGATACGTCATTTTGTCCAATAAATATGCCCTTGCATCTGCCGGATGCAAGGGCTATAAGTATGGTACCGCGTACGGGATTCGAACCCGTGCTACCGCCGTGAAAGGGCGGCGTCCTAAACCCCTAGACGAACGCGGCATTAATTGTCGTATCTTAAAACTGTAGAGTGGATAAAACTACTAGCGTAAAATTAGCTCCTAATAGTTTATTTCAAAATTGAGGCGACAGGCGGATTCGAACCGCCGTACGAGGTTTTGCAGACCTCTGCCTAACCACTCGGCCATGTCGCCAATTTTTATCCAGTACGCCCGACAGGAATCGAACCTGTAACCTACGGCTTAGAAGGCCGTTGCTCTATCCAGTTGAGCTACGGGCGCTTAGAAAGAAGCGTCCGAAGCCTGCTGAAATCAAAAACGCTTCGCAAAGCAGTATTTCAAAAAACAATCTTTTGAGAAGATATCGATTTTATGTGTCGGGGAGACAGGATTTGAACCTGCGACCCTTCGCTCCCAAAGCGAATGCGCTACCGGACTGCGCTACTCCCCGAATTTCTTCTCAGAAAGATGTCAAATATAAGAGTCTTGTTAACCCAAATCAATTTCAAATTGAAATGAATTTATTTTCTAGTCTTTGTCCATAATTCCTGTAAAAAACCTATCCCATAGGCTGTTAGTTGTGTAAATACTGCGACTACGCTCAGTATTCCAATATTAAGACTCTTATTTTTATATGAGGCATGGAATAAAATAAGTGCAATGAATGCTAGAAAAGGAACGGAGAGGAGTTTAAAGAGAGATAGATTCCAAAAGGGGAGCGAGAAAAAAAAGATTATCCCAAGGGTAAAGAGTGCAGGTAGAAAATGAATGAATTTTACTTTATTTGGATAAAACCGGCTAATATTGATACGGGCTCGTCCAAAGAAGTGGAGCTGTTTAAAAAACTGTATCATGTTTGACCGTCTTTTATGGTAAACAAAGGCATTCTCAATAAGGGCGGTAGAAAATCCTGACTCTATTATTCGGATACTGAATTCGATATCTTCTCCCATTCGGGTAATCCGGTATCCGCCGGTTTGCTCATATACTTCACAAGAAATGCCCATGTTAAAGCTTCTGGGATGAAAAATACCTACATGTTTTTTATTTCCCCTTGTTCCACCGGTACTTAGAGGAGAAGTCATAGCATAGCTTATCGCTTTTTGAACAGGTGTAAAGTCAGGATGAGCACGATCTGGCCCGCCGTAAGCATCTACCGGATGCTCTAGAAGGAACCGGTTGACAGTCTCAAAATAGTGCGGGGGGATGATACAGTCAGAATCAAAGACCACAAAATAATCCCCCTCCGCCCGTTCGAAGCCATAATTCCGGCTAAAACCTTGTCCCGAGTTTTCCTTGTAATAATACCGGATATTAAGCCGATCTATATATTTATCAACGATATTTTTACAGCTTTTATCGGAACCATCTTCAATAATAAGTGTTTCAAAATTTGTGTAGCTCTGTTTGCAAAGACTTTCCAAGAGCTCATCTACTTCCTGAGGTCGGTTATAAACCGGTATAATAATTGAAAAATACATGCTTATTCTGTTCAAATTCAAAGTAGGCAAAATCTACAAAGAATATGGTAGAAAATGAGATCTATTTTTCTGCATCTGTATTAAATATTTACGTTCTTGAACCTTCTTATTTTTAATTGCTGAGTAATAATATAGTTTTATGAGTCGTATTAGTTTATCGTATTTTTTCATTCTTTTTTTGTTACCTATAGGAGTTTTGGGACAATCACTCCATTTTTCCTCTGCAGGTAAAACCGCTAATAATAGCCCGACTGTTTTTTCATTATCCGGGGATGCTAAAGTTGAAATTCAATCTAGTGCAATAACTTTTTTGGATTCTGGAAAGTCTGTTAGTAGTCATCTTTCTGCAGGATTTTCTCCTGATCGTTCCATAATAAGTTTACTGGACTATACCGGCGAATCAGCAGAGATTACCTTGCTTTCTGCCAACGGAGATACATTGAATAATTATTCTTCTATCTCAATTAAGCCGAATGATCCGTCATTGGCTGTTTACCCTTTCAACTCTGGTAAATTACTATTACGCAGTAATATTATGAATTTTGCCATGCACGATGGTTATGGAAATACAGGCACTACCATAACAAGTGGAAGTAACAGTGAGGAAGGAGAAACTATTTCTGAAGTAAGAAGTAGTGCAGATGGAGCAACTACAATTATCTTCACCCCTAAAATTAAGAGAGGTGAAAAAATTGGTTCGAAAGCAGGTTTACTGGGAATGGATAACCAGCTGAGACGAATTTTTGAACATGAAGAACGGTTTATAAAAGAGTTGGAAGTATCAGAAGATGGCAATTGGGTAACTATTATTACCGGGGCGGAAGGAGCCAATGACCGGGTTTTGGTTATGGATAGATATGGTAATGAGATCGGGTTTTTTTCTCCCGGAGAGCAATTGGAAGGAGCACAACTGTCAAAAGACGCCAGACATATTACAGTTTTTTCCTCCAAGCGGGTTCGTGTGCATAATGTCCTGAGCGGGGAGCGCCTGGGTAGTACAAGTATACAAGATCCGGTCTTTTATGCAGATTTTTTCCCCGAGGATCAAATGATTGTTATTCTAAGCGGCCGTTATTCTGAAACCTCAGGGATCCTGAATAACATAGAACTAAAGGCCGTGGATTTAGCCCGTCGCGATATTGTGAGCAACAGCTTATCGGAAGCATTAGGCTTTTATGAAGATTTTAAAATAGATATTGACAGGCTTTCTGCCAATCAATATAAATTGAAAGGGGCAAATAAGGAATTAACGATTGGTGTAAATTTTTAGGTTGAAAAGTAAACTGGAATATAAACATTCATTCTTAAAATCTATTTTTACCTAAAACAAAAAAGGCCTCCGATCAGGGAGGCCTTTTTATTTGTAAGTTGTTGTTAAATTACGCTTTTGCTTCAGTTGATTCCTTATTCTCTTTCGAATCAGAATTATTATCGGTTTCTTCTTCATTGGCAGATGATGATACCTCATCTTCCTCCGATTCTGACCAACTGAAAGTAAGTCCGTCGCGGGATTTATTCATTTTGATCTTAATATGCGAGCCTTCAGGATGCTCTCCCTCAAGGAGCTCTTCCGCCAGTGGCTCTTCTACATATTTTTGGATAGCACGTTTAAGCGGACGTGCCCCATATTTCTGATCAAATCCCTTGTCACTGAGGAAATCTTTGGCTCCGTCCGTAACCTCAATTTCATAGCCGAGATCACGAATGCGTTCAAAGAGGTCGTCAGAGAGCAAGTCGATAATTTGGAAGATATCTTCTTTCTCGAGTGCACGGAAAGTAATCACATCATCAATACGATTAAGAAACTCAGGATTGAAGACTTTTTTCAAAGCGTCCTGAATAGTTGACTTCATCTTCTCGTAATCCAAACTACTGTCGCCAGGCGTAAATCCGATGCCCTGACCCAGATTTCTGATATCCCGGGCCCCGATGTTGGATGTCATAATGATGATAGTATTACGGAAATCTACTTTCCGTCCTAAGCTATCGGTAAGAATACCATCATCCAATACCTGCAGAAGAATATTGAATACATCCGGATGAGCCTTTTCAATTTCATCAAGAAGCACAACGCTGTACGGTTTTCGGCGTACCTTTTCAGTGAGCATGCCGCCTTCCTCATATCCGACATAACCCGGAGGCGCACCAACCAGGCGAGAGACCGAGAACTTTTCCATATACTCACTCATATCAATTCGTATGAGCGCATCTTCCTTATCAAATAAATACTGAGCAAGTACTTTGGCCATTTCCGTTTTCCCTACGCCAGTGGGGCCGAGGAAGATGAATGAACCGATCGGACGTGTAGGA
This sequence comes from Fodinibius salicampi, assembly GCF_039545095.1. Taxonomy (NCBI): domain Bacteria; kingdom Pseudomonadati; phylum Balneolota; class Balneolia; order Balneolales; family Balneolaceae; genus Fodinibius; species Fodinibius salicampi. The sequence continues at coordinate 1,503,903 of NZ_BAABRS010000001.1, read as the reverse complement.
TCTTTAAGACCCGCGCGGGTACGTTTAATCGCTTTTGTAAGCTTAACAACCGCCTCATTCTGTCCGATCACCTGCTTTGAAAGTTCTTCCTTCATCTTCACGAGTTTTTTACTCTCGCTTTGATTTATTTTGCTGACAGGAACGCCACTCATCATGCCTACTACTTTGGCAACGTCTTCTTCCTCAACATCATAAATGATTTCTTCAGCTTGCTTTTCCCACTCATCCTGGGCTTGTTCAAGCTCTTCTGTTAATCGTTTTTCTTTATCACGGAGTCTGGCCGCTTCTTCAAAGCGTTGCTTTTTGACCATTCCGTTTTTCTCTTTACTTGTTTCCTCAATTTCCTCTTCCAGATCAATAATGTGCTGTGGAACGTGAATATTGGATAAGTGTACACGTGCGCCAGCTTCATCAAGCGCATCAATAGCTTTATCCGGTAAAAAGTGATCGGTTACATAGCGATCCGTTAATTTTACACAGGCATCAATAGCTTCTTTTGAGTAAGCAACGCTGTGATGCTGCTCATATTTATCTTTAATCTGGGAAAGAATCTCAATAGTCTCTTCCGGAGTAGTGGGATCGACCATAATTTTTTGGAACCGTCGTTCCAGAGCGCCATCTTTTTCAATGTGTTGGCGATATTCGTTGAGTGTTGTTGCCCCAATCGCCTGAACTTCTCCTCGGGCCAGCGCAGGCTTGAGCATATTGGATGCATCCAGAGAACCGCTCGCGCCTCCGGCTCCTACAATCGTATGAAGTTCGTCAATGAACAGGATGATGTCATCCGTTTTTTCAAGTTCATTCATTACGGCCTTGATGCGTTCCTCGAATTGTCCCCGGTACTTTGTACCAGCAACCAGTGCAGCCAGATCGAGGGCTACCACGCGTTTGTCATATAAAACACGGGAAACCTTACGCTCCATAATGCGTGTTGCCAACCCTTCAGCAATAGCTGTTTTTCCTACACCGGGTTCCCCGATGAGTACTGGATTGTTCTTTTTGCGTCGGCTTAAGACCTGGGCCACGCGTTCAATTTCATCTTCTCGACCGATAATTGGATCGAGTTTACCTTCTTCGGCCATTTGTGTTAAATCGCGACCAAAGTTGTCAAGTACTGGTGTTTTTGATTTTTCCATCTTCTTTTCTCGTGAACTTCCGGATGATTTTGAACCTTTTGATGAAGACGAGAGACTGGCTGAAACCGAACGAGAGTCCTGCCGGTTTCCACTGTCTGGTGACTTACCTGAAATAATAAGGTCCAGCTCTTCTCGAACTGCATCGTACGACACATTAAATTGCTGCAAAATCTGCGCAGCGATATTTTCGTCATCACGCAACAAAGATAACAGCAGGTGTTCAGTGCCAATCGTATCACTTTTGTAGAGCTTCGCTTCCAGATAGGTGATGCGTAAGACCTTTTCTGCCTGTTTCGTGAGCGGAATGTTGCCCACTTTCACAGAGCCTCCGGTTCCACGGACCGTATCTTCTACGGTTTTTTTCAGTTTGAAAAGGTCACAGTTAAGATTTTTTAGAATCTTAACGGCAACACCTTCGCCGAGGCGTACAATTCCTAAGATTAAATGTTCAGTGCCGATATAATCATGCCCCAACCGCAGAGCTTCCTCGCGGCTGAACTGGATGACGTCTCGAACTTTGCTTGAAAAATTACCCTCCATAAAAAACGAACCTTCTTAACTTTTTTGGGTTATCTGTCAATGGCTTTAACGAGTGAGTCGGGAATTTAGTTCATACTCACTATCGAAAGTAGTATTGGCGTTGTGCAAAAGCAAACTAAAACGGAAGGATTTACTGCTCAAACAGTATTTTTTTAATTCTCACTCAATTTTTGCCCAAAAGATAGGTGATAAATTGCAGGAAAGGGGTAGTCGGCCGTTAAAACAGAGGGTCGCCAGTCATTTCGTTTGGCTGTGGAAGTCCCATAAGTTTGAGAAGGGTAGGAGCCACATCTGCTAAAATCCCGTCATTCATCGTTCGTACTTTTTCTTCATTTAAAATTAGTGCGGGAACCATCGCCGTAGTGTGCGCGGTATGGGGATTTCCTTTTTCGTCAATAAGCTTATCTGCATTTCCGTGGTCAGCAATAATGAGTATCTTATATCCATGCTTTGTTGCCGTCTCAACTACTTTTTTTAACTGTCGGTCGATCGTTTCAACTGCTTTGATGGTTGCTTCCATATCGCCGGTATGGCCAACCATATCCGGATTGGCAAAATTTAATACGCAAAGATGATATTTTTCGGTGCTTAGCTGTTTACATAAAGTATCTGCCACTTCTACAGCACTCATTTCCGGCTGAAGATCATAAGTAGCTACTTTGGGACTTGGAATCAGTTTGCGATCTTCACCTTCAAAAGCGATTTCTTCACCACCGTTAAAAAAGTACGTTACATGCGGATACTTTTCGGTCTCGGCAATTCGCAGCTGCTTAAGTTGATGCCTGCTAACGACTTCTCCCAATGTATTGGTAAGCGGCAGGGGAGGATAAGCGACTTCTACATCGAAGGTATCATCATAGGAGGTAAACGTAGCATAGTGTAGGTCGAGATCCTTTTCGACGTCAAACTTGTCAAAATTCTTTTCGGTAAGAGCGCGGGTGATCTGTCGTGCGCGATCGCCCCGTATGTTATAAAAGATAACGACATCCCCTTTTTGGATGCGCGAATCCGGATCCTGGTCGATCAGTTTGGGCGTAACAAATTCATCAGTAACCTCATCATCATAAGATGCCTGAAGAGCCTCTTGAGGGGTGTTATACGTTTCTCCCTCGCCATGGACTAGCAGATCATAGGCTAACTTGGTACGGTCCCAGCGATTATCCCGATCCATAGCGTAGTATCGGCCAACAATAGAGGCGATGGTACCTACGCCAATTTCTTTAGCCTGTTTTTTAAACTCCTCTACGTAGTTTAGGCCTTCGTGCGGATCGGTATCCCTGCCATCAGTAAAAGCATGGACATAGGTATTAGGTACGTCCTCTTTTTTCATTAATCTTAGGAGCGCAAACAGGTGCTCGTTGTGACTATGAACGCCGCCATCCGAAAAGAGCCCCATTATATGGATACGACCATTTTCCTTAGCCTTTTCAACGGCGGTAGTGAGCACCTCATTTTCAAAGAAAGAACCGTCCTCTATAGAAGTGTTGACCCGGGTAAGTTCTTGGGGGACAATACGTCCGGCTCCAATATTTAAATGACCGACCTCTGAGTTGCCAAATTGTCCCTCCGGCAGCCCCACTTTTTCCTCACTGGCTTTCAGCTTAGAATGGGGATTGTCGCGGAATAGAGAGTCAATAAAAGGAGTATCCGCGCGGTCTATTGCACTAACATCGGGATTTTCTGCAAGCCCGTAGCCGTCCAATATGACCAAAAGTGCTTTAGATGTTGAATCGGCCAAAGTAAAGGGGATATTTATTTAGAGGTTATTTACATGCTGTGCCAGCTTGGATTTTTTTCTGGCTGCAAAGTTCTCATGGATCAATCCTTTGGCCGCCATCTTATCTAAATAAGAGGTGGCTTCTTTCACAGCTTCTTTGGCCTCTTCTTTTTCGGTTGTGTCGAGAGCTTTTTTTACCAGCGTCTTTAATTTTGAGCGTTTGGGCTGATTACGTTGCCGGCGTTTTTCGTTTTGTCGTACTCGCTTAACTGCTGATTTATGTTGTGGCATATTTTTTGAGAGTTTCTTATCAGTTCTTCAAATTAATTCGTATTATCTTCTTCGCCATTTCAGAAGGAGGCCAAAGTTAAAATTTCTGGAATCAGAAAACAAGAAATCATTGAAAAATTAACAAAAGAAGGGTAATTTAGGAGACTTTCCATTATGATCATAGTGATCGATGGACCGGCAGGGTCTGGTAAAAGCTCTACAGCACGCGCCGTTGCCGACAAGTTAGATATCGAATATTTGGATTCCGGAGCGCTTTATAGAACAGCAACCCTGCTTTATTTGGAGGCTGACCGGAACGAAGAGTTGTTCTTTAAGTTGTTGCAGGATAAAACGATTACATTCCATTATAGCAATGGATGTTTCCATGTTGCTATTGAAGGGGAGTCGGTTACCAGCCGTATTCGAACGATAGAAGTAGCTGAATATGTTTCCGAGGTAGCAGCAAGACCCCATGTTCGTCAGTTCGTAAATGATTTGATGCGCGATGTCGTGGATCGCGGCACATATATAGCGGAAGGACGAGATCTGGGTACGGCCGTTTTTCCAGATGCTGATTTAAAGTTTTATATGTCGGCTGATATTGAAGAAAGAGCCCGGCGCAGATATGAAGAGCGAAAGACCGACAATCCGGAGTTAACACTTGAACAAGTGAAACAGAATATCGAAGAGCGGGACCATAAGGATTCGAACAGGGAAACTGATCCGCTCAAAAAAGCAGTAGATGCTATTGAAGTTGATACGACCAACTTAAGTTTTGAACAACAAGTCGATAAAATTTGTTTAGAAATACGCGAAAGACTAAATAGTTGAACAATATGATTTAACTATAACCTTAACACTAATCCCATCCCGATCGTAAGGATGCGGTAATTTTAATCAAAAACTAATAATGACAGAAGAACTAAAACAAGAAGAAAACCAAGAAGAAAAAGAAGCACAGGTCACAACTGCCGAGGAGGCAACCGAAGACACAGCAGTTGATGCTGTTACTGAAGAAGAGGTGCGGGTAGAACCAGAAGAAGAATCTGTACCCTCATTTACCGGTGAAATCGATGAAGATGAAACCTATACCTATGACCAGCTGCAGGCTGCATCGGAGGATTATACTGATGAGGAGTTTCATCAGATGGAAGGAATGTATGAAGACACGCTTAATGAGATAGAAGAGAAGGAAATTGTTACCGGGCGTGTTGTTTCAGTAGATGAAGATTATGTAATTGTTGATATAGGATTTAAATCAGAAGGTATTGTTCAGGCAAATGAATTTCCTGATGAAGTTGTAGAAAACCTTGCTCCGGGAGATGAAGTTGATGTGTTTCTGGATAAGGTTGAAGATCAGGAAGGACAACTGATCCTTTCGCGTCGCAAAGCAGATATTCTCCATGCCTGGGAGACTATTGAACGTGCTGCTGAAACAGGCGAAGTTATTGAAGGATATATTAAACGACGTATAAAAGGTGGAATGGTTGCGGATATTATGGGCATAGATGCATTCCTGCCCGGCTCGCAGATCGATGTACGACCGGTACGCGATTTTGACGCCTATGTAGGTAAAACCATGGAGTTTCAGGTTGTGAAACTCAATATGCATGCCGAAAACGTTGTCGTTTCTCACCGTGCTCTTATCGAGTCTGATCTTGAAGAGCAGCGCGAAGAAATTCTCTCAACGATTGAAGAAGGACAGGTTCTTGAAGGTATCGTCAAAAATATTACCGACTTTGGAGTCTTTATCGATCTAGGTGGAGTGGACGGCCTGTTGCACATTACGGATCTCTCATGGGGACGTGTGGAGCATCCCGAAGAGATTGTTTCTTTGGATCAACACCTTAATGTCGCAGTTATCGATTTTGATGATGAGACCAAACGTGTCTCTCTCGGATTGAAGCAATTACAGCCGCATCCCTGGGATGAGATTGATCTTAAATATCCTGAGAATATTCAGGTTCAGGGCCGGGTTGTTTCTATTGCTGATTACGGGGCCTTTATTGAGCTTGAGAAAGGCGTTGAAGGACTTATCCACATCAGTGAGATGTCATGGACGCAGCATATTAAGCATCCGTCACAGCTGGTTAGCAAGGATGATATCATTGACTGTGTAGTTCTTAATGTGAATGAGCCCGAGAAGAAAATCTCACTCGGTGTCAAGCAGCTTGAGAAAGATCCATGGGAGGATATCGACAAACGATATCCCGTTGGATCCAAGCATACCGGAACCGTTCGCAATCTCACCAACTTCGGTGTGTTTGTTGAACTCGAACCCGGTATTGACGGACTCATCCATATCTCTGATCTGAGCTGGACCGAAAAAGTCAATCATCCTAACGAGATTATCGATAAGGATGATGAAATTGAAGTTGTGATTCTGGCGATTGACTTTGAAAACCGTCGAATTACATTGGGTCATAAGCAGATTGAGGAGAATCCCTGGGAGAAATTCGCAGAGGAATACAGCGGAACCAGTCAGGTCGAGGGCGAAGTTATCAAGACAACCGATAAAGGAGTCTTTGTTAACCTGCCATTTGGACTTGAAGGTTTCCTACCCGCAAGTAAAACTGCTGAAGATGGTGAGCCGGAAGAGAATTTCTCTGAAGGCGATAGCGTTGAGGCATTCGTAATTGAGCTTGATGAATCAAATAAGAATATTACGCTCAGTCAGCGAGAACAAGACGTTAAGAAAGCCGAATCATCCGAGAAGAAGACAAAGAAAAGCAGATCTTCTTCTTCAGATCAGCCTACACCGCAGACTGGTACACCAACACTCGGTGAAATGTCTGGCCTTGCTGATCTTAAAGAGCAGATGGCTGAAAAGGAAAAAGCTGAAGCAGCTAGAAAACTGCATAAAGCTGATGAGGACGAGGGAGAGGAAGAAGAGGTTGCTGATGAGCAGGAATAACAGCTTCTAGATTTCTCTTTCATCTTTTATAAAATTAAAAGGCTCAGCGTTCAAAACGCTGAGCCTTTTTTATTGATAAGCTTTTAGCTCGTGAGAGAAAAAAAGATAACCGACTATGGTACCTGTACCGTTGACATTATTTTCTCTATAATATCTTCGGAAGTAATATTTTCAGCCTCTGCTTCGAAAGTTGGGATGATCCGGTGGCGGAGAACATCCATAGCAATCGTTCTAACATCTTCGGGAGTAACATAAGCCCGATGCTGCATGAAGGCATGAGCCCGAGCCGCAAGATTGAGATTTATAGAAGCGCGGGGTGAGGCACCGAAGTTAATCAGCTCCGTTAAATCATCGAGATCGTAGCGACTGGGTTTTCGCGTAGTAAATACCAGATCAATAATATACTGCTCAACTTTTTCATCAATATAAATTTGATTAATAACCTCGCGTGCTTCGAGGACTTTTTGTGTGCTTACGACTGGTTTTAATTTCTGTTTTTCACCCGTCTGAGCCATGCGACGCATAATTTCCAACTCTTCACTTTCACTGGGATAGTCAATCTTTATTTTCATCATAAAACGATCTACCTGAGCCTCAGGCAGGGGATAGGTCCCTTCCTGCTCAACGGGATTCTGTGTCGCCAATACTAAAAACGGTTCCTCCAATGGATAAGTAGTTTCTCCTATTGTGACCTGTAATTCCTGCATTGCCTCGAGCAATGCACTTTGTACCTTGGCAGGGGAACGGTTAATTTCATCTGCCAGAATGATATTCGAAAAGATAGGCCCCTTCTTTACAGTAAATTCCGCTTCTTTTTGATTATAAATGAGTGTACCAATAAGGTCGGCCGGCAAAAGGTCGGGTGTAAACTGAAGGCGCTGAAACTTCGTGTTAATCACTTTAGCAAGTGATGAGACGGTAAGGGTTTTAGCAAGTCCGGGAACACCTTCAAGGAGTACATGGCCGTCTGCTAACAATCCGACCAGCAGCCGGTCTATCATGTATTGTTGGCCAACAATGACTTTGTTTAATTCTGAATAAATATCTTCAATAAAAGCGCTGGATTGTTGAATCCGTTCGCCCAATGCTTGCATGTTTACGGATGATGGAGTGTTGTCCATGATAATTTTTTTTTCCGTTGATTTAGATTTTGATAATGTAATACCTATTTTCTTGCGCTGTAAATATAAACGACTAAAGTTAATAAATGGAAATCATAGATTCTTTTATATTAGGACTTATACAGGGACTTACAGAATTTTTGCCTATAAGCAGTTCGGGGCATCTTGTCTTAGGAAAAGAGCTATTAGGAGGAGACTTTGAAAAAAATATTACATTTGAAGTCGTTGTTCATTTTGGCACCTTGTGCAGCATTCTCCTTTATTATAAAAAAGAGATTGGTGCTATTCTATTATCAATCTGGGAATTATTAAAAAATCCTGCCGAATTAAGTGAACGTTATGAAGACGATAGAAATATAAAACTCAGTTGGTTTATTTTGATCAGTATGATTCCGGCTATGATAGTAGGAATCACAATGGAAGATTTGATTGAAGAAACCTTTTTGAGTCCATTTCCTGTTTCAATAATGTTATTAGTTACGGGGGCAATTTTATTTAGCACCAGCTTCAGAAAAGAATATCCGAACAGGCTTACAAAAGGAAGTGCTTTTGGTATAGGTTTGGCTCAGGCTTTTGCTATTTTACCGGGGATAAGTCGTTCCGGTTCTACTATTTCACTTGGATTATATTTAGGTATCAAGCGCGAAGAAGTAGCGAATTTTTCTTTTTTAATGGTTATCCCGGTCATTGGCGGAGCTATGCTGTTAAAAACTATTGAAATGATCGAAGTAGGAGTTCCTTTTGAAACGATGTGGGGACTTATTGTCGGATTTATCACTTCTTTCATATCCGGCTATTTCGCACTTAAATACTTAATTATATTACTCCGTCATAAAGGGATTCATCCCTTTGCCTGGTATTGCTGGGCCATAGGGATTATCGGTCTCATTTCATTCTGGTAACCCTTATTACCTAAAGCAACAGAAGTATTACATAGAGTGGATTTAAAAAGTTGAAAATTCGTAATTTAAGTTGATGCCGTTTTTAAATTTATCTACCTTTGAAGCCACTAAAACAAATTGGATGATATGATTACTTATTTCTTCATTTTTCTGGCTGTTTTAGCTATTGCATCGGGACTGGCAATGGTTATAAGCAAGAATACGGTTAACAGTGCCCTTTTCCTGGTATTGAATATGGTATCCCTTTCTGGGTTATATTTATTGCTTCAGGCACAATTTATGGCCGTTATTCAGGTTTTGGTTTACGCCGGAGCTATTATGGTACTGTTTCTTTTTGTGATCATGCTTCTCAATGTAGATGATGAACAAAGTTTATTTAACAAGTTCCGTATTAAATACTTTGTCGCTTTTCTATTTGGCGTTGGAGTATTTACGCAACTTATTTATAGTATCGGAAGTTTCTCAAACACACTACCCGTAGTATCGGAGAAAATGGCACAGGTTGGGACGGTAGAAGCCGTTGGGGATGTATTATTTACCAAGTACTTGTTGCCCTTTGAACTAACAGCAATTCTATTGACAGCTGCCGTTGTAGGAGCTCTCATCGTTGCACAACATAAAATTAAACCTGCTAGAGAAGAATAAAATGCTTGGCATAGATTGGTATTTAGCACTTAGCGCTATCCTATTCTGTATTGGTATGATAGGAGTACTTATTCGTAAGAATGCAATTGTTATTTTTATGTGTGTGGAGTTAATGCTTAATGCTGTTAACTTATCTCTCATTTCCTTTAGTAGTCACTATGGCAATATAGACGGACAAATTTTGGTATTTTTTGCTTTGGCCGTTGCGGCAGCCGAAGCGGTTGTAGGTCTTGCAATCATTATTGCCATATTCCGGAATAATCTTTCGGTTGATATCAGCAGAGTTAATTTACTTCGCTGGTGATATTCTAAAAATATTTTTACCAGAAATGGCTGACATTCAATTCCCAATGAAAAGGATCTTTTACCTTTTCTCGACTAACTATTAGCGATCTTTTAAATAAAGGATCCCTTTACCTATCGCTTAAAAGTAGGAGTAGCCTTTTCTAAACGAAGCTTAAACTGAGTAGGAGTAACGGTTTAAGGTAATGTTGATTTATTTAAATTATAGGCTGTCTGGAAAATTTTTGCGGATAAAGGCCTCACTTGATGCATAGTTTATTGGAGAAGCATACTAGTTTAGTCTACTTCTGAATAAAGATATGAGAAAGTTATTATTTGAGATCAAAATAATAGACAGATTTCCCAATACTACTTGTGCTCATGAGTTAATAGGAATAAAGCGTGAGGAACACAACACGTCAAACAATTTGTTTGGGCGCCAATATCTCAATAGATAAGATTATATCAATACAAATAAGGCGACTACAATAAATCCCAGAAGTATAAAAGCCATAGCTGTGTGAATAGGGGTGGTGAATCCATCCGTTTTCACAGGCTGACCGGTAGAATCGGTATCACCATAATAAAGATACTTTCGTGGGTTACGGGAAATACGGCTTATCTTTTGAGCAGTATCCAGCATTATATTTTCTGCAACAGCAAAAATACGATCCGGTAGTTGTACAAAAATAGCTCGGACGAGGTGAGCTGGCCGGCGATAAAACCAATCCAGATCGAGTGAGATATTGGGAGCAGTGTTAAGTTTATCTTTCAAAAACCAAAAACCAATAAATCCGAATATTAATATTTGGGTCATCTCCACAAGGTGGTAAGCTGTATATGGATGATATGCTACTGGATAAGGAAGATGATTATACAGTAGAGAAGGAAAGATGCCGAATAAAACACAGAAAAAGGCAGCGATTCCCATAGCGATTTTCATATTGATGGGTATTTTGCTAACGGCAAATTCACTTTTAGCCTGTCCAAACCAAGTGAAGTAGGGCAGTTTTAGTCCCGTATGCAGGAAAGTACCTATAGAAGCTAAAAGCAGTATTATGGTAGCCGTTTCCATATGCGCATTACCGACAGCGCTGATAATCATTGACTTGCTTATAAAGCCATTAAACAGTGGAGCTCCCGAAATGGCCAATCCCCCGATGATATAAAGAATCACAACCAGGGGCATTTTTTTCGCAAAACCTCCAAGTTCAGAGAGTTTGTTTTTACCGGTGGCATACATGACGGCGCCGGCGCCCATAAAGAGCAGCGATTTATACAGTATATGGCTGAATGCATGTGCCGCAGCCCCGTTAAGAGCCATCTCGGTACCGATGCCTATACCCGTGACCATGTAACCAATCTGACTGATGATACTATAGGCAAGAATCTCACGAATATCGTTGGCAAGCAAAGCATAAATAGTCCCCCATATAGCCATTACCAGGCCAGCCCAAATCAGGATATCCCAACCAGGGAACAGACGGATTAATACATAGACCGCTGATTTAGTTGTAAGGGCACACATAAAAACCGCGCCTGTAATGGTTGCTTTGGGATAAGCATCCGCCAGCCAGGCATGTAGCGGAGGAATAGCGGAGTTGATAGCTACACCGATCAGTATCAAAGTGCTTGATGGCGTATATTCCGGAGCTAAAGGACTTAACAACAATGAACCTCCCTCCGATAAGTGAAGCAATATGCCACTGAGTAACAGTCCACCGCCAAAGGCATGGACCAAGATATAACGCATTCCTGCCTTATCGGAATCTTCTGTACGCCGGGCCCAAATTAGGTAAGAAGAAGTCACGGCCATGATTTCCCAATAGACAATGAGGGTAAAAAAGTCTCCCGCAAAAGTAACGCCCAGAGCACCACCGGCATAAGCAAGGGCGGACGTCTGCTGCCCTAGTTCTTTCATGTGAAGGGCATAGATACCACCTACGATGGTAATGAGGGCGAAGATGGTACCAAAAATCCGGCTTAGGGCATCGACCTTGAGTAGGTGAAGTTCATAATTCGCTAATGTTGCCTGCAATAAACTTCCTTCAGGAAGCATCCATAGAATGCCCAGAGCTATGGTTGGAAACAGTATAAATGCTGTCCCCCGCGTTTGCCGGGGAAGTAACGGCAATATAAATGCTCCGGCGATTAAAATGAGAGCCGGTATAGTAAAAAGTTCAACGATCATAATAATCTTCGTCGCTTAAGATGATTAATTTTCCCAGCCACTTGGAGAGAAATATGACAATAACAGAACCAACAAATCCCAGGATAATATAAAATGCCGGAATATGGCTCCACCAGTAATCTCCGTGGTGTTCTACCATAGTGAATTCAACAATGAGGCTAATCACTGCCAGAATTCCAAGTAATATCCAGTGCCATTTTTTCATAGTTACAGGGTATTAAAAACAGTTTCAGCTATATTGGATGCCAGCTCGAAAAAGTGGAAAAAGAGATCCGGAAACAGTCCAAAGATAACAGAAGCGGTTGCCGTTATCACAATGGGGACAACCATAAAGGGAGAAGCCTCCGTATGCCCCTCTAATTCCTTTCCGCCTTTCTTAAAGTAGGCACGATGAATGATGGGGAAGAAATATCCCACATTAAGTAAGCCGCTTATAATTAGAATGATCAGAGGGAGTATCATGCCACCCTCCAGTACACCTGCACCTAAAAACCATTTACTTACAAAACCATTTATAGGAGGAATTCCCGCAAGCCCCATTGAGCCAATGACAAATGCCCCCATGGTCCAAGGCATTACCTTAGCAATGCCATTCAAGTCGCTGATATTCTTTTTATGAAGATTGACCATAATTGCACCTGCACAGAAGAAAAGCGTAATCTTCATCGTGGCATGGGCAGATATATGCATAATACTACCGGTGAGTCCCAATGGAGTGAGCAGGGCGGCTCCTAATACAATATAGGAAAGGTGTCCCACTGTTGAATAAGCCAGCCGTCTTTTGAGGTTATCTTGGGCAAAGGCCAGTAGTGAAGCAACAATGATGGTAAAGCCTGCAATAACAATAAGAATTTCATTCAATCCAAAGTTGCCCATTACTTCCGGGCCGAACACATAGTGAACTACGCGAATGATTCCGAATACACCCGATTTTACGACTGCAACCGCATGTAAAAGGGCACTAACTGGCGTAGGAGCAGCCATAGCTGACGGTAGCCAACTGTGGATTGGCATAATACCAGCTTTAACCCCCACTCCGCCTAGGTAAAGCAGAAACAAAGAGACCGCCATGGTATTACTGAGATCCACATCTCCAAAAATACCGCCGGGCTGGAATTCAAGGGTTCCTGTTAGGGAATAGGTAATCCCTACCGCTGCAATAAGCAACAGACCTGCTGTTAACGTATAAGCCAAATATTTCCGTCCCGCGCGGATTGCCTCTTTGTTTTCACTGTGTATAACGAGCGGATAGGTAGCAATAGTCAGCATCTCATAAAAGAGGAGGAAGGTTAACAGGTTTCCGGAAAAAGCGATACCTATGGTTGAAGACAGGCATACGGCAAAACTTGCAAAATAGCGGGTTTGCTTCTTCTCTTTATGTCCCCGCATGTAGCCGATGGAATAGAAGGACGTGAAAATCCACAAACCAGAGGCTATGATCGCAAAGAAGACTCCAAAAGGATCGGCATGAAGTTCAATAGGAAGGTTCGGCGCAATTTCAAACAGGGTGAGTTCAACGGTACGACCCTCTAAAGCAGTAGGGATAAGCGTTAAGACTAGTAAGAATTTAACTACCCCAGCCAGAATAGTCCAGAATTCACGCAGATTAGGTTTGTTGGAACTCAACAAAATAAATGGCACCGCGGCAAGCGATGCGAGTACAGCATATAGGGGTACGAAAGTAAGCTCCATTACTAATATTAATTTCTTGGTTTATAATCCAGCGGGAAACATGGTTACAATTGCAGAAACGATAAATGCATTCAGCAGGCCTACAGCCAATATACCGACTGCAATTACAGAAGTGGTCCAAAGCATAGAGGGTTTGACCTCATTAGAACGCAAAGAAGACAGGATGCCTGCCTTATCTTCATCCGATTCGGGATTACGCAGGTACACTTTTTCAAGAATTCGGAAAAAGTATACTGCATTAAGCAACGAGCTTAAAAGTATAACTGCCAGTAGCAGCCAGCTTCCGTTTTCAATGGTTCCAAGCGCCAGGTACCACTTACTGAAAAATCCAGCCAGGGGAGGCAGGCCCACCATCGACAATGCCGCTGTTGTAAAGGCCAGCATAGTCCATGGATATTTTTTTCGATAGCTTTCATCAAATTTCGTTATATCTGAATGTCCTTCTTTCAATCTCAAATTGCCAGCTACTAAAAAGAGACAGGCCTTCATTAAAGCATGGTTAAGTACATGGAGTACCGCTCCGATAAATCCAAATGGATTGGCAAGGCTAATGCCCATGATTATATACCCAATTTGCGAAATACTGCTGTATGCCAGCATTTTTTTAAGTTCGCTTTGGGCAATCGCCATAATTGATCCATATAAAATACCGATTCCGGCCAGAACACCGATAATTTCAGTAATGGGAATAGCCGTATCAACAATATCGACTCCAAACAGATAAAGCACGACTCGAAGAAGAACATAGGCCGCAACTTTAGTGCCAATAGGTGCAATAAGAGCGGAAGAAGTCGAAGAGGCATAAGTATAGGAATCGGGCAGCCATCCATGCAGAGGGAAGAGTGCCGCTTTTACCCCTATGCCGGCTACTATTAATACCAAGGCTGTTATAACAGCTGAATTTGATATAACCTCTGGCAACATAGCGGTCATATCAATGATGTTAAGCGTGCCGGTAATGGTGTATAAAAATCCGACTCCCAATAAGTATAGCGATCCGCCAACGGTACCAATAATTAAATAGCGGAAGGCAGCATAGGGAGCTCGTTTCTCTCCAATCCCGATAAGGGCATAGCTGGCAAGTGAAGAAATTTCAAGGAAAACATAGAGATTAAAGAGATCTCCCGTTAAAACCATGCCATTAAAACCAAGCATTAACAGCATGGTAACTGAATAGTAGCCTGTTACCTTACCAGGGAATTCTGTTTTTCCGATCATCCGGGAATGGATAAGAACAAAAAGGGCAATGGCATTTATGACCAACACTATAAAGCCGGACAGTCCGTCATATACAAACTCAATGCCTATGGGTGGTTCCCAACCCCCGAAGAAATAACGAATAGTTTCTGTTTCGGTCACATAGTTATAGAAACCATACCCAGATAAGCCCGTAGCAATAGCTGCACCAAGTACAGCCCAATAATAGGATAGTTGCCGTTTCCATAGCCCTAAAAGAGGAATTAGGATAGCAAATGCCAGAAATGTAAAAGGAATTAAAGCCGGTATATCTGATCCGATCATTGAATCTTCTCTAACAGTTCTTGTTCGTTCAGGGTCTCGTAGCGGTTGTAGATCGTAATAAGCAGTGCAAAGGCTACGCCTAGTGTTGCAACTCCCACTACAATAGCTGTAAGCATGAGGGTATGGGGTAGAGGATTCATGTAATTACTAACCTCTGTTATAGGGAACGCTTCACTTTTAACCGGTACCGTTGCATCCCATTTGCTAGCGACAGAAACAAAAAATAAGATAACCCCGGTTTGAAAGATGGATAATCCAATTATTTTTTTGACAAGGTTATCTTTTATAAGCATCCCATAGAGTCCGATAGCCAACAGGATAATTGTGAACCAGTAAGCGTAGTGTCCGAGTACAAAATCAATCATTCGTCTTCTCCTCTAACCATATCATCAAAAATAGATACAAGTACTGCCATAACGGTTAGGCCAATACCCAGTTCAATAATTAAAATTCCCCAGTACCTTAATTCAGCCCCATCGAGGCCTGGAATTGGCAATTGACCATAATCAAGGAAATATCCGCCGGCAAATAGGGCAACTAAACCCGTACCAAAATATATGAGTACCCCAACAACCGCCAGGGGAGTAGTGAGATAATCACTGAATTGAATGCGCGAAATACGACGACCGCTTGAAATACGTATGAGAAGCAGAGAGGCTGCCAGAAGAGTACCACCCTGAAAACCACCACCGGGACTATAGTGACCGTGAAAGATCACATAGAGTCCAAAAACCATGATGTAAGGGCTTAAAAGTCGTGAGCCTAATAATACAATTGGGCTTGCTACACGTTTTTTCATTCGTCTTCCCTGTGTTTTCTCAAAAGCAGAAAGCAGATCATACCTGCCGTAAAGATTACAATTTGTTCTCCAAGCGTATCAATACTACGATAATCTCCTAATACAACCGTAACCATATTATTGGTGTGAGCATCGTGATAGGCCTCCTGTACATAATAATTACCGGGTACTTCTGTACCGGTAATACTCGTTTCCTGATTCATTTGATTGTCCACATCACCGCGATACGGCAAAGCCATTGACGCAAAAAGCAGGAGCGCCGTAAAGCAAATAATGAGAAAAAGCTGGATGTAATTCTTCAATCTACTGTCTCGTATGTGGTTTGATAGATGGCAACGACAAGTAAAATACCAGTCACCCCGGCTCCAACTACAGCCTCTGTAAACCCAACGTCTACAGCTCCCATTGTTGTAAACAAGAGGGCATTCAAAAAGCTGAAGATCGTGAGCATAACAACTGCTATGAGTAAATCATCTGCTTCAAGAGCGATAATTGCCGTAGTGAGCAAAAAGCAAAATAATATAAGTTCAAATTCCCAATACATCAGTCTCAGTTCCCCTTCTTTTTATCGGTCCCTTTAAACATTGGCTTAAGCTTCGCCTCGTAGGCGGCACGAGCTAAAGCATGGGAACCTATTGGATTTGACAGTGCAATAAATAATAAGATCAATAACAGTTTGAGACTATTAATATGAAACCCTTCATATATAATTAGTCCTGTAATGATCAACAGAAGCCCCAGTGTATCACTTTTGCTGGTAGCATGGGTGCGGGAATAAAAATCGGGCAGGCGAACCGTACCAAGACTGCCAACCAACAGGAAAAATATGCCCGCAATAACAAAGAATACCGTAAATATAATCTGAATACTAGTCATCATATCGAACCTCTGTCGCAGCAAAATATTTGGCAATGGTAAGTGAGCCTATAAACCCAAGAATGGCATAAGCCAGTGTTATATCAATAAACATATCTATCCGGCCAAAAAGATAACCGATCAGGCAAATCAAGGCGATAGTTTTTGTAGCGATGGCATTGGTCCCGATCAGACGATCGAATACCGTAGGCCCTTTGACCACACGATAGGCCGGAATCGCAATAATAGCCGTTAAAATGACGGCGCTGTACAGAAAAAAAGTATGCATTACAGATTTTCGTTATCTGATATAATTGTTACATCCGATACCACTGGATGCATGTCCTTAGTGAAAAGCTTTAGTACTTCCTGAGGCATTTTATCATTGACTATGCCCTCATAGGCATTTTGATCAATAGAATGAACGAGAAATTCGTCCTCATGTATATCGACCGTAAGCGTACCGGGCGTAAGAGTAATAGAATTTCCTAAAATCATTTTGGCATGAGCGCTGGGTAGATCCACCTTAAAGCGTACCATTCTTTGTTTGACCGGTAAAGAAGGCGTAAGTATGAGGCGTGCGACCTGAATTCCCGAGACAATAATTTGCCAAGACATCCATACTAAATAAAAGATAAGCCGTCCGTACCGTATATCATCTAATACATCAACCTCATCATCAAAATACTTATGCTTTTTTAATTGGTAATTGAGTGCCATAACTCCCGCAACGCTAACCACACCCATAAGACTGTGGATGGGGTCAAAAAAGCCACTCATAATGTACCAGAAGGCCATCAAGGTGACAAAAGAAACAATGAAACTCCGGATTGATAAGGTCTTCAAAGGATCTGTCCTTATTGTTAGTGAATGCTAATAATCAAAACAAAATGGTCGCTAAACATACAAAATCTATGTTAGACCTAAAATAGAAATCGCACGACTAGTATGGATTTAACAACTCTTTTAAATTTAGATTGCGATCTGAATTTAGTTTGAGGTGAAAATAAAAAAGCCGTTCAATATTTGAAAATTCAATTCTTCCTTTTTTGCAGTAGAAAATATCCAAGGCTTACATTCGATCAATCTCTTCGCCTGACTTTTAACAAAATATTATATAATTGTGGTGAAAGTATAGACATTAGTAACAAAAAGGGAATGAAGCTAATTTAGAAAGCAACTAAATAAAAGTATTGACAGAAATATTGTGAAGTTTAGTCTTTACCTTCAATTACTTTTTTGTATCTTTGCCACCTGATAATTTCTCCTTGGGAAAGCCTGGGGTGTTGGCTACTTATGGGTCGACAATTTTTTGTAGGATTCAATACTGAAATATCATTATAAATGGATTTTGCTACTACGCTTACAAGTCTGATTGTCATACTCCCGCTATTGGGATTTCTTATTAATGGACTTATTGGATTAAGTTCTGATTCCTTTCGGGAGAAAAAGGGATTGATCGGTACTATAGCTAATGCTGCTGTATTCCTTCCTTTTGCTATTGCTGTTTATTTCTTCTTTAATATGGGGCAAGACTCAGCCCCGATCTTCGCCGAACTTTTTACATGGATTGAGGTCGGTAGCTTTAGCGTCGATATCGCCTACCAAGTCGATCAGCTTTCTCTTTTAATGACGCTGGTAGTTACAGGCGTTGGATTTTTGATTCATCTCTATTCTATCGGCTATATGTGGGGAGATGAGGGTTATTGGAAATTCTTTGCCTATTTGAATCTCTTTATTTTTGCCATGCTGAATTTGGTACTGGCCGATAACCTGTTGCTTTTATTTCTCGGCTGGGAGGGCGTTGGACTATGTTCGTATCTTCTGATCGGTTTTTGGTATACTGATATGTCCAAGTCGGATGCGGCAAAGAAGGCATTTTTGTATAACAGGGTAGGGGACTTCGCTTTCCTTATAGCGATGTTTATGACCTTTCAATATATAGGAAGTCTTGATTTTGATAATATTCTAAGCAGTCTGGATGCCATACCCTCTGATGCTAAATTTTGGATTGGGCTGCTAATGTTTATAGGAGCAACGGGTAAGAGCGCTCAGATTCCACTTTTTGTGTGGCTACCGGATGCGATGGCCGGTCCCACTTCTGTATCGGCTCTTATTCACGCTGCCACCATGGTTACGTCTGGTATCTACCTGATATCGCGTATGTCTCCTATGTTCGTGATGTCTCCGGAAGTGATGATGATTATTGCAGTGATAGGAGCGCTGACGGCTATTGTTGCAGCTACTATTGCCCTTACGCAAAATGATATTAAACGGGTGCTGGCTTATTCTACCGTGTCTCAGCTGGGCTATATGTTCCTGGCACTGGGTTCGGGCGCCTTTATTGCAGCCATGTTCCATGTTGTGACACATGCTTTCTTTAAAGCACTGCTTTTCCTGGGATCAGGTTCTGTCATTCATACCATGGAACATGTGGAGCACGAGCTGCACGAAGAGGGCAAGGATGTGCATTTTGATCCGCAGGATATGCGGAATATGGGGGGATTGAAGGAGTACATGCCTTCCACTTATAAAACGTTTTTAATTGCTACGGTTGCTATTGCGGGTATTCCACCGCTGGCCGGTTTCTTCTCGAAGGATGAAATTCTGGCTTTTACCTTTAACGCAGGGTTCGGCGAATTCGCCGGATCACTTTATTTCCTCCTGTGGGGAGTTGGAATTATAACGGCCTTCCTGACGGCCTTCTATATGTTCCGTCTGACTTTTGGAACCTTCAATGGCAAATTTAAGCTTCCTGAGAAAATTAAAGAAGCGGCCGGCGCAGAGAAACACTTGCATGAGAGTCCTAAGACGATGACCATTCCCCTGTGGGCGCTTGGTGGCCTTTCTGTTGTGGGTGGATTCCTGGGGGTGCCAAATTTCATGCTATCCACCTTCACGCATCAGGAAGAGCATATTAATTTGTTGCATAACTGGCTATACAACATTACAGCTGATTATGATTTAGCCTTGTCTCACTCTACGGAGTGGCTGCTTCTGGTGATATCAGTGCTCGTGGCTGTTGGCGGGGTTTACGTAGCATATCGAATGTATGGTAGTGGGGCTACTGAAGAGTCAGATGCTACTCTTGCTAACCGATTTGGTGTTTTCTATGAGGTTTGGCAAGAAAAATACAATCTCGATGAGTTTTACGAAGGGCTTGTAGTTCATCCACTGGTCCGCTTTTCTGACAAAGGGCTTGCGAGATTTGATATGAAGATTATAGATGGTATAGTAAATGCCGTGGGGGGAATTGTTCGACTTTTTGGTAGCGTATTCCGGTATATCCAAACGGGAGTTGTCAGCAGTTATGCTCTCGCTCTGGTGTTAGGTGTTATTATCGTATTAAGTATGTTGATCCTGTAAATTAAACTGTAAGATGGAGTTACTACTAAATATTTGTATCTATTTACCGCTTGTCGGTATTGCCGCTATTTTGGTAACGCGAAATAACAAGGCCACCAAGTGGATTAGTTTAATAGCTACCACAGCTACGTTTATACTTTCACTTCCGTTGTTGTTTAATTTTGACATCGCCAATTCCGGAGCGGCACAATATCTTACGGAGGGAGCTCCACTGCTCGGGGGAATGGATATTAAATACCTGATAGGGTTGGATGGACTTAGTTTGCTGTTGTTTATGCTTACAACATTGATGGGGCCTCTTGTAATCCTGTCTTCATGGGATTCGGTAAAGAAACACTTAGCCGGATACTATTCCATGCTGCTGCTTTTACAGACGGCTTCCATGGGTGTGTTCGCTTCCCTGGATCTGGTTGTTTTCTATGTGTTTTTTGAACTTTCTTTGATTCCTATGTACTTCCTTATTGGAATATGGGGAGGGAAGGGACGTATCCATGCCACCGTTAAATTCTTTGTGTATACCATGGTGGGTTCGCTCATTATGCTGGTGGGATTAATTTATGTAGGATACGATGCCGGTTCATTTATGGAAGGTTATGCTTTTAGTTCCGACTGGCGATTTCTATCCGGTAGTGAGTATCAAATAGGTCTTGTCGAGCAAACCTATTTGTTCGCTGCTTTTGCTTTGGCGTTTTGTATTAAGGTTCCTCTCTTCCCATTTCATACATGGTTGCCGTATGCCCATACCGAAGCACCTACGGCGGGATCGGTCGTATTGGCAGCTATTATGTTGAAAATCGGAACATACGGCCTGCTTCGAATTTGCTTGCCAATTTTCCCCAATGCGTTTGTTGAATTTGCTCCTTATATGGCAGCGCTGGCTGTAGTTGGAATTATTTACGGAGCCTTGGTGGCAATGGTTCAAAAGGATGTAAAGAAATTAGTAGCCTATTCTTCAGTAAGCCACTTGGGATTTGTAGTGCTGGGGCTTTTTGCAGTGAATGTTATAGGGGTACAGGGGGCCATTATCCAGATGATTAATCACGGTCTTTCCACCGGAGCGCTTTTCCTTATTGTTGGAATGATTTATGACCGGAGACATACCCGGATGATTGAAGATTTTGGAGGCATCGCCAAGGTGATCCCGGTTTTTGCAGTTATGTTTATGATCGCTACGCTTGCCTCTATAGGGTTACCGGGATTAAATGGATTTATTGGTGAGTTTCTCATCCTGAATGGTGCATTTAATTCAGAAGTAATCCCGCAAAATGCTTTTGCTGTTTTTGCAGCGTTGGGTGTTATACTGGCCGCAGTTTATATGTTGTGGATGTACCAGCGAGTCATGTTTGGCCCGCTTAAGCATAAGGTAAATGAGAAGCTTAATGATCTTAATGCTCGGGAGATCGGTATTTTAGTACCACTTGTTATTTTGATGTTCTGGATTGGAGTTCGTCCCGTCGATTTTACTCAATATTCTGAAGCCCAGGTAAATGAATTGCTGGAATCTTCAGAAGAAAAGCGGATAGCTATCAAACAGTCAGCTAGCACTCAGGAACTACCTGAATGGGCTTCTACATTATATGATGTGACGGATGAATTAGCATCGCAAAGCAAAACAAAGTAGTACTATGGCACAACCACTTACCTCAGAAGAAATTGAGAAAGCAATCCAGGATCTTCCGGAATGGGAATACGGCAATGATAAAATAAGCAAAGAATACAGCTTCGATAATTTTAGAGATGCGATTAGTTTTTTGGTGCGTATCTCTTATGAGGCCGAAGATCAGGTCCATCATCCGGAAATAATGAATGTTTATAACACGGTTAATATTTCACTTTCCACCCATGATGCTGGCGGAAAGGTTACCGAAAAAGATGTTAAACTTGCAAAATCGATAGAGTCACTGTATAACAATTAATTGAATGGATTACTTACACGACCTAAACGCTTTTTTACCCGGCACAATAGTAGCGGTAGCGGGACTTATCGCCCTGTTAATAGATGCATACAAAGATGACCATGGCGGGATTTTTGGTGTAACTGTTGTTGCATTAACAGCTGGCTTGGCTTTGGCTGTTGTAGATATGTTTGGTCCCGTGGGAGAAGCCTTTTCCGGAATGATTACCTATGGAGGTGTTTCTGCTTTTGGTACTGCCGTGGTATTATTCGGATCACTTTTCTGTGTATTAATATCCAGGGAATACCTACAGGCTATTGAACATGATTTTGGTGAAGTATATGCCATGATATTATTTGCTACAGCGGGAATGACTGCTCTGGCCAGTGCCAATAATTTGATCATGATTTTTATTGGTCTGGAAACGATGTCAATGTGCCTGTATGTCCTTGCCGGGCTCATAAAAGAGCGTAAAAGTGGGGCGGAAGCTGCTCTCAAATATTTCTTATTGGGCGCTTTTTCAACCGGGTTTTTGTTGTATGGTATGGCATTATTGTACGGAGCAACCGGATCTTTAAGTTTGCCGGAAATTGCTCAGCAGGCAAGTCCGGACTTATTGTTTCTCGCTGGAGGAGGATTGTTGCTTGTAGGCTTTTTCTTTAAGGTGTCTGCTGTCCCTTTTCATATGTGGACGCCCGATGTCTATCAGGGTACCCCGACTACACTTACGGCCTATATGGCTACGGCTTCCAAGTCGGCTTCATTTATCGCCCTTATTCTGGTGGTATCTAAGATGTTACCGGCAGAAACGGCAGATTGGTCTGCTTTATTAACAGTTGTGGCCATATTGACGATGATTCTGGGCAATATTATTGCCCTGGTACAAGATAATATTAAACGGATGCTGGCCTATTCGAGTATCGCTCATGCGGGTTATCTGCTGGTTGGATTGGCTGCCGGTACGCCCGAAGGATACAGCGCGGTCCTCTATTATCTGTTTGCCTATACTATTATGAATGTTGGTGCATTCGGTGTGGTGGCCTATTATGAGCGTCAACAGGGACTCGATTTTACAGATGTAAACAACTATTCCGGCCTTGGCTTTAAACGTCCACTAATGGGAGTGATGCTTTCTATCTTTTTATTTTCACTTGCAGGTATACCACCACTGGTTGGTTTCTTTGGAAAATATCTGGTCTTTGCTGCCGCAGTGAATGCGGGAATGGTTACTTTGGCTGTAATTGGTGTTTTAGCCAGCGCTGCCAGTGTTTATTATTATTTGCGTCCTATGGTCTACATGTACTTCCGCGAGCCGAATAAAGATGTGCCTTTCGTTCATTCAGGAATTGTATATCGCACCACACTTATTGTATTGGCTATTATGACCGTATATTTTGGCGTGGCATTTGGCGGATTGCATGACTTGCTTTCCTCTTACTATGCCGGTGACTGGGTAACGGCTAGCCTCTTTTAATCTAGTTTTAATACCCGTTAAAAATCGGAAAGATTAAATTATTATTCCGGAGAAAAGAGGTTTATTGCTGCAGTAATTGTAATTCATAGCAAAAAACGCTATTTTTGCCTGCCTGCTGACAAGTGAAAGTCACTATGTCGGCTGTTTCAAACAGAAACAACCAAAGGAACATATCACATGAGTAAAAACTATTACGAGCTAACCTATATTATAAATCCCGTATTGGAAGACGATCAATACGAAGAGATCGTTGAAAAATTCACTGAGTTTATCAGAGATAATGGTGGAGAAATTGATGAAGTGGATGAATGGGGAATCCGCAAGTTTGAATTTGAGATGGATAAAAAAACGAGTGGTTACTATGTAAACGCTTATTTTAATGCTCCCGGCGAACTCATAGAAAAGCTGGAGCGTGCCCTCCGAATTGATGATCATATTATGCGTTATTTGACGCT
The DNA here is from genome assembly GCF_039545095.1 of Fodinibius salicampi. NCBI lineage: Bacteria > Pseudomonadati > Balneolota > Balneolia > Balneolales > Balneolaceae > Fodinibius > Fodinibius salicampi. The sequence goes on along the minus strand of NZ_BAABRS010000001.1, from coordinate 1,480,128 downwards.
GAAGTATGATGCTAAAATGTTGCGTCATCGCGAACTTCAGCGCAAGAATGCGGTACCTACCGTCTTTGTTGATGATGAGGAGGAAGAAGAGGAAGACGAAGATTAATTTAAATCCATTTCTATAACTACAACTATTTTTTGTTATGATTAAGAATCCATCACATCCGAAGAAAAATCAGATAAAAACCAGAAAGTGCAAATTTTCTAAGGCTGGTATTGAGTACATTGATTATAAAAATACTGATCTGTTGCAGCGATTTATGAACGATCAGGGAAAGATTTTGCCACGACGTGTTACCGGTACAAGTGCAAAGTATCAGCGTCAGCTTTCCCGTGCAATTAAACGTGCCCGCTTTTTGGGTATGATTCCATATGTAGCAGATAACCTTCGATAAAAAATTTTTTATTTCTATGGCTAATAAATACATGAAGTTAATTTTAAGAGAAGATGTTGAAAAACTCGGCGACTCTGGTGATATCGTTGAGGTAAAGGCTGGTTACGGCCGTAACTATTTGATCCCCCAGGGTAAAGCTATGATGGCTACTGACGGGGCGCTCAATCGATTAGAGCGAATGAAGGAGAAAGCAGAACGGCGTGCTGAGTTGACGATAGAGTCGGCTCAAAATATGGCTGAACAACTGGAAACAACATCGGTCACTATCCCCGTTTCTGTCGGCGAAGATGAGCGTATCCATGGTTCTGTAACGAATCAAGATGTTGCAGATGCATTGGAAGAACGAGATATTACAATAGACAAGCGTAAGATTTCGTTAGATCAAGACATCAATACGCTGGGAGAATATACTGCCACGGTTAATCTGGTTGGAGATATAAAGGCACAGATTAAAGTATGGGTAGTTAAGAAGTAGTATCCCGCGTTTCATTTAACTACTGGATATGAAAAAAGTTATATTATTTTTAATGGGGAGCATCATGGTGATGTTATCCCCATTTTTTGTTTATAGTCAGGTTCTGGATCCGGTCTCTTACACCATTACGGAAGCTCCTGAAGAGATAGCTGCGGGTGAGGTGGCAGAGATTACGATTGAAGCCTCAATTGAAGGTGAGTGGCATCTTTATTCCATCGCAAACGATCCGGATGCGGGACCGTATCCTACCCAGTTTTCTTCTGCAAATCCAGATATGGCAATCGCAGGCGATGTTTCGGAATCGGAACCATCCATAGAGATGGACCCTAATTTCAATGCTGAACTAGGCTGGCACACCCAATCTGCTACTTTTACCATTCCTGTAGCTTTTAAACCAGATATGGAAGGCTCTACCATGATTGACCTGGAAGTTTTATACCAGGTTTGTGATGACAAATCCTGCCTCCCTCCCAAGACAAAATCTATTACTAAGTCGGTTACTATTGCCGGTGTTGCAGACGATCCCTTTTCAGATTTTGAGGAGCGGAGTAATGATGAAAGTCCTGATGAAGATGTTTCTGCTGCAGGCAATATAGAGGAGGGAAATAGTCCAGCTTCGTCTGGTGAAACCGGAAGTGTTACAGGAGCAGCAAGTACAGACGCAGGTGGCTTAGGTGGAGGTGGAGTATTCTCTTTTCTTTGGATCGCTTTAACAGCTGGCTTTGCGGCTTTACTCACTCCTTGTGTATTTCCGATGATTCCACTAACCGTTTCGTTTTTTTCTAAGCAGAAAGAGGGCCAGGGCAGCCGTGCCATTGGTCAGGCTCTTGGTTTTGGGATGGCCATCGTACTTACTTTCACAATTCTGGGGGCTCTTTTAGCATTTTTTATTGGAGCATCAGGAGCGAATCAATTTGCAGCAAACCCTTGGGTTAACCTGTTTATAGCTATTATACTTGTGATATTTGCAGTGAGCCTTTTGGGGGCTTTTGAATTACGACTGCCGTATCAGTTAACAAACTGGCTGAATAAAAAGAGCAATGAAAGTTCTGGTGTTGTCGGAATTTTATTTATGGCCCTAACAATTAGTGCTGTCTCTTTCTCATGCACAGCGCCGTTTGTAGGAGGCGTACTGGCCGCTACAGCCGGTGGTGAATGGTTCTATCCAATTATTGGTATGGCTGGTTTTTCAGGGGCATTTGCCAGTCCTTTTGTATTTTTTGCCCTTTTCCCCAGATGGTTAGAATCTCTGCCTGAAAGTGGATCGTGGATGAATGTGGTTAAGGTATTATTGGGTTTTATAGAACTGGCTGCGGCCGTTAAATTTCTTTCTAACGCTGATTTGGTATGGCAGTGGGGATTGATCTCCCGTCCCTTTGCTATTGCAGCCTGGATAGCTATATTTTTTGTTGCTGGTTTATATGTCTTGGGAGTCTTTTCACTATCCCATGATAAAAAGCCAGAGAAAATAGGCGCAGGTCGTTTGATGCTATCACTCCCGTTCATTCTTTTTAGTTTTTACCTTATACCTGGATTGCTCGGTGCTTCACTTGGAATTTGGGATTCTTGGCTGCCTCCAAAACAAGCCACAGACGTAAGTGTTGTCCGAACTCTCGCACAACAGGGGGGGACAGGCACAAACGAAGGGGAAGAAAGTCAGTGGTCTTCCAATTATGAAGCTTCTTTAACGAAGGCCAGGGAGGAGAATAAACCTTTATTTATTGACTTTACAGGCTATACATGTACAAATTGCCGGGCAATGGAAACAAATGTCTTTCCTCTTAGTTCTATCCAAAAACGATTTGCAAAAATGGAGCAAGTGCGTTTATATACAGACGATGGATCTGAGGGTCCAAAAAATCAACGATTTCAATTTGAAATTACGGGTACGGTAGCGTTACCTACTTATGTAATTATTGATCCTCAAACCGAAGAAATTATTGCACAACTGGTTGGCTATGCCGGTCAGGAAGAATTCCAGAATTTTTTGGATATAGGTCTTCAACGTTTTGAACAAAAAGCTAACAGGGTTAAAAGTGGATGAACTAGTATTAGAAAGATAAATTTTGTTAAAATATCCTTTTAAAAGGTGGATTATAAAAATAATGCCTTCTGCCTTTGACTTTTTAATGAAATTAATCTATCATTTTTCATCTTTCAGACCCCTTATTAACAGATAACTAATATAATTTAATTGGAGTAATCGTATGATAACGTCTATAACTCTCTTTTTCCTTCAAGCAGGAGCGGATCAAGGATTTTTTAATGTACTTGTACAAAGATTTAATGAAGGTAACGATGGTGGGTTTATGTGGCCGGTCCTTGTCGCTCTCATTTTAGGTTTAGCTATTTTTCTTGAGCGAATAATCACATTGAACTTGGCTGATATTGATACTCGGAAATTTGTTGTGGATGTACAGGAGGCGTTAGATGAAGGTGGGGTTCCCGCTGCTCGTCAGCTTTGTGCCGAAACAAGAGGTCCGGTGGCATCTGTTTTTCAAGCTGGTTTGATGCGTGTTGATGAAGGTATAGATGCGGCTGAAAAAGCAATATCAGCCTATGGATCTATTGAAATGAGTTTCCTTGAAAGAGGTTTGGTATGGCTATCACTATTTATTGCCATTGCTCCCTTGCTCGGATTCCTCGGTACGGTTGTAGGTATGATTCAGGCATTTGATGCCATTGAAGAGGCAGGCGATATTTCACCATCGCTGGTTGCTGGAGGTATTAAGGTAGCTCTTTTAACAACTGCTGCAGGACTTCTTGCAGGTATTATCTTACAGGTTGGTTATAACTACTGCGTTTCTAAAATTGATCGCATAATTTCTGAAATGGAAGAAAGCTCCATTACTCTTATAGATTCTATTGTTATGCTCAAAGAGGGTAAGCAGGTTGCGCCAGAGTCCGACGAAGAGTAAATAAGAGCTAAAAACTAATTCTTTATTTGATAATATTATGATTCCAACTATAGGCATAGGATTAGGCTTGGCATTAATCGGACTTGGAGTATTAGGTATGCTCTATTCCGGTATCCAAAGCCTCATTAAAGGTAAGGCGGAGTTTAAGAAAGTAGGAACCATGCTGGTACCCTTTGTAGTATTCGGTATTAGTTATGGAGTATTTGGTGACATAACGGAAGCGGGAGTTGCTACCATGATTTTTATGATGGCTGCAATGATTCTGCTAATATTTCTGACGGGTCTACGCGGAACTTTAAATATTTAATCATTCACTATTATGTTTGATAAAAAAACACGACGTGAAGATCCCGAATTGGGTGGGGCGGGAATGGCTGATATTGCCTTCCTTTTGCTTATCTTCTTTCTACTCGTTACGACGATAGATATCGATACGGGTATTGGTCTTCAGTTGCCACCTGCTCCTGAAGAAGAACAGGATCCACCTCCCATTAAGGAACGGAATTTGTTAAATATTTTGGTTAATGCCCAGGGTATGGTGCTGATGGATGATGAGCCTACGGATATTTCTGAGGTGAAACAGAAAATAAAGGACTTTGTTACGAATAATGGCGAAGACCCTAATTTATCTGAATCGCCCGATAAAGCTATCGTTTCTATTAAAACAGCCAGACAGACCCCATACAGAACGTATATTAATATGCTGGATGAGGTTATGGGTGCTTATGCAGAACTTCGCAATCAAGCAGCCCAGGCAGAGTATGGCAGAAACTACGGTCAGTTAGAGGAAGATAGCGAGCAGCAACAGACTATTAAGGATATGTTTCCAAAGAAAATCTCAATTGCAGAACCCGACGAAGGATAACGTATAATCTATGGCACATTTCGAAAAAAAATCGGCTGATACAAGTCAGGAAGTACCAATGACTGCGATGCCTGACATTATCTTTATGTTGCTCATCTTTTTTATGGTTACAACGGTACTCCGTGAAGTTGAATTGCAGGTGCAAATTAATTTTACGGAAGCAGAAAATGTTGAAAAGATTGAGCAGAAACGTCTGATAAGCTACATTTATATTGGTCCTGAAAAACTTGGAGGAGGAGAGCTTGGACAAACACGCATCCAGATTGATGATGCTATAATTGATGATATTGGTGCTATTCGTAATTTAATGTACGATAAGTACACGGAGCAACCCAAGTTGATTGTCTCACTCAGGGTTAATGAAGATACCGAAACCGGTATCGTTACCGATGTTCAGGAAGAACTACGTGAGGCTGGAACGCTTCGAATTAATTACTCTACAAGGCAGGAAGTAAATCAGTAATATTTCATAATATTTATTAAACTTTAGAAGGCAAGTACACATCATGTGTACCTGCCTTTTTTATTTATAGCTATTCAAACTTTTATGGCAGATAACGAATTTCGAACAATTCAGTCACTGGGACGTCGTGAACTTATTAATGAGCTGATGGAACATAATGAGACTCAGCATAAGGAAACGATTAAAGGATGGGGCGATGACAGTGCGGTTTTAGAGAATTCAGATCATCTTAAACTGCTTTCTTCTGAAAGTTTTATGGAAGGAGTGGATTTTGATCTGACCTATGTACCACTTCACCATCTTGGATATAAGGTAGCTACTGCTGCGGTAAGTGATATATATGCCATGAATGGAACCCCGGACGCGGTATTGGTTAACTTATCAGTTCCCAATAAAATGTCTGTGGATATGCTCAAGCAAATTTATAAGGGCATTGGTGCGGCTGGTAAGGATTATGATTTTGAAATTGTAGGAGGTGACCTTTCTGCTTCTCATCAATTATTGGGAATTAGCATAAGTTGCTATGGGAATGTTGATAAAGAGCTAATTACTTACCGTAGTGGAGCAAGAATAGGAGATGCGATCTGTGTTACCGGTGATGTTGGAGGAGCTACCGCTGGCTTGAGAATCCTAATGAGGGAAAAAAAGTTTTGGGAGGAAGAAAAACAACAACAGTCCTTCCAGCCCAACCTTGATGATTACGAGTATGTGGTAAAACGGCAGCTGGTACCCATTGCTCGAAAAAGTTTTATTGAAATACTTCGTGATTTAGATATTATCCCAACCTCAATGATTGACCTCACCCAGGGTCTGGTTAATGATTTGCAGAACCTTGCCGAAGCTTCAGGAAAAGGCGTTTATTTTTATCAGGCTACATTACCTATATCCTTAGATACGCGGAACGTGGCTGATGAAATGAAAGAAGATGTGGATAAATATGCCCTTTATGGTGGGGAGGACTATGAAATGGTTTTTACGCTCCCGGAAGAAAATGTAGAAAAGTTGTCGGAAGAGTTTAGTGACTTCACGGTGATAGGACAAGTCAAGAATCAAGAAGAAGGAATTCGTATGCAACAAGCTGAGGGAGGAGTGGTATCCTTTAATGATTCAGAAGGGTAAAGAGACTCATAATATCAGAGACTTCATTTGAGTATACGTTTATAAAATTCAATTCGTTATATATTGCTAATTTATTGGATAAGTACGCAGACTATAAATATTTGCCGTATATTTAGTTGATAAGAGAAATTTGCAAAGAGTTCATACATGTCTGAACAGAATAAGTCTTCAAAAAAGAAATCAGGTAATCAGGGTTCAGGTGAGGGCAAAACTAATTCACCAAAGTTTCCAATTTGGATTTACGTAGTATTACTATTGGCTCTTCTTGGAGTACAGGTATATTTCATGAATTCCGAAAGTGGAGAGCGAATTAAGTATAGTACCTTCCTTAGTTATGTTGAAAAAGGATATATTGATCAGATTACGATTACCAACGGGAGCTATATAAGCGGGAAATATAGCGAGAAAGCGCTTAATGAAGGAATTATAGATACTGTCGAACAAGGAGATGATTGGCAGGTGGGCAGTTCTACCACCCAGAATATATTTCAAACTACCATGCTTGAAGGGGATGAGATCCGTCCGATTTTGGATGAGCATGGTGTTACTTATGATGTGCAGATTGAAGAAGACTGGTTTGGGGGTATTTTAATATGGCTTATTCCAATTGGACTAGCCATCCTTTTTTGGATTTTTATCTTCCGCCGGATGAATCCAGGACAGCAGGTGTTGAACATTGGGAAAAACAAAGCTTCGTTATACGATAAGCAGAAAGACAGTGAGATCTCGTTCAAGGATGTAGCGGGTCTTGAAGAGGCAAAGACCGAAGTAGAGGAAGTTGTTGAGTTTTTGCAGAATCCTGAGAAATTTACAAGGCTTGGAGGTACTCTGCCTAAAGGAGTACTGTTGGTAGGCCCTCCGGGTACTGGTAAAACATTATTGGCTAAAGCTACTGCCGGGGAGGCCGATGTACCTTTCTTTAGTCTCAGTGGGTCCGATTTTGTGGAAATGTTCGTAGGAGTAGGAGCCGCCCGGGTACGGGATTTGTTTAAACAGGCAAAAGAAAAGGCTCCCTGCATCATTTTTATTGATGAAATTGATGCCATTGGGCGTAGCCGTGGGAAAGGAGCAATGATGGGATCAAATGATGAACGGGAAAATACGCTTAATCAGCTCCTGAGTGAAATGGATGGCTTCAATACGGATAAGGGGGTAATCATTATGGCTGCCACCAACCGTCCCGATGTGTTAGATTCTGCGCTTTTACGTCCCGGTCGTTTTGACCGACAGATTTTAATTGATAAGCCAGATTTAAGAGGAAGGGTAGAAGTCTTAAAGGTGCATACCCGTAATCTTAAGCTCTCAGACGATATAGACCTGAAGCTACTGGCATCACAAACTCCAGGCTTTGCCGGAGCTGAATTAGCAAACCTTTGTAATGAAGCTGCATTAATGGCCGCCCGCCGAGATAAAGATTCTGTGGAAATGGAAGATTTTCAGGATTCCATTGAGCGGGTGATTGCGGGATTAGAGAAAAAAAATAAGCTAATTAATCCGAGAGAGCGCGAGATTGTGGCTTACCATGAATCAGGTCATGCCATTGTGGGATGGTATTTGGAACATACGGATCCGGTATTAAAGGTTAGCATTGTTCCCCGTGGATTAGCTGCCTTGGGATATACCCTTCAAACTCCGCTAGAGGATCGTTTCCTAATGACGACGGAAGAATTAAACGATAAAATTTGTGCATTACTGGGCGGACGTGTAGCGGAGGAAATTATTTTTGGACGAATTTCAACCGGTGCCCAGAATGACCTTGAGCGTATTACCAACATGGCATTCGCCATGGTTGCTGAATATGGAATGAGTGAAGAAATAGGATATCTGTCCCTTAAGGATTCTAAAAATCCGGAGAACAGTTATGGTTTTAACAAGAAGTATTCAGAACATACCGCTGAACGGATAGATGAGGCCATTAGTGAAATTGTTAAAGAGAATTATGAACGGACAAAATCACTGCTCAATGAGCATAAAAATAAGCTCGAAATGATGGCCAAGACTTTGCTGGACAAAGAGGTGATTGACCATAATGATCTGAAAGAATTATTAGGAGACCATCCAGAGGGTAAATACCCCGAGGGTATATTTGAAAGTGAAAAGGATCAGCAGGAGAAAAACGGTCAGCCTAAAAATATTTCTGAAGCTGATATTGTTGAAGGGGAGAGAAGTGGGGATAATCAGAGTACTGAATAATAAATTGGATAACCGTTTTCAGGGTAAGATTAAGAAAGGGTGTTTTTGAATCAATAGAGTCTGATCTTAATTATGATGCAAGCATAATCAAATCTGCTGATTTGGGTTAGGTTGTTAACAATAACGTAAAATTAGAATAACAGACTGATAAAGATCGTGTAATATTCGGACAATCTGAGTGTGCTATTATTGGATCTCATGTTGAGGATTCAATCAAAAAAAAACAGCACACTTATCGTGAATATTCAACTCTTTAGTCAATGGTTTAAAACGGCGTTACTTTTAGCCATCGTCTTCTACTCTTTTTCTCTATCAGCAAAAGCCCAGTCAGATGATTTAGGTACTATTACCGGCAAGGTAGTAGATGCCGAATCGGGAGAGCCCATCATAGGTGCCAATGTATCCATCTCAGGTACCACCAAAGGAGCAGCATCGGATATTGATGGGGTCTATCGTATTAGTGGAATACAACCGGGCTCCCATTCTATTACGGTTTCCTACATATCTTATACCAAGAAAAATATAACGGATATTCAGGTTGAGTCGGGAGAAGTAACGCAGCTGAATGTCTCTTTACAACCGGAAACAATTGGTCTGGGTGAAGTGACCGTTACGGCGCAGGCGAGCACAGACAGTGAGGCAGGACTTTTATCCATCCAACGAAAAGCGGTACCGATGCAGGATGGATTGTCATCCGAATACTTAGGAAAGACCGGGGATGGTAATGTAGCTTCTGCAATGAAAAGGGTGACGGGGGTTACCTTGCTCAATGGTAAGGATGTTTTTATACGGGGATTGGGCAATCGTTACAGCAATGTACAGTTAAATGGGGCTCCGGTTCCTTCAACGAGTCCCACTAAAAAGGAAGCACCGGTTGATCTTATTAATAGTGGATCAGTAGAGAATATTGTAGTTCAAAAAACATTTACACCCGACCAATCAGGAGAGTTTTCCGGGGGTTCAGTACAAATTACTTCAAAAGAATTCCCGGAAGAAAAAAATATTGGCTTTTCCTATTCTACCAGCTACAACTCTGTTTCTACTTTTGAAAATACGATTGGTTACCGGGGCAGTCCTATGGATTTTCTTGGATTTGATAACGGGAAAAGAACCTTGCCAGCGGTAATCAAAAATAGCAGGGTGACATCTGAAAATGAAAAAGAGCTGGCAAATGCTCTCCATGGGGATTGGCTAATAAATAGTAATCAGCAAGCGATTCCTTCCCAAAAATTCGAGTTGAGCTATGCCGACCAGCTCAATGAAGCAAACCTTCCGATTGGGATTGTGTCTAACTTCAGTTATAAATATGATCGCTCATACCAACCAGGCAGAGAGTACCGGGTTATCCAAAGTTATAATAGCGATGCGGATCAGAATGTTTTAAACGCCGATTATATGCGCCGTGAGGGAAAGGAGGATGCTACACTTAGCGGTATGTTAAATGTGTTTCTCAAGCCCAATTCAAAAACAAAAATAGGATTGAAAAATCTTTATTCAAACTCACTCGAGAACTCTACTCAGCTGATTATTGGTGATTACGTTAATTATCCAAGAAACACCCGGCAGACCGTTCAGGACTTTAATCGCCGAGCCATTTTTTCGAGTAGCGGTATCTTGGAACGGTATTTTGATTCTTTCCTGCAATCCCAACTTTCTGTAAACATAAGCTATTCGCGGGCAAAGCAGGATCGTCCGGATAGACGAACAACACAATACAATTTGACGCCATCGGATACTTATAATATCTATTTTGATGACGGGGGCAATACTCATTTCTTCTCTGATCAGCTGGATAATAATTATACTGCTAAGGTCGATTATGAATTACAGCCCCTTCGGTCTTTGGGACTTAAAGCAGGTTTTTCGGGATTGTTAAAGGACAGAGATTTTAATGCCCGACGCCTGGAGTATCAAAACTTTTCCGGAGCTTATCCCAACGACCGAAAAGATGAACCCGCCAATGTAGCCCTTGATCCGGTTTTGATAGAAAACGATCAGCTTGATTTGGTCGAGACTACACAAGCACGTGATTCTTATCAGGGTGAGCAGACCTTACTTGCCGGTTACCTTAGTGCTAATATGGATTTTATCGAAAACCTCACACTAGAAGCGGGGGCTCGTGTTGAGCAATCAATCCAAAAGGTAAAAATTCGAAATGATGGTGAAAGCCAGGCGATTGCTAACGTGGATAAAACGGATATCCTACCCGCTGTTAATGCAACTTATAGCGCTTCAGATAAAATCAACTTTAGAGGGGCATTTTCAATGACTCTGGCCCGTCCTGAATTCCGGGAGATTTCTGATTTTCGGTTTCAGGACTTTGTAGGATCTCAAATAGTTTATGGAAATCCTGATCTTAACCGCACACTTATTCACAATTATGACATTCGGTTTGAAAGCTATCCTAATCCAGGCGAAATATTTGCTATCAGCGCCTTTTATAAAAAGTTTTTTAACCCTATAGAGCTATTCTATCGCTTTACCGAGCGTACGGAAGTACAGTATAAAAATGCGGATCAGGCAAATCTGTATGGAATAGAAGTTGAAGGGAGGAGAAACGTTACTGAACAACTTCAGTTAGTTGTTAATGCTTCATATATCCTGTCCGAGACACGAAGCAAGGAAGAAGATCGGTTCCGGACGGCAAACTTTGAACGGCCGATGTATGGACAGTCTCCCTATTCTTTTAATGCAGGGACGTTTTATACCATACCGCAATGGAATATGGAGCTTTCAGCCAATTATAACACCTTCGGTGAGCGTATTGTAACCGTTGGGATGGGACGTCATCCGGATGATGAATACGAACAGCCATTCCATAAAGTGGATTTAGGCGTCAAATATCGCCCGGGTCAGTTTACAATTAAAGCAGATGTTGAAAATCTGTTAGACCAAGAGGTAGTGTATAAACAGGGAGATGTAATCACCAATAAATATGCGCCCGGTGTCACCTATAATGTTGGTATTAGCTACAACTTCTAACCGCAATCATAATAGTATGCCTATGCTGTGGTAATAATTTCTTAAAACGTATTTCACAACTTACTGACCTTAAATCAGAATCCAATCACAATCAAATAAATATAATCAAATGATTACTACCGTAACAAAAAAACTACTAATGTTTGTGCTGCCGCTTTCATTGTTGTTATCGGCATGCAGCGATAATAGTCCAACCAATCCTGATAATGGTGGGGATGAAGAAATTCCTGAAGTGTATGAAAATCTTCCCGGTACACTTATTACCGAAGATCAAACGTGGAGTAATGATACTACACTCGCTGGACCGCATTTTGTTCTTCCCGGAGTAACGCTAACTATTGAACCGGGCGTGACGGTAAGTTTCGAGTATCACAACGGTAATTCTAACGATGTGGGTACCATTATCACTCTCGATCAAGATGAAGAAAACTTCTCCGATGGACCACGTCCTACGGCCCGTCTGGTAGCTGAAGGTACCGCTGACAATCCCATCGTATTTACGTCTGCCAGGGACAATCCGGAACGCAACGACTGGGGCGGAATTATTTTGACCGGTCACGCTCCAAACTCAAATCCAAGTGGAGTCGGTGAAGTGGAAGGCTTGGATGATGCCATTCAATATGGCGGGGACAAGGGTGACGACGACAGTGGAATTCTTCGATATGTTCGAATTGAATATACAGGTTTCAGTATCTCTGAAGGATCAGAGCTCCAAGCGCTAACGCTCTATTCGGTAGGTAGTGGAACGACGATTGAATATGTACAAACCTATGAATGCAGTGATGATGGGATAGAATTATTCGGTGGTACCGTTGATATTAAATACTTCGTAGCTTATGGGGCCGATGACGATTCCTATGATTATGACCAGGGCTGGACCGGACGAGGGCAGTTTTGGTTAGCCGTTCAAAAGCCCGGGGCTGACAACGGTTTCGAAAATGATGGTTGTGACGATCTCTCGGATTGTGATGGTGGAAACGGACCTACTTCACCCAATCTTTATAATGTTACTGTATATGGTGCCGGAGAGGGAAGCAGTCCCGAAAAGAATAATTTTGGACTGCGATTACGCGAAAATCTGGAAGGATCATATAACAATTTCATCGTATCTAACATGGATGGCGCTCCGTTTGTTCTGGAAGGTGGCGATGCCGAAGAGGAAGGGGATGATACCTATGTCAATTATCCCGATGCCTTAAGTCTAAACGGTTTCATATTATATACTAATGATGATTTCCAGGATGTATCTGGCGCAGGTGGACGTGCTGAGCAGCCGGATGCAGATCGCTATGCAGATTCATATGAAGAGTTCGATCCGATGTTTAATGATCCGGACAACTACAACTTTAGTCTCCAAGCTGGCTCTTCAGCCCTTTCCGGAGGTGCAACCCCTCCTAATGATGGTTTCTTTACCCAGGTTGAATACAGAGGAGCCTTTGGAACCGAAGACTGGACACGGGAAGGTAGCTGGGTGCGTTGGCCGAATCAATAGGCAATAGCCACCAATAGGTTTCATTTCACATACATCGTCTCACATATATTGTGTGAGGTGTGCTGATCACAGGAAAGGGTCCGTTGATTCGGGCCCTTCCTTATTATTTAAATCTTAATATTGAGTTGATTTTCGGGATAGAAGAATGTACATTAATCGTATAATTACGATTTACAATTAAAGGATATGGCAATAACCAAAGCAAAGCTTTTTAAACCTTCACAAAAACGATCAGCCGAGCTGATGAAAGCACTTGCACATCCGGCCCGAATTGCTATAATTGAACTGTTGGCCGAACGTGAGACATGCATATGTGGCGATATCACTGATGCGCTTCCGTTGGCTCAGTCAACAGTTTCTCAGCATCTAAAAGCCTTAAAAAGAGCAGGAGTCATAAAAGGAGAAATTGATGGCGTGCGTACCTGTTACTGTCTTGATGAAAAGGGCATAGCAGAAATGGAAGAACTTTTGACACCACTTTTAACGAATTTAAAAACTGCAACTCAAGAAAATTGCTGCTGATATGAGTACAAAACAGAAAACTGCGGAAGAATTAAAGCAAGCCGTAAAAGAAAAATATAGTCAGATAAGCGAACAGTCATCGGAATATAACGCAAGTTCATGCTGCGGTTCGGGTGAAAGTTCTGACGAGGTGTACAATATTATGTCCGATGACTATAGTGAGGTCGAAGGATATAATGCCGATTCCGATTTGGGACTTGGATGTGGTTTGCCCACACAGTTTGCCAAAATTGAAGAGGGAGATACTGTAATTGATTTGGGATCCGGAGCCGGGAATGACTGTTTTATAGCGCGTCACGAAACCGGTCAGACGGGTAAAGTTATTGGTATTGATTTTGCAAAACCAATGATTAAGAAAGCCCGCAAAAATGCCAAAAAATTGAACTTTAATAATGTGGAGTTCCGGGAAGGTGATATTGAAGATATGCCCGTTTCAGATAACCTGGCTGATGTTATTGTCAGTAATTGTGTATTAAATCTTGTACCGAATAAACAAAAAGTATTTTCGGAAATTTTTCGTACGCTGAAGCCTAGCGGACATTTTAGCATTTCCGATATCGTACTGGTAGGAGAGTTGCCAAAGGCCTTGCGCGAAGACGCCGAGATGTATGCCGGTTGTGTGGCTGGAGCGATTCAGAAGGATGAATATATGAGTCATATTAAAGAACTGGGATTTGAGAATATTACCATTCAAAAAGAAAAGCCCATTGTAATACCGGATGATATTTTAACCCGATATTTATCTGAAGAAGAAATAGAGGGTTTTAAAAATGGCGATACCGGCATATTTAGTATTACTGTTTTTGCCCAAAAGCCGGGTGAGGAAACTGACTCTAAAAATTCAGAGCAAGAAATTAAAATGATAGAGGAAGGGGCTGTTTGTACACCGGGATCAGATTGCTGCTGATAAAAAGCCAATAAAGATTTTTCCACATTGCAGGGACGTATTGCAATACCTCCCTGCAATCCAATTGGAAACGAACAAATACTATCTAACGAAACTATAGTGTATTCTGAAATAGAAAATTACATCAGCAGTCTGGAAGAAAGCCTTGAAGAAATCGCGGCTCAACGAAAACAAAAGTTAAAGGATATAGCCGATTATATTCGATCAAAGAATTCAGTAAACTTAACCTTTATCTGCACGCATAATAGTCGTCGAAGCCATCTCTGCCAAATTTGGTCAGCAGTAATGGCAAAGTATTTTGACATCGATAATATAGAAACCTATTCGGGAGGCACTGAAGCAACGGCTTTTAATCCAAGAGCAGTGGCAGCGATAGAGCGGGCCGGATTTAAAATACAAGATCCCGAAGGAGAAAATCCTAGATATGAAGTATATTTCAGTGATGAAAACGAGCCGTTGATCTGCTTCTCTAAAACATTCGATGATTCATACAATCCCCAGAAAAATTTCGCGGCGGTTATGACCTGTTCCGATGCCGACGAAAACTGTCCGTTCGTACCGGGTGCGGAAAAACGATTCTCTATTCCGTATGTCGATCCCAAAGAGTCTGATGATACGCCGAGAGAAAAAGAGACCTACGATGAGCGATGCCGTCAAATCGCCACAGAGATGTATTACTTGATGTCAAAAGTATGAGTAATTGAGATAAAGATTTTTTCATGTTCATCCTGAACTTGTACTGCGAAGCCCTGACATGGTAGTCCTCATTTCAGGATATATACTCACAAACACCATAAAAGAATCAAACTTTGATTGCACAAATTTCTAAATGAGTACACCTGATCCAATGAAAAAAATGAACTTTCTTGATCGCTACCTAACTTTGTGGATTTTTGTAGCGATGGCTTTCGGAGTGGTGATCGGTTATTTAATTCCATCAACGCCTGAATTCATCAATTCCTTCAGCAGCGGATCTACCAATATTCCCATCGCTATTGGGCTGATTTTAATGATGTATCCACCGCTGGCCAAAGTGGATTATAAATTGTTGCCAAAGGTTTTTCAGGATGTCAAAGTCTTGAGTATTTCATTGATATAGAATTGGATTATAGGTCCGGCGCTGATGTTTAGTTTGGCATTAATTTTTCTGCACGATTATCCGGAATACATGGTGGGACTTATTTTGATCGGACTGGCACGTTGTATCGCTATGGTATTGGTATGGAATGACTTAGCAGAGGGAAGTAATGAATATGGAGCTGGTTTAGTAGCACTCAACAGCGTATTTCAGGTTTTTGCCTACAGTTTTTATGCTTGGATTTTTATTACCAAACTACCCCCGCTACTTGGATTCGAAGGAGCCATTGTCAATATTTTAATTTATACCGTCGCTGAAAGTGTGGCCTTCTATTTAGGGATTCCTTTCTTGGCCGGTATGCTCAGTCGCTTTGGATTGGTCCGTTTAAAAAGCAAAAAGTGGTATGAGGAAGTTTTTTTACCAACGATTTCACCGATGACGCTTATTGCACTACTGTTTACCATCGTGGTTATGTTCAGCCTCAAGGGAGAACTCATTGTCCAAATTCCAATGGATGTGGCTCGTATTGCCGTACCGCTGCTGATCTATTTTGTGGTGATGTTTTTCATTAGTTTTGCAGTGAGCAAAGTGATGGGAGCCGGATACGATAAAAATGCATCTATCTCATTTACAGCTGCCGGTAACAACTTTGAGTTGGCTATTGCCGTTGCAATAGCTGTATTTGGATTAAACAGCGGACAAGCTTTTGCTGGAGTAGTGGGCCCCTTGATTGAGGTTCCGGCCCTTATTGCACTGGTGAATGTTGCTTTCTGGTTAAAGAGAAAGTTTTACCAGTCTACTGTTGCAATAGATGCTTCCGGTTTATAGACTTAATAAAATAAAAATATCAGAAGTATAACTATTCTTTTCATATTTTTGGTATAAATGCCAAATGGTAATAATTTAGAGTTATTCTGATAAAATGGAACCATGGGCAATACAGATCCGTTTTATAAATTCGAAATTTAAACAATAAAACGGTATTAGCTTGGTTTTTGTAAAACGAAAAGCGCATTTTAATGCTGCTCACCGCTTACATAATCCAGATCGTTCGGATGAATGGAATCGTCAGACGTTTGGGAAGTGTAACCATGAGCACTGGCACGGCCATAATTATAATATTGAGGTTACAGTTGCCGGCCATATTAATGATGAAACTGGTTATGTAATCGATCTGTCAATATTAAGATCCATAATTCAAAAGAAGATTGTCGATAAATGCGATCACAAGAATTTGAATCTGGATGTACCGTTTTTGGATGATGTAATTCCATCGACTGAAAATTTAGCTAAGGCTTTTTTTGATGAACTAAAAGGTCCCATAGCAAATGAACTTGAGAATAACGGTTTCCTTTACAGTGTTTATTTACAAGAAACTGAACGAAATTCGGCTAAATATTGTCCGTATCTCTTAGGTAAACCTTTACCTGATTTGAAATAAATATTCTTCAACAGTAGCACGAACGAATGATATCTACAAAATTGAAGCGTTATTACGATCCAACATTTACTGTGTCTGACGACTATAAAGATAGCCTTCCGGACCTCCAAAATGGTCCGGCGTCACTCATCGAAGGCGCTGACGTACCTATTCAACAGGTAGGTATTTCTGATTTTAAGCTACCGTTAAAGTATCCGCGTCCCGATGGCGAGCTTATTACGCTCGAAACCTCGGTAGATGGATATGTAGGTTTGGAAGCGGGGAAAAAGGGCATCAATATGAGTCGCATTATGCGCTCTTTTTATAAATTTAAGGATGAGGTCTTCCATCCGGATAAGCTTCAGGAAGTTCTAGAGTGTTACCGGGAGGATTTGGACTCTCAATCCGCCTACCTGCGTCTGTCTTTTAATTATCCAATCATGCAGGAAAGCTTACGTTCCGGATTAGAAGGATATCAGTATTATCCTGTTTCTATAGAGGGAACCATGGGCAAAGATGGGAAATTTAGAAAGTTTATGCATCTGGATTTTGAATATAGCAGTGCCTGCCCATGCTCTTACGAGCTTTCGGAGCACGCCCGGGATAAACGTGGGGTTGCAACGGTACCACACAGTCAGCGAAGCTTAGCCAGCATGACCGTCGAACTGGATGATTCTCTTTTCGTGGAGGACTTGGTAGAACATTGTCGCGAAGCGTTGATGACGGAAACTCAGGTAATGGTCAAACGTGAAGATGAGCAGGCTTTTGCAGAGATGAATGGAGCTTTCCAAAAATTTGTAGAGGATGCTGCTCGGTTATTATATGAGCAGCTGAATGAACAGGATGAGATTGTTGACTTTGTAATCCGCTGTGTGCATATGGAGAGCCTGCACAGCCACGATGCGGTTAGTCGTATTTGTAAGGGCGTACCCAATGGTCTTCGGTAGGGTTTATTAATAGTTGATAATTTTAACTGTTGTGAAGTAACCTGAGTTCGAGATAAAGGATTAAAATAAATGGCTGTTTTAAGCGTCTATGCTTGAAACAAATATATGATAAGCGTGACGCTTATCAATAGCAGTAGGAAGTTATATAGCTCAAAAAAATGAAAAGGCCTAACCAAGATTCGATGGTCAGGCCTTTTTCTTATTTTAAGCTTTTATCTTATCGTTATTTTAAGGCCGAATTGATAAGTTTTTCCTGTTCAGCTTTATGAATTTTAACCTGTCCGGCAGCAGGAGAGGCGGAAGCCTGTCGTCCCACATAGCGTAAGGATTGATTATCCCGAAGTTGTTCTGTTATTCGGGGATTTACAAAGAACCAACCACCCATATTCTTTGGTTCCTCCTGGCACCAGACGATATCCTCTACATGTGCATATTCTTCCAGTATGTTTTCCAGATCTTTATCAGGAAAAGGATAGAACTGTTCCAAGCGTGTGATGGCTACATTTTCAATTTCCTCATCTTCTCGCTCTTTGTAGAGATCATAATATACCTTCCCAGAGCAAATAACCAGTCGATCAATCTTATCTTTATCTTCTACTTCGTGGTCCGGGATAAAAGGCTTGTAGACTCCTTTGGCCAGATCCTCAGTTTTTGAGGTAGCCAGTGGATGCCGTAGCAAGCTTTTCGGCGACATAATGATAAGAGGACGTTTATCCTCCTGCTTGGCTTGCTTACGGAGAATATGAAAATATTGTGCCGGTGTAGTCAGGTTCACAACCTGCATGTTATCCTCAGCACAGAGCTGCAGATAACGTTCAAGACGTGCGGAAGAGTGTTCCGGCCCCTGACCCTCATAACCATGGGGCAGTGTCATTACCAGGGAAGAATTTTGTCCCCATTTGGCCTCACTAGCCGAAATATATTGATCCACCGGAATTTGTGCCCCGTTGGCGAAGTCACCAAATTGGGCCTCCCAGATAACCAATGCATCCAACTCAGCCGCACTATAGCCGAACTCAAAACCTACACAGGCAAACTCACTCAACAGGCTGTTATATGGATAAAAAGGCGCTTGGTCATCGCTCAGATTATTGAGCGGAATAAATTCCTGATCGGTTTCCGTACCATGGAGTTTGGCATGCCGATGTGAAAAAGTGCCTCGTTCGGCATCCTGACCCGTCAGGCGTACCGTTGTGCCTTTCTTAAGGAGAGAGCCAAAGGCTAGTGCTTCAGCAAAACCCCAGTCAATTTTCTTTTCATTATTTTCTACAATTTCGGCGCGCTTCGCTAATTGTTTTAAAAGCTTGGGATTCGCGTCAAAATTTTTGGGAACGGTATTTAACTTAACCGCAATATCTTTAAGCTCATCTTCGGGATATGTTGTATCAGGGAATTCCGGCCAGTCCTCCTGCTTGGTTTCATGGCGCTCAATCATATCCTCGGTAACCTCGAGCGGAGAAGCGTTCTTGGCGTCCTCAAATGCTTCTCTCAACAGATCGTCAAATTCATCAAAGATTTCCTGAACTTCTTCTTCGGTCAGCTCTTCCTGCTTTAGAAGGTGCTTTGCATAGATATCACGTACAGGCGGATGATTATCGATCTCTTGGTACATACCCGGTTGTGTAAAGGCTGGTTCATCACCCTCATTATGACCATGCTTGCGGTAGCAAACCAGATCAATAATGACATCTTTACCAAATTTCTGCCGATATTCAAAAGCCATCTGCATAGCGTGAACAGCTTCTTCGGGGTTATCTCCATTTACATGAAAAATGGGAGCAAGGATCATTTTGGCCAGATCAGAAGCGTATTCGGTCGAACGGCCATCTTTTGGAAGGGTCGTAAAACCAATCTGGTTATTAATAATAATATGTACTGTACCCCCGGTCTGGTAGGCATCGAGCTGGGACATATTAAGCGTTTCGCTCACAACACCCTGGCCTGAAAATGCTGCGTCACCGTGTATAAGGATAGGAACAATGTGCTTGTTTGCAGATTCACTTTCATGATGGTCCTGAATTGCCCTTGTAGCTCCCTCAACAACCGGATTAACCGATTCGAGATGGCTTGGATTCGGCATCAGCTCGATATTGATTTCTTCATCTGCCTTCGTTTGATACGTTCCTTTCGAACCGAGATGATATTTGACGTCACCCGAACCCTGAATGCTGTCCGGATCAAGATTTCCCTCAAAGTCAGCAAATACCTTGCGGTAAGGCTTGTTCATTATATTTACGAGAATATTTAGACGTCCCCGATGGGCCATGCCCATGAACATTTTTTCAACCTGATCTTCACCGGCTTTTTCCAACATGTGGTGCATCATTGGAATAAGCGTGTCGGCGCCCTCCAGTGAAAATCTTTTATGACCAATATATTTTTTATGTAAAAACTGCTCAAACGCTTTGGCACGGTTGAGGTTGTGCAGGATCTCTTTTTTCTGCTCTTTGTCTAATTCCGGCGTATTAGTGGTAGATTCCATGCGCTCCCGCAACCACTGGCGTTCCTCCAGATCCAGAATATGCATGTATTCGGCCCCAATCTTACCACAATAGGTATCGCGGAGCAGGCGAACAATCTCACGAAGCGAGGCTTTTTCATTACCACCCAGTCCGCCACAATAAAATTCCCGGTCCAGATCCCACAGGGTAAGTCCATAATATTCAAGATCCAGCTCTGGACTATGACCCGGTTCATCGCTTAATGGATCGAGATCAGCGAGTACGTGTCCCCGTGTGCGATACATGTTAATGAGGCGCATAACAGCGATCGCCCGCTTATTCTGCTCAAGCGTAGCACCTTGCCCGTCCAGCTGACCTATATATTTATCTTCACCAAAGGGGAGGGGATCATAGGGAATTTCTAGATCTTCAAAAATTTGCTCATAAAAGTTTTCTTCCCCGTTGAGTAGACTATGCATCTTTTTAAGGAAAGAGCCCGATTCAGCTCCCTGAATAACCCGATGGTCATACGTAGAAGTGACCGTCATTACCTTACTGATGCCCAGTTTATTGAGCACCTTTTGGGACATCGACTGGTATTCGGCCGGATAGTCGATAGCTCCGGTGGCAATGATCGTTCCCTGTGTTTCCATAAGCCTTGGTACGGACTGTACGGTTCCGATCATTCCGGGATTTGTCAGTGTAAGGGTAGTTCCTTCAAAATCAGAAATTTGAAGATTGCCGTTTCGAACTTTGGCAATCAGGTTGTTATAGGCATTGAGAAATTCCTTGAAATCCATCTGGTCCACACCCTTAATATTTGGAACCAGCAGATTTCGGGAGCCGTCCTTATTTTCTACATCAACGGCCAGACCCAGATTAATCTGATCGGGAATAACTTTATAAGGATCCCCATCTTTACGGACGAAGGAGTTGTTCATATTCGGATACTCCTTCAGAGCCTGAACAATGGCCCATGCAATATAATGGGTGAAAGAGGACTTTTGCTCGTCGCGCTGCAGAAGGTGCCGGTTAATAATAGCCCGATCCTCAATAAGCATTTTCATGGGAAGCACGCGGACGGAGGTAGCCGTAGGTATATTAAGACTGTCATCCATATTTTCTACAATCTTGCTGGAAATCCCTTTTATTTTTTCCAGCGTAGCCCCCTTAGGAACGTCAGCGCTTTCTTCTTCCTTAGTATCTTTCTGTTTTTTCTCCTTAGCAGGAGCTTTAGGTTTGGATGGGGCAGAAGCGGGAGCACCATTATCTGCTTTTTTTGCTTCTTTTTTCAGTTCTTCCGCGGTGCCATCCTCATCAATATCATCAAAATATTGTTTCCAGTGAGCGGGAACAGAGGAGGGGTCCTCCTTATATTGATTAAAAAGTTCTTCAACAAGTGCGGAATTGGGACCAAAAACAGCTTCGAGCGACTTCAAAATGTGATCTTTTTGAGTAAGTTAAAAATTAGTAGCTAAAACGAGTTCAACTATTAAAATTGACAGATATTTTGGTTTCTCAGAACATACTACCAAGCCTAAAGTTAACCATTGTTATGGTAAAAAACAGTAAAGATGTAGATGCTTATTTATGTGTTTTGAGGAGTATTTTGGTGATGATAATTCGGTAGTCACACCCCGCTATATCTCCATAAATTCCCATTAAAGGGCATGTCTGTTTAAAACTGTTTATTTCCCAATGTGTTTGGCAATAGCCTATGCCCGTGTCCTTGCCGCCATGTATAGAAAAGTGCTAATTTGATTCAGAATGTTGTGCCTTGGTTGATCGGCTTCCATACCAACATAAAATTATATAAACCAGTTCAATATATCCTTTATTTAGATTTCCCCTTAACTTTGTAATCTTGTAACTCCTTTTCTGCCAACAAGTACAAATCGTTCTCCGATAAAATCACGGGATTCTATCATTCCCTTTCGCTTCGCTCTTTTTGTTTTCCAAGTTCTTGCATTCTATGTTATTTGGGATCCCAAATTCGTCCTCAAATAAACTTAAATAGATTACGAAATGGAGGATAAGGTAAGTTTTCTTTGACAGAAGGTTTTAGTATTACAAATACCCTCCCCGATTCTTATAAAAGATTTAATTTTGTAGTTTTTTGCTTTCCTTAAAACCTTAAAAGGATTTAATATGATAAAATCTGCACGAGGGTTAGGGGTGTTTAGTTTATGGATATTAAAAATGTAGATCTGTTCTTTAGTGAGAACCCAAATCCGATGTGGATATATGATCCTTCAGATCTGTCCATACAGGAAGTAAACCAATCGGCCGTTGAGCTATACGGGTATTCCCACAGTGAGATGTGCTCGATGACTATTGACCAGTTGCGTCCTGCCAGCGAAGTTGAAACGTTAAAGAAGCATCTAGGCAACGATAAGAAACCGGAGTTCAATAATGCAGGTCTGTGGCGCCATCAAAAGAAAAATGGGGATGATTTATTTGTTCGTGTATTAACCAGTCCTGTTTCTTACGAAGGGAATAACTATAAACTGGTCGTTGTCCAGGATGTGACCAGCAAGATAGATTATCAGCAAAAGTATGAAATGCTCTTTGAAAATAGCTTGGATGGCATAATGCTTACCGCTCCGAATGGTGATATCCTGCAAGCCAACAAAGCAGCTTGCAACATCCTTGGTATGACAGAACAGGAAATTACCCGTAAAGGTCGTGAAGGAATTGTCGCCAAAGATGAAAAGTTAGAGAAAGCGCTGGAACAACGGTCGGAAACGGGTAAATTTTCCGGTGAGCTTACCTATGTCCACAAATCATGACGCTATATACCTGGTGAGCTGACAACATCTGTTTTTACCAATTACAAAGGAGAACAACGGACCAGTTTAATATTCCGTGATGTAAGCGATCGTAAAGAGACGGAAAAGGCACTGCGCTATGAAAAAGAATTTAATGATATAACATTAAAAAGCTTGCCTGGCGTATTATTTGTATTAAATGAGCAAGGGGAAGTAATAAAATGGAACGCCCATTCTACAGACGTATTTGGATTAACAGATGGGGAGATTAGTAGACAACCTGCGGAAGCGTTTGTCCATGATGATGATAAGGAACTTATCCGCGAATCAATTGCTAACGTATTTGAAGAAGGACATGCGAGAGTTGAATTAAAACTATATACTGCTGGAGACAATACTGCTATTTATGATTTTATAGCAAATAAATTTCAGCAACATGACCAGACCTATATCGTTGGTTCCGGTGTTGATGTTACAAAACAGAAAAATTTAGAAAAAAAATGCAAGCTTCGTTGCATGAAGAACACTCGCAGCGCGTGCAAGCAGAAACAGGTCGGGACAAGCTTAAAGAGATGTTTGAAGAAGCCCCCCACTCCGAAGTGTTTACTGGAAGGTTCTGAAATGCGCTTTGTGATTGCCAACAAAGCGTATCGAGAAGTCGTGGGACAAGATAATGTTATTGGTAAACGGGTTATTGAGGTTAATACCAGAAGTCCAACAACAGGGATACATTGATTTATTGAACCAAGTCTATGATACAGGAGAACCCTATGTTGGACGTGGGGAGCCGATATATTTTGATAAAGCGAAAGAGGGAGCACAAAAGGAATACATATTTAACTTCATATATAAACCGCTGTTTGATGATAGTGGAGAGGTTTATGGGATTTTTGTTGAGGCGATAGACTTTAGTGAGCAGGTTGCCTACCAAGAAAAACTGGAGGAATCACTCAAAGAAAAAGAAACTTTGCTCCACGAAATCCATCATCGCGTTAAAAATAACTTGGCAATAGTGAGTGGTATGTTGGAGTTGCAAGCCTCGGAGAGTAAAGACCCGTAATTGCAAGATTCCTTGCGCATTGGCCAGCAGCGTATTCAGGCTATTGCTGCTATTCATGAGCTGCTGTACCAGTCGGATCGGTTGTCGCACCTTAATTTTGGGGAAACAGCAAGAAAAATCGCTAATAAGTTAAAGGATGTATACGGTAGCAAAAATAATATTTCACTTCGTCTGCAAATAGAGCCGATCAACCTTAATGTGAATCAAGCAATACCATGCGGTCTTATTTTAAATGAGCTTCTGACAAATGCGTACAAGCATGCTTTTAAAGATCGTAATGATGGGCAAATAGAAATTGGTCTCGGGGAAGAGCAAGGCCAGGTTTATTTAATCGTACATGATGACGGAGTCGGTTTGCCCAAAGAGGATTATTCTAACAATGCCTCAACAATTGGAATGACATTAGTGAATCTTTTACAACAACAGTTGGATGCTGAGTTAAATATTACAAACGGCGAGGGTACACATTGTCAGTTAACATTTGAAAAGGCTGAGGTGAAAGGTATCGGTAGTGCAGTAGTTGAATGAACAACAAATGATTAGCGGTCAATGCTAAGCGAACTCTATTGTATTAAGTACAATATAATATGGAAGACGGGAATATTGATATAATTTGAATAAAGGGTATAAGTAATAAGGCAATAACTTTATGAGCTTCTAAGATTGAAAAGTGTAACCGGAAAGTGGGCAGCTAATAAATATAAATTACTGTTTCAAAAGTCGATATTTCTTAAGAGTGAAAACTTAGCCTAACCTTTTTCATCTGGTATCTATGGTACCCCATTGGATGGATAGCAATCAAGAAAGGGCGTTGTGGTGGATAATAGCAGGCAATGATCCCTTTATGTGTATTTAGCAGATTCCAACTATACAGATAATAAATCTAAGAAAAGGCCAGCCGATTAAAGATGACCTTATATCTCATTAATTCAATGGCTATGTAAATACGTTTTATGGCGTAACCCTTACAAAAAAATTACTCCATGGATATATCCACGTTAATCTCTTTTTCGTCGAAGAGCATCTGATCGTCAAATTCATAGAGCAGCACCCACAGGATCTTGTCCGCATCATAGACCAGGTGAAAGTAGCGTTCCCCCTCGCAGCAGATCACGAAATGGACCTGCAGGCGCTCGCCTTTGCGTTGGGCGTAGGAGCGGCGCACGTCTGTAATGGTCAGTACTTCGCCTTTCTTGCGTTTCACGTAACGGGGCTGGATCCGTTTATGCTCCCATCCGCTGCGGGTGTGCTTGTCACTGTCTTTAAAGCTTCGAAAGACCGCATCGACATTAACCTTTTCTTTTAGGACGGTTTGCATTGGATAAGTTACTTTATTTACATATATATTTACATGTAATTTATAACAATCATCCTTTTATTTGCAATTATTTTTTTCATAACCAATGCATACAATTGACCCTGGAACATATAATCCTGACGAGGATGTCCACAAGATCACCGACTACCGGTGCGTGAGCCGAGACATGCAGCATACCTCCCTGAAGGAGCGGTACTACCTGCACCTGGATATGAACTGCTTCTATGCGCAGGTCGAACAGCAGTGTTTCAAGCTTCACGGGCTCCCGATCTACATCGGCGGATGGTACAAAGGCGAAAAGGGGATACCTCGCGGCATTGTAGCCACCTGCTCCTATGAGGCACGGGCACTGGGTATCAAGACGGCCATGAGTGCCTACGAGGCCGAACAGATCTGTCCGTATATCATTGGGCTGCAGGCCGACTACGAGAAGTATAAAGGGATCAGTGCTCTAATCGAAGATGTCCTTAATGACTTTGCCCCGACGGTCGAAAAGTACTCGATGGACGAGTACTTCCTGGACATTACTTTCCTGAAAGACAAATCCAGGGAAGAGATTACCCGCTATGGGCAAGCCCTGCGGGACATGATCTACCGGGAGATCGGGTTGGTATGTTCGGTTGGGATCTCCTACTCGAAGACCTACGCGAAGCTGGCCAGCGATATCAACAAACCCGATGGGCTAGCACTGGTGCTGGACCGGGAGGAGGCCGCAGAAATACTGGGGCCTCTGTCGCTGGATGAAGTCTGGGGGATCGGCCGCCAGCGATACGCCAAGCTCAAGGGCAAAGGCCTGCAAACCATTGCTGACGGAATCCAGCGGGGCTATCCGGTCTTCCAGGAGCTGTTCGGGGACTATTTTGGAAAAATCATGTATGAGATGGTCGCCGGCAAGGATAGGGCGAAGGTCCTGACCGAGCAGCTGGTCCCCAAAGAGCAGCTCAACTACATGCATACCTTTAGCACCCAATCGACCAGCGTGACGGAAATACGAGGGGAGCTGATGAAAGGCATCAACCGGCTGTGTTACCGGATGCGGGCCTACCGATTACGGGCCCGGAAGTATTTCTGCTACCTTCGGATCCAGCACCGCCAGCATAAAGGCGTTAGTTTTCGGTTCACGACCGACGGGTACACCAATATTGACGGATATATCCACCACGAGTGCATGCGTAAAGCGCGGCCGCGCATCAACGGTCTGCTGAAGGGCGGCTATGCGTTGCGGGGCATTGGCATCGGGACGGTGAGCGTGGACCATTCGGGGCAGCAGGAACTGTTTTTTTCCGAAGATCCGGGCCAACGGCAATTCTGCATGGTTCAGGATGCCATTAACAACAAGCATGGGGCTAACACCATCACCAAAGCATCAATAATGGATAAGGTCCCGGGGAAAACGCATTTTCTGGATAGAAGTTAATCGAATCTAACATGCCGATAATTATGCGTGGAGGATATACGCTAAAAGATAAACGGGGAGGCTTCGTAAGAAGCCATGTATAAGATACCCTGCTGTCGCCTAAAAACGGCTCGCTTAAATGCCATACTGGTCGTTTCTTAGGCTGAAGCTGATCAGCTATTCAATGCCCCTGCCTCTATTTCTATAAGGCAGGGGCATATTTTTTTACTCCCTACCTCATGTACTTCTAACTCCATACCGACTGTACTTACTACTCCGGTCGCACTGTACTTACCGGTACATACCGACTGTACTTTTAAGTACAGTCGGATGGGAGCTGCTGAATAACTGGCAGAATGGAGGCATCAATAAGTAAGCGTTGTGACGGCTATCCCGGCGGGGATTTTTTTGGCCATCGGCAGGTCTTCTTTTTCCAAAACGTCTAAAAACGACCTTTACCTTCCGTAAGGGATGGTTTTTATGCTGTCACTTTTTAATGGTAGAAATGGGGGGATTCGAGCGTGATCAATGTAGCTGGTCGGCAGTGATGGTCTGAATAAGAGGTATCACTTGAAAAGTTAAATGAAGAACCCTGGGATGAGTCCGTCAGCCGGCGGATTGACACTTTCCTTTTTAAAGGGTTTAGGCCCAGCACCTATTCTGCAATATATTTTTTAAGCTCTAAATCTGCGATAAATGAATAGTCTTTCTGATTCTTGGAAATCAACTCTATTTCATGAGCTATGGCGGTGGACGCAATAAGCATGTCTGCAATTAGAACACCATGACTAAGGCGGTATTCTTTGAAGTGTTCAACAGCTTTTGTTGAAATACTCTTAGAGAGTTGAATAATCTCGAATCGATTTAGGAAGTTTTCCAGTTGTTTAAACTCCTTCTTATTTTCACAACCAACCATCAATTCCATTTGTGTTACGACACTTATTGAGAGAACATAGTCTTGTTGGAGTTCTTCAAGTGTGTTAATAGCTTGCGTAATGCCACGACTGACATCAATAAGAATATCTGTATCGACAAGAATAAACTGGTCCGCCATAATTTAGCGTTTTGTCCACTGGGTTTGGCGCTGTTTTTTTACCCAAGCGGAACTATCGTTTAAATCAGAACGATCTTTCCACATTCCAACAAAAGAACTTTCTGAGATAGGCTTTTTTGTCTTTTTAGGAGTGGATTTGACATACCGTTCATATAAGAACTGAACAAAGTCGCTTGCTTCTTTTTTAGCTTCAGGGGGAAGCTTCTCAAATTTGTCTAAAACTGGCTTCTTACTCATGTCGGTATTTTTTAAATCAACTACTGCTTAAAAGTAACAAAACAACGCCAAAAAGCAGAAAGTCTTTTATTAAGCTTATCAAGAATTGAAAGTTGAGTGCTGGGTATAACGACCTTGCGCATAAGCGGTTTGGAGATTATGTACTCAATTTAACAGACAAAACTGTAATTGCAATTGAGAATGCCAAAACCAAGTTTGTACCAAATCCGCTTAATGCCGTTGTTATAGGGCTTGGGCTCTTCCTTCGTTACAAATTAATCTTCAGCCAATGTCGCTTTCCAAATTTTATTTATATCCTTAAGAGCTTCTAAGTTTTCCAAAGGATTTCCATTAAGGAGTACCATATTCGCTTTACTTCCTACGCCAAGCCTTCCCACAGGTATATCCCAGGCTTTGGCTGCATTCCCCGTTGCTGTTTTTAAAACTTCAAGATTTGAAAGGCCCGCTTCACTGTAAAGATCTAATTCTGCCAGCAAATCAGTGTCCCAGTTTATGGTAGAAGTTGCTCCTACATCTGTCCCTGCAACGATCATTATACCTGCCTGATGCATGCGTCTTATTCCTTCTAATGTTTCTTCTACGGAAATAAAATTTTCTTTTGCCCACTCAGCTGCTTTTTCCCCTCGTATCTTTGCATTTTCAAATCCTCGGGGTATGAGGATTGCTGTGGGAACAACAAATGCCCCGCTTTCTTGAATCTTGGAAAGGTGTTCATCTGTAAGTTTCGACTCGTCACTATAACTCCACATATGAACGAAGCCATCGGGTTTGAATTCAGCAATTTTTACCATTTCTGACAGCATACCTATGTGAACTACGGCTTTGTAACCCAAGCTATGGGTATAATCGATGATTTTTTCAATCTGATCATAGCTAAGAGTTGGCTGTGCCGGGAAGATGAAAAAATCATGGTCTTCCCGCACTATTTTGATAAAATCGGCGCCATTAGCAATTCGATGGTCCACAAATTCTTTTACTGAAACGGTGTCATTGATTGTTTCAATCGGATTGGGACTTACCTGGGTTGGATGTCCGCCGGGTACTGTTGCTGCAATTCCGGATGTATAATAGAATGGATATCCTTCCTCTTTACTTTTTTCCTTAATCAGGCTGTCTCTTTTTTCGTCACTGGCATGGGTACCTATATTCGCTAAAATCCCTACTTCATATCCCGCTTTTAGGTCTTCCGCTCGCCAGATATGAGTGTGACTATTTATCAGGCCGGGAATCAGGTATTTGTCGGCACCATCTATGGTTGAGTCTGAAAGCAGCGGTTCCGTACTAACTGCAGCAATGGTGTCGGAGTTTATAGCAATATTAACGATTCCCTTGTCTTCTACTCCGTTGAAAAAGCCCACATTTTCGATAACCAACTCATATTTAGCGGGTTGGTTACATGATGCCATGAAAATTAAAAAGAGGTAAACAATACTTTTTTTCATTTTCTCAAAGGTTCTGTACTAACGATTGCATCGAATAGCACATGTTTTTATTTAAGCCCTATAACGACCTTGCGCATAAGGTGCAGGCGCCGGAGTGTTGAATTAATTACAAAATGAAAGAGTAACTATAAAAATGGAAGCTGGCAAGAACAGGCGAGGCCTGTCCCCTTAATGCGCTGGTTATAGGGCGCTTTATATAAGAGAATCAGAAATTATTTTAACAGACAAGCAAATGCGTTTCCCAGTGCAATTAATTGTCAGCTTAACGTCAAAGATTAAATTAGAAATAGTAATGTTATTTATAATAACAGATTAGCCCGCATTGCATTCCTACAGTACTTGCTAAATTAAACATTGACACCAAAAATGTAACCAACTAATGCGGATAAACCCATTGCAATGGTTCCCCAGATTACAATCCGTATCACAGCTTTAGTAATGTTTGAACCACCAGTCTTAGCTGATACAACACCAAGAATAATGAGAGATAAAATAGTAAACCCATATAGGAAAAATTCTACTTGTGAGACAGGTGCAAAAAGTGTAACAATTAAAGGTAAAAGCCCACCAGCTGTAAATGCACCACCTGATGCTAAGGCTGCTTGAATTGGTTTCGCTTGACTTATTTCATTGATTCCTAATTCGTCACGAATGTGCGTCCCAAGTGCGTCTGCTTCAGTTAATTCTTTTGCTACTTGTAATGAAGTCTCTTTCTTAAGGCCCCTTCTTTCATAAATCTGTGCCAAAATTTTTATTTCAGCTTCGGGCATTTCTTCAAGTTCTTGTTTTTCCCGTTTGATATCAGCTTTCTCAATGTCAGTTTGTGAACTAACAGATACATATTCTCCGGCGGCCATAGATAATGCTCCCGCAACGAGACCTGCCATGGTTGCTAATAAAATTGGATCTCTTGTTGCGCTGGCCGTTGCTACTCCGATAGCAAGGCTTGAAATAGAGATTATACCGTCATTTGCTCCAAGAACGGCTGCTCTTAACCAATTACTTCGGTGTATATAATGGCTATCTAAATAGTTGTCAATGGTTATCTTTTTTTTCATTAGTCTCTTGATCGACATTATGACCAGCACAAGCACCTCATTGCTGAAATTGAGTACGTCCTTATTTCTTACATATTAATTAATATGATCTTCAAAAAGTATTAAGAAATTGGAGTTCATATCAAAGATTCTACATCACCTTATGATCAAGATACTTAATATTTTGAGATTGTATTAGCCCTATAACCTATACTTATGTCAACAAGCCAACGGCATAATGACATTATCGTGCAAAGACATAGTTTGCTAAAAATACCGCTCAAACACAAAAACCGTATTATGTTGGGATATTATCATGCATAGCGACCCGCTTTTTGTGACATAACAGGTTGACATAATATTCTTTATCATATCCTGATATTTTGCATCTTTGCCGATGCTATTTTAATTATTAAATAGTTAATCCACTCCAGTTGAAATAGCAACTGCTCCCTAAGATGTATTGCTTCTTTTTAAAAAAAAGATTTTCGGGATATGTTATCTGGAATCTACTATTCCGGATAATATCCACTGAAAGTAGCCTCTCGATAAATAACTGGACAAAATCTAATATTATGAGAAAATTGAACTGGAGCCGGATTCCACGCCTATATATTAGCCGTACTAGTAAAATAATGAGGGATAAAATCATGAAAAATATAGTAATTGCACTCGGAGTGATTTTACTTTGTGTTTCGATCGGTTCTGCTCTGGGAAATCAGAGTGGTGGATTCATAGTAGGAGTCATCCTAGCAATTGTATTAGCCAAAAAGAATTGGAAAGCTGATACTAAAAAGTCCGCCTAACAACCGTTTCAAGGGGACTCGAGTGCGGTTGAGATTTTAATTTTAATCACTAGACTTGTCGCTTAAGTGCAATGTCTTATGCCTTTTCCCGATGATATATAGGTCGTTGCGAGGTCAGTTAAAGTGTGATTTCTGTGAAAAATAACGCAGCCGATTGGTTTAGTCCTTCGTAGGTATCAGCTGCTTTGTAAAGCGTTGATTTTGTTGTTCTTTTCTTAAAAAAGAGGCGGGATATTATTGGCTTAGAATAGAATATTAGTTAGTTTTAAAAACTGTGTTTTTTAATGCATAGGAATTTTCATTTTCAGGGGTCCGACCGACTCTTGGGGAAGGATGAAAATCTCCCCGTTCTATCCCCGTAAATCTAAACAGATTTAAACGAAAAATGCTTATAAAACCATTATATAGGCCGTATAGCAATCTGTTTATTTGTAATGGTAGATACGATGCTTGGGGACCGATTAATTTTGTTATACTACGCTGATTGCATCATTAATATTAAAGAATAAGAAAAGGCTGTATTAAACTATTTATATGAGTACAAAAGAAGCAGAAGAAACAAGTGCGCAATATGTTGAGTGGGACCTCTCAGATCTTTATGAATCGGTGGATGATCCTGCACTGAAAAAGGATAAAGAAAGGGTTCGGGAACAGGCAAAGCAGTTTGCATCGAACTATAAAGGGGAAGTTGCTTCCTTTGATGCCCAGGAAATGAAAAAAGCGCTGCAGGATTATGAAGAAATTATGGAGCTGCTGGGAAAGATCGGCTCCTATGCCCAGCTGATCTGGTCCACCGAAACCTCCAATGCGAAATATGGGAAGCTGGTTCAGGAGGCCAATGAGCTATCCTCGGAAATACAGCAACAGCTGGTCTTTTTTGATGTGGAGTGGCTGGATGTGGATGATGAGCAGGCGGAAACACTTATTGAGAGCAAAACCCTCAGTCACTATAAGCATTACCTGGAAACTTCCCGCCGCTATAAAGAGTATGTGCTCAGCGAAAAAGAAGAGCAGGTACTGTCCGCCAAAAAAGTAACGGGCCGGAGCGCATGGAATCGCTTTTTTGATGAAACGATGGGAGCCGCCCGCTTTGAACTGGATGGGGAAGAACTCACTCAGCAGCAAGTGCTAAGTAAATTGCACGAATCGGACCGGGACCTTCGAAAACGTGCCCATGAATCCCTTACCAATACATTCGAGGAACTAAGTCGTCCGCTTACCTTTGTCTTTAATACTTTGCTGGCTGATAAGCATACCGACGACAAGCTGAGGGGGTACGAAAGCTGGATTTCATCCCGGAATTTATCCAACGAGATCGACGATGAAACGGTGGAAATCCTCGTCAACTCTGTAACAGATAATTATGATTTGGTGCACCGTTTCTATGAGCTGAAGCGTTCGCTGTTGGATTACGAAGAGCTTTATGATTACGACCGCTATGCTCCGCTCTTAAAAAACGAAAAGGAGATTGAGTGGGAAGAAGCCCAGGATATGGTGTTGGATTCCTATTCAGACTTTCATCAGGATATGGGAGATATCGCCGGAAAGTTTTTCAAACAGCGATGGATCGATGCCGCTATCAAGCCCGGTAAAAGGGGAGGGGCCTATTCCGCAAGTACCGTCCCTTCCGTACATCCGTATGTTTTTATGAATTACGACGGAAAGATACGCGATGTGCAAACCTTGGCTCATGAATTGGGCCATGGGGTCCATCAGTATCTATCCCGCGAGCAGGGAGCGTTGCAGGCTAATACTCCGCTTACCACGGCCGAAACCGCCTCCGTTTTTGGGGAGATGCTGGTATTTCAACGGTTGATGAGCCGGCTTGCTGATCCCAAAGAAAAATTGGCGCTGTTAATTGGAAAAATTGATGATACCATTGCAACCGTGTTTCGCCAGATTTCAATGAACAGGTTTGAGCACGCCATTCATACCAAACGCCGCGAGGAAGGTGAATTGACTACGGAAGAATTTTCTCAGCTGTGGCGCAAAACCCAGAACGATATTTACGGCGATTCTGTAACTCTCACAGAAAATTATAATCTTTGGTGGTGCTATATTCCTCACTTTTTACATACGCCCGGCTACGTTTATGCCTATGCTTTTGGAGAATTGCTGGTTCTGGCCCTTTATGAAGAATACCGACAGTCAAAGAACGGTTTTTCCGATCGCTATATAGAGATGCTCCGGGCGGGGGGATCAGATTGGCCGGAACATATTGTGGGTAAACTGGGTCTTGATATAACCCAGCCGGACTTTTGGAATAAGGGACTGGTTGCCGTGGAACAGATGATTGAACAGGCTGAAGAATTGGCGCAAAAAGTAAGGTAATTTAATAATGGACAGTTATGCTTCCGTACAGAAAAAAGACCGATCAAATGCAGATATTATGGGACAAAAACGCCAGGAAAAGGCCCTGCGTGAGTTTAAACACGTATTAAAAAACTTAATTTTTCTGTTGCGAAGTGCTTCCGAGATGGAAACGGTTTATATGTACTGGGTAAATCGTTCCCGCCGGCAGTTTGTACTTGAGACTAAATCCACCGCTCTTGAAAATGTGATGTTTAAAGATCGTCTTCAGTTCGATGATCACTTTCTGAATGAATACAAAGATATTACGGAACCTAAGGCAGTTGAAATAGGGAATAATAATCTAAAAGAAGAATCTCTTAAACACTACTATAATGAAGTGCCAGTGCGGTATGTTACGATGTTGCCATTCGTGAATAATGGTGAGACCGTTGCGATTACCGTATTGGAGTCCAAAAATAATGTCTTTACCGAAGATCAAAGCGAGGTTATTCATTCCTATATTGAGGCCCTTCGTAATGTTTTAAATACCTATCTGGAGATTAGTGATCTTTACGAGCAGCAAAACGAATGGATAGATTATGAAGACTCCGTTAACCAACTGGATGTACGCTGCCACCGTACAGAAATGGTTAAGAGGCTATTAAATATAATCCAGGAATATCTGAATGAAGGCGGAGTTTCATTTATAGCGCGAGGCATGGAAAGCTGGTGTAATGTGCTAAATTCTGATGGTGCGCAAGATCCACTTCCTATTGGTATGAGTATCGAAGATCGATCCATAGCCAGTGAAGCTATTGAAAACGGCGAGCCGGAATTTGCTATTCACTTTAATAATAGTCCCAAACGCATATCTCCCCGCGAGCCCCACACCGAGGGGGCCAGTATTGCCATTCCGATGCTTATGAATGATCGTCGGCAGGGGGTAGTATTAGTTTACGATAAAAACCCGCTAATATTTAAAGAGTCAACGAAACACAAACTTATAAACCTGGTTCGGGTAGCGGCTCTTCAAATCATTGCAAACGATCCGAATATTGATATTGATGCTCCGGTATTTGCCAACAAGTATGGAGCATTTATGCCGGATTTTTGGGAGAAGACAGTGGATATTGAGCTTCGCAATAATGGAGAGGAGCAAAATGACTTCCATACTTGGTTTGGGCTTTTGACCCTGTCAAATTTGCCCAAGCTCAGGACAAAAATGCGTATTGATCAGCTTGACCAGATGCAACGCGACCTTGTTACTGCTTTAAATCCGGGGCAATTCGGTTATACGGGAATGTTGGGTTACCATTCGGATTATGTGTACTCTTTTTTGATTCAAAATAAAGATCAGAAAGCCCTTGAAAAATGGATATCTGCTTTACGCGATAAATTCAGCAATTCGTTTGAGCTATCAAACGGGATGCATATAGAGACAGGCATAAATGTAGGCTTCGTAGAGCTGAATGGGGATTATGAAGATTCCTACCAGGTACTGTCTAATGCTAAAACTGCCTTGTCAGACGCAACAAAATCCAAATAAAAATAAGAAGGTAATTTATTATGGGTAATTGTTATCTAATTGTTATTGATGGTTTGGGCGTAGGTGCACAGGAAGATGCCGCTGACTATGGGGATGAAGGAGAAAATACATTGGGACACCTTTGTGAGGCAACAGGTTGCAAACTTCCGAATATGCAGCGCATGGGGTTGGGAAATATCGTTCCGTTAACATCGGTTCCAATGATCGAAGATCCTATTTGTGCCTATGGTAAAATGCAGGAACGATCGGCCGGTAAGGATTCAACAACCGGACACTGGGAGCTTGCCGGAATTCAGCTGGGCCGACCTTTCCCAACGTATCCGGAGGGTTTTCCCAAGGAAGTAATTAATTCTTTCTGCGGGGGGATTGGCAAGGAAAAAGTATTGGTTAATAAACCATACTCCGGAACCCAGGTTATTAATGATTATGGGGAAGAGCATCTGGATACAACGTATCCCATAGTTTACACCTCGGCAGATAGTGTGTTCCAGGTAGCCGCGCATGTGGATGTAACACCTGTTGATGAATTGTACGATTGGTGTGAGTTTGCACGTAATCAGGTGCTTACCGAAGATCATGGAGTAGGACGGGTTATTGCCCGCCCGTTTAAGGGAGAAGCCGGTAGTTTTGAACGCATTTCAGAAAAAAGACACGATTTTTCTATTTCGCCCCCAGATTATAATCTTTTGGGCCGATTGAAAGAAGAAGGAATTAACACCTATTCAATTGGTAAGGTCGTAGATCTTTTTGCAGAAGAATACTTTACCCAGTTCCGACGAACCAAACACAATGCAGAAGGGATTTCTCAGTTGCTGAGCCTAATGTCTGCAGTTTCAGATAGTTTCGTATTTGTAAACCTGATTGATACGGACCAAATGTATGGACATCGGCAGGATCCTTCGGGTTATGCCGAATGCCTGCAAGAAATTGATCGGGCGATACCGGCTATTATAAGTAAACTGGAAGAAGATGATTTATTGATCATTACATCAGATCATGGAAATGATCCTACTTCAAACAGTACTGATCATAGCCGGGAATATGTGCCGGTATTACTGTTTCCGGGATCAAAAGCCGCACAAGTTAATCTTGGAACGCGACAGACCTTTAGTGATGTTGCATGTACTGTGGCAAGTTATTTCGGTATACCAGCCGAATTTAGTGGAAAAAGTATGCTTGAAAAGGCATAGGGAAGCGAAAATAATCATTCGCAATTAAGCCTTAAACCTGCTATATTTCAGAGATTGAAAGGGCAACATTATTATATATTGGGCGTTATCTTACCCTGATGGTAATACGTTACCATTAAAAAGCACTAAAAATACTAATAAACCCAGAAAAATCCCGTGGCCAGAAGTTCAGGAATTTCTACTCGCGAATCGGAATCCCTCGATCGCTATCTACAAGAGATTGGTAAAGAGAAACTTATTACACCGGAAGACGAGGTCAGGCTTGCCAAAGAGATACAGAAAGGCAGCCAAAAAGCCCTCGAAGATTTAACAAAAGCCAATCTTCGTTTTGTCGTTTCCGTAGCTAAGCAGTACCAAAATCAGGGATTGTCACTTGGAGATCTTATTAATGAAGGTAATTTGGGACTGATTAAAGCTGCAAAACGTTTTGATGAAACTCGGGGATTTAAGTTTATTTCTTATGCGGTTTGGTGGATTCGACAATCCATTCTGCAGGCACTGGCAGAGCAAAGCCGTATTGTTCGTCTGCCGCTCAACAGAGTTGGGGCGCTGAATAAGATCGGTAAAGAGCTTTCAAAGCTGGAGCAGGAGTACGAACGTGTGCCTTCTGCCGCAGAGCTTGCCGAAAGTCTGGATATGACCGTATCAGAAGTTGCAGACACTCTTAAAATTTCAGGACGCCACCTTTCTGTGGATGCTCCTTTTGCTCAGGGCGAAGATAATCGCCTGCTGGACGTTCTTGAGAACGAGGAAACTCCGGATCCCGATAATGATCTGATGGGGGAATCGCTCAAGGTGGAGATTGAGCGGGCACTGTCTAAGCTGACCGACCGGGAAGCAGAAGTAATTCGCCTGTATTTTGGAATTGGTCGGGAGCACTCGTTAACCCTTGAAGAAATTGGTGAACGCTTTGACCTGACGCGGGAGCGCGTTCGGCAAATTAAGGAGAAAGCACTAAGAAAGCTTCGCCACCATAATCGAAGCGCAGCTCTCCGAGCCTATCTCGGTTAAACTTTTGACTATTATTTTAATGAAAAAGCCCCGCACTGCCGGGGCTTTTTTTATTTCCGCAAATTTTCATAGACTGATATACAATTGTAAAATTTAGAGCAGTTTTTTGAGGTTCACTATATATGAGATTCTACCTACTCATCGTATTATTTTTGGCCATCAGTTTTAGTGAAGCGGAAGCACAGACATTGCCTTTTCGTACGTACTCCATTGAAAATGGTCTTAGTGAATCTGTGGTTAATGACCTGCTCCAGGATGAGGATGCCTATCTTTGGATTGCTACCAGCTATGGATTAAACCGATTTGATGGTATAGAATTCGAAAATTATTACATGGAAGACGGTCTTAAAGAAAACAGAATCCACTCCTTATACGAAGACCACAAGGGATGGAAGTGGATAGGGACCGCTGCCGGGGTAAACGTTATTAAGTCTGATAGTATTCAATCAGTATCAGCATTGTCTCCCCTGAATTCCAGCACTGTTTTGGATATATATCAAGACGAATTGAATGAATATTGGTTTGCAACGGATGGCGAGGGCGTTTGGCACTTGGATGGCAATAATAATATTAGTCAGTACGGAGAAGTGAATGGTCTGGGAGACGATCGCGTTCGTAAAGTTCTGGAAGATGAAGAGGGCATACTTTGGTTTGCCACACGGGACGGACTAACCAAGCTGGAAGATGGGAACTTTCGAACTTTCACCGAGCGCCACGGGCTGCCCGACGATCGTCTCCGTGATCTTACAATAGGACAGGATGGTACATTATGGATTGGCAGCCGCGGGGGGCTTTGTAAACTTATTGGAGAGGTATTCAGATGTTTTACAGAAAATGATGGATTGGTAAATAATCGCATTCAGTCTATTTCGGTGGATCAGGAGTCGGGGGGACTCTGGATAGGGACAGAAGAAGGTGTTAGCTTTTTTATTGAAGAATCATTTACCAACTATTCTGTTGATCAAGGGCTCACCAATAATATTGTGCAGACCACCTTATATGATCGGGAAGGAAATATTTGGTTTGGGACATTTGGAGGAGGCATAAATCTGTTTTTAGGTAACCATTTCAGGAATTATACTGTGGAAGAGGGATTGCCTAATAATGTTATAACGGATATAACGGAAGATAGAACAGGAAGCCACTGGATTTCTACCTATGGTGGAGGGATCGCCAGATTGAATAATTCCGGGACGACAATTTATAACAGTCAGGATGGGTTGGTAGATAATAAAGTCTATACGATGGCCTTTGACAGTACCGAGGGACTATTTATCGGTACCAGATGGGGCTTAAGCATCTTCAGAGAAGGAGTATTCCAGAATTTTGACGAAACCGAGGTCCCGTATAGAAAAATACGGTCATTACACAGGTCAGAGGCCACGGATAGTTGGTGGTTGGGTACCTACGGAGAGGGAGTACTAGAATATGATAACCAAGACTTTCAACTCTGGACAGAGGAAGAAGGACTGGCTAATAATACGGTAATGGCGATTGAGGAATCAGAAGATAGTTCGCTCTGGTTT
Source organism: Fodinibius salicampi (assembly GCF_039545095.1). Lineage (NCBI taxonomy): Bacteria > Pseudomonadati > Balneolota > Balneolia > Balneolales > Balneolaceae > Fodinibius > Fodinibius salicampi. The sequence continues at coordinate 1,441,228 of NZ_BAABRS010000001.1, read as the reverse complement.
GCCACTTACGGAGGGATTAGTCAGTGGAAAGACAGTACTTTCACCACCTATGGCATTCAGCATGGGTTACCGAACAATGGGGTAATGGATATTCTTATTGACAAAGAAGGAAATTTATGGGCTGCCACATTTGGTGGAATTGCCCGGTTTGATGGTGAGAATTTTGAGGCTATAACGCCAGAAGATGGATTGCCCGATGAGGTATGCTATTTTATAGAACAAGACGATCGTGGTATTTTTTGGATCGGGACGAACAGAGGGATTATCCGCTTTGATTATGAAGCTTATAAGAATGCAGAACCATCCGATGACAGGCGTCCTTTTAAACTTATTACCCAGGCACAGGGACTGGTTGCCAATGAAATGAATGCAGGAGCTTCATTTAAAGATAATGAGGGTGATTTATGGTTTGGATCGGTAGGAGGTGTTACACGCTTTATTCCGTCTATGGAAACCATGAATGCAGCCCCTCCCAGTATTCATATGAAAAATCTTAATGCCGGAGGAGAAAATGTACCTTTACAAGGAGAGATCGAAATTGAAAGCGACAAGCGGAATATCACTTTTTCTTATGTAGGTATTAATTTTACTTCACCAGATCAGGTGGAATATCAGTATAGGCTAAGAAATTCCGGTGAGGGGTGGCAGATGACTACAGATCGAAGTGTTCGTTATTCTTCGCTGAGTCCCGGTGACTATACCTTCCAGTTGCGGGCTCGTAATAATGATGGGCGGTGGAATGAAGAACAAACAGAGTTGTCGTTTACCGTACTGGCTCCATTTTGGATGCGTTGGTGGTTTATTACTGCAGTTATAGTGGCCGTTATTGGACTAATATTTTTTATATATAACTATTATCGTGTTCGTAAGATGGTAGAGTTGGAGCGGATGCGCGTGCGCATAGCAAGTGATCTTCATGATGATGTGGGATCGGCACTCACGGAAATTGCTTTACAGTCAGATTTCCTCCAGACGATGGATGTCGCCGATCCTCTTCAGGATTCGCTCCGCCAAATTGGAAACCAAAGCCGAAAAATTGTATCCAGTCTTGATGACATCGTTTGGTCCATAGATGCACGCAATGACACAGTAGGGGATCTTACCGATCGAATGCAGGATTATGTGAACAACGTACTGCCCGAGAAAGAGATCAGCTATCGTTTTGAGGGCGATACGCAAGAAAAACTTGGAGTATCATTGCGAGAAAACCTGTACCTTATTTTTAAAGAAGCAATTAATAATATAGCCAAGCATTCTAATGCAGGCAAGGTAGAGATTCATTTGGCAACAAACGGTCAACGTTTTGTAATGAGTATTCATGATGACGGAACCGGTCCTCAAAACGAACGTAAAACGGGACAGGGTTTGTCTAACATGAAGATGCGAGCGAAACGTATTGATGCGGATATTACATTTAATAATAACAAGGGTTTTGAAGTACGGGTAGAAGGTACAGCCTGAAAGATTATGCATTAATTTTACTTAAAACTGATTCTTATGGCTTCCGTAGTTGGTATTGTCGAAGACAACAAAAAGATTCGTGATCTAATTCAGCGTTACCTTGATATGCAGGATGATTTTAGCTGTCCCGTAGCGGTAGATTCGGTTGAGGAAATGATTGATTATTTGGAGGAACATGCCGAACCGGATGTTATATTAATGGATATCCAGCTCCCTGGGATGTCCGGCATCAAGGGGATGGGGGTTATTAAAGAGGAATATCCCGATATTGAAATTATAATGCTGACGGTCTATCACGATTCCCATAAAATATTTAAAGCATTGCGAGCAGGCGCTTCTGGTTACCTGCTCAAACATACCTCGCTGCCCGAGATTAAAGAATCTATTTTGAAATTGCTGGACGGTGGTGCTCCCATGTCGCCTCAAATAGCCCGGAAGGTGATCACTCATTTTCAGGATGATAACAATAAAAAGGACAGCGATTCGAATTTAACGCCGCGTGAGCACGATATCGTTAATGGATTGGTAGACGGACTCAGTTATAAAATGATTGCGGACCGGTACGACATCTCCATTGATACAGTACGTGCTCATATACGCAATATTTATAAAAAACTACACGTTCATTCTAAAGCAGAAGTGATTGCTAAATCCCTCAAGGGAGAAATTTAATGGGCTATTCACATGATCATGTGATTGTGTATATAACATTAATCATATACATTGATAATAGAGCTCAGAAGTAGTGTACGAGCTCGTAACACAGAGCGGGGGAGTTAACATTAAACGTAGAATGCCATGAAACTGATTAAAGCTCTTATCTTAACATTATCGGCCTTATTGTTAACCGGATGCTATACTCAGTTGAAGTATAGCCAATCTGTGACAGAAGATCGTGCCGACCAGCAGGGGGAAGAGGTGGTGGAATATGATGAGTATATTCCCGTCTACTACAAGGACTATGCCTATGCTGATCGTTATGGTAAATATGGGTTTAACCGTTACTTCTCCGATTTTTCTTACCACTCTTTTTATTTTAATTCTCACAGGTATTACGACCCCTACTTTTCTTCACACTACTGGTCTTTAAGCCCCTATTGGAGATGGCGTTTAAGAACGGGATTTGGACATTATTATGGACACAATAGCTTTGCCTTCTCTTTTTCATGGGGTAGTCCGTTTTACCATAGTTTCTATGGACACTCGTACTATTATGATCCCTACTGGTACGGCTATCACTACCGTCCATACGCCTATAACTACTACAATTATTACGGGCAGCCTGGCCGTGCATATTATAACTACAGCAGAAGCCGGGATGACGATCGGCGTTATGGCCGAAGAAGTGCAAGCGTAGGAACCAATCGGGTCAGAAGTCGATCGGACTCCAACAATGGGCGCAGTGGTACTAGCGTAAGGAGTCGAAGTTCCGATAACTCAAATACAAATGTACGCCAGCGTTCTGGTAATACTACGCGAACTCGTAGTACGGTACAGCAAGGAAATAGTACCCGAAGCAGAACAAATTCAGGCTCAGTGGGGAATACTACCCGAAGCCGCAGTGGAAGTGATGGGAGCAGTTCCCGCAGCCGAAGCAGGGGTGATAATATGCAACAGCAAAGCAACAATGATTCAGCCGTTCGCGTGAGTAGGGTAGGCATCCGGACAGCCAATAACAATGACAGTGACAAGCGAGAGCGGAATGTGCGTGTTATACGGCGTTCAATAAATACTTTAGATAGTTCGCCTTCTACTTCTCCCCAACAGCGATTAAACAGACAGTTGGAGCGCAATGATAGGAGAAGCGACAGCCGGAGTAGTGGTTTTATTAAGAAATTAAGAAATGCTATTGAGAAGGGGGCAACCCGGATATCGAATAGCAACAGTCGTTCCTCCTCTTCTGCAAATACCCAAATACGCTCGCGTTCCAGTCGTTCATCTTCCTCTGGTAATAATTCGTCTGTTAGGCAGCGCAGTCGTAGTAGCAGTAGTAGTTCTGGTTCCGTAAGCAGGAGTCGCTCTTCCTCTTCGTCCAGTAAATCTGGTTCCCGAAGCAGAAGCGGTTCTTCCTCGCGTTCCCGTAGCGGTGGCAACTGAGTTTAACCGAGCTCAGGCATATCCAACATTTTTTCATCAACAGACTATAAAGGTATAAGACTATGAATATCAAAGGTATATCAAAAAAATGGTTTCTCGTCCTTTTGGGTATTTTCTTGAGCTCTCCGGCCATCGTCGGAGCACAGACCACCGATGACGTTCTGCGCTACAGCCTCGAATATCCTTCCTACGATCCGGTAAGTATCGTAATTCCTGGCGTAAGCAGTTATACTGGTTTTGGTGCCTATCAGGATAATCCAGCCGTGATGGCACTGGCACCGGAAGGATATCTTTCTTTCAGCCTGAGCAGCCGATTTGCTGAAGCCTCGGGCAGTTACTTGGGGAATACTACCGAGCATTCAGATAATCAAACAAGCGTGGGCGATCTGGGATTTGTGTATAAGTTCCCAACGACTAGGGGAAGTTTGGTGTTTGGAGGGGGATACAGCCAGACCAGCGACTATAACCGAGCACTTGGCGCAAATGGATTTAATGAAGCTTCGACCATTACTGATTATTATAATAGTTCCCTGGTAAGTGATGATATTTATTTTACTGCTTATGATGCGTTCGCCATTTATGATCCGAGTCCGGGGGATGACGATTACTCGAATACGACCTCGGCCTTCCGAGCCAACGGATACGAGGGCATCCAGCAGAATTTAGAGATGACCGAAAGGGGACAGTTGGGTGAATATTCGGCTTTTCTTGCAACGGAAGCTGCTAAGAACCTTTTTATTGGTGCTTCTGTTGGTATTTCCGGTGGTACCTATACCTATAAGAGAGACTTCTTAGAGAGCGACCGGAATAACGATTATAACAATAGATCGAATAATACAGATATTGATCAGATCCTCAGTTATGATACTATAGATGCCAAAATGCAATCTTTTAGTGCCCGGCTGGGCCTGATGTATCGGCCTGCTGAAGCTTGGAATATAGGGGTTAGTTATGAGTTCCCGAGTCGATTAGAGATAGAAGAAGAGTACAATACCGTGATTACTACGACCTTCGACAATGGAGATGTGGAAGAACATGATGCTCCCGGAGAGTTCACCTACGAGATTATACGTCCACCGCGCTTAAAGGCGGGGGTAACTTATACCGGGAATGAGAAAATTACCCTTACAGCAGCTGCGGAAAGTGTTTTTTATACAGAAGCTGAATATGATGAGGAAGGACTGAGTGACTATGAAACACAGCTGAACAACGAGATACAATCTGTCTTTAAAGATGTGGTCAATTTCAGGGGAGGCATCGAATATAAAATGAACGAGCAGTTTACCCCCCGAGTCGGCTATGGTTATTACGCTGATCCAACCAGAGGCTTTGACAGCTCCCGTCAGTTTATAAGCGGTGGTTTTAGCACTAAGATTAGTCCCAATACAAGCTTGGACATCGGATTACAATACGGCATGTGGGAAGATCAGAATGTTATTTATAGCTATGAAAGCGGGAATAATGTCATTGATGAAGTCGTGCATGAAGATGTTGGCCGATTAAACGTAATGGCAGGCATTAAGCTGGCACTGTAGTAAGGTTAATACATTTTTCGTCGGGGACGTAGCATGCTACCTCCGCACAAATACGAATGAGAGACGTGATTAAAATAGGATAGAATTGTTGGAGGCAGATTGATTTTAAATCAAGAAAGAGATGCAAAAGAGGAATTGTCCGAATCGAAAATCGATCCGATTGAAGGGCTGGGATTACAGGACAGGGCTATATTTTATTACAATCTGCACGGACGAGAGCCAGCATCATTTTGGCCATATTAATGATGGTATGATGGGCCTGTCGGTGCCTGGATGCATAGCCTGGCATTATTGGCGGCAGATTCCTCATCATCAGGAAAATGTGATATTGGATGAATTTGTGGTAATGCCTGATCATATTCATGGGATAATCGGAATTGAATCAGAAGAAGCTGTCGGGACATGCCATGGCATGTCCGTACCAAATGCTTCTGAAGCAGAGAGAAAAGCAAAATTCGGGCAGCCCCAATCAAAATCATTATCTATGATTATCAATCATTTTAAGGGAGCCGTTACCCGGTGGTGCAATGCCCATGAGTACGAATATTTTGCATGGCAGTCGCGCTTTTATGATCATATAATCCGAAATGAGCGGGCTTTAAAGCGCATAAGGCAATATATATTTGATAATCCATTGCAGTGGCAGAAAGGTAAAAGAGACAGGAATACCGATAGCAATATAATTCACGAGCAAGCGGTAGAATATATGGCAGTAGCCTGAATAAGTGATAAATTCGAATCAATACGGACTAATACATGGTACGTCCCGACAACACGCCATGGCGTGGCCGCCAGCGAAAAATCCAATTAGATTTGTATCCAAATATTCCGGGAACGAGGAAATACACCAATTAATTACTGAGCCATATCAAATTTGGCCCAAACCGGCAAATGGTCTGAGGTGCTGCTTTCAAAGTCGGGGATATAATCAAGCGGGGCTTCATAAATAGTCGCACTGTCATCGATATAAAGATTGAACAGCTCATCGCTCATAGTAATATGATCTATCAGGTCGCCCTTATCCATATAGTTTATGGAAGCGGTGTGCTTATTTTCAGATAGTACTTTGGTGACTATTCGGAAGTGTTGGGTATCCTCTGTAAACTCATCGTAGGGTGTTTCCTGGTATACCTCTTCGCCATTTTGTTCTTCGTAATAAATCGATTCATCCACATCATCGTTGTAGTCGCCCATCAGAATGATATTGGCATTGGGATGCTCATCCAACAGGTAGTAGTACAAGCCCTCGGCCGCCATTTGGCGTCGCTTATAAGATTCCTGGTAGTCCCCGTAATTAGCTTTGGCGTGAATAACCACTGCAAAGAACTCCGTTTGCTCGCTGTTGGGGGTATGGTAATCGAATCGAAAAAAGAGGGGAGGTCGGCCATTGGCCCAGTAGTATTCCCACTCATCCCGGTAGGTTTCCCTCACCTCCGCTAGAGATATTTCACCTGCTTCCAGGGAGTCGATGGTGTTGGTGTTATACAGAAAAGCCATCTTCTGGCCTTTATTGATGAAATCAGCCGTAAAGCCTTTATAGCCGGTCATGGGCTCAACTATCTCATTAAAAGCTTCCTGGCTGAAGATTTCTTGCATGGCATAGAGGTCGGCATCCAGAGAGTCTAACACCCGCACGATATTTTTTGTCTGCTGGAACTCATCATCGGGACCATTCCCTTCATTACCATACCACTCGGTATTCCAGGTTACGGTTTCCAGTATGCCATCCGGGGCAACTGGCTCGGTGGGCAAAATTTCCTCCGGTTCGTCTTCATCATCGACTTCGAAACCCGAAGTACCCCCACAGGCTTTAAATAGAGATAAGGCAATCCCAAGAATAACAATGCCAAAGATAAATCGTTTCAAAGGGTTTATGCTTCTTGTTTAGGGTTGATGCTTAGAATCGGACTCTTAACGTGTCGAACCACATTAGCCGTGGTGCTGCCCATCATAAGGTAATCAATGCCGGTACGGCCCACTGTCGACATCACAATGAGATCCTGGGGGTTGTTCAGGTTATAGTTGAGAATTGCTTCGTGAGGAGTATCCGTAGAGACGATTACCTTGGTGGTAACCTGGTCGCCCAACTCGTGGAGCTCTTCTTTGGCCAGTACTTTGAGTCGTTGTTCGCGAAGCTGAATCTTGGACTTATCCGGATCGTTGTTATGTTCCGGATCGTAGGCAAAAATATTGATGAGTTCCAGTTGTGCATTTGCTTTTTGGGCAATGGCCTTGGCATAGGGAAAGGCATCTTTAGAGTGATCAGAAAAGTCAGTGGTTAGCAGGATATGTTCGAGATCGGTAAGCTGCCGTTCTTTATTGACGACCAATACCGGCAGATGCGCCATGCGAAGCACTTTTTCGGCAACAGAACCCAGGAAAAAGCGGGAAAAGCCGGTGCGCCCGTGAGTAGGCATCACAATCATATCGTAATCTTTGGCTTCTTCCACAATAGATTGGGCGGGATTGCCAATAGAAACCTGCGGGGTCTTAAGCATGGAAGCCTCAATATGTTCCCGGGAGAGCTCGTTGAGTCGTTCCCGAATGGTTTTTTCCACATCCTCATAATCCTCAACGGGGGTAGAGGGCATCCCGAACATATAGGGTCCGCCGTCTACCTCGTTAAGAGGCAGGTAGGAGTGAAAAGGAGTAATGCTTCCGTTCCACATTTCCGCCATCCGACGGGCCGACTGCAGAGCAGTGGCACTCAGTTCAGAAAAGTCGAGAGGGACAAGAATTTTTAGATTTTCCATAGGTTTAAATATAAAAAGATTATAAGTGGTTCACAGTTAATACGTTAGACTATAACCATCCTTTGCGTTTAAAATAGTACAGCATAATCAGGGCTAATACAACCATTATTGCTATGGATGCCGGATATCCCCAATACCAGCTGAGCTCCGGCATGTTATAGGGACTGGCTTCAGGATCGAAATTCATCCCATAAATACCAGCGATGAACGTAAGAGGGATAAAAATGGTGGCGATAATGGTCAGCACCTTCATAATTTCGTTCATCCGGTTACTCATCGACGACATATAGAGATCGTGAAGGCTTAATACCATATCCCGGTAGTTTTCCACGCTGTCAATAACCTGTATCATATGGTCGTACACATCGCGGAGAAATAATTTGGTATGGTCTGATATAAAATCGGAATCATCCCGGATAGCGGTATTGAGGGCATCACGTAAAGGCCACACCGATTTACGCAAAAAGACGACTTCCCGCCGGATATGATGCACCTTTTGCAGTAAATCCTGGTTGGTTTCTTCATCCTCAAAAAGGATATTCTCAACTTCTTCAATTTCATTGCCTATCTGTTCAATCACGTTGAAGTAATGATCCACAACGGTATCCAGCAGGGCATAAGCCAGGTAATCCGTCGGTTGGGTGCGGATGCGTCCCCCGGCCTCGAGGCGATTAAAGATCGGCTGGAAATAGTTGCTATCCGTTTCCTGGAAGGAAAGCACGTAATTACTCCCCAGCACCACGCTGATTTGCTCAGAAACCAGCGATTTGTTCTCCGGATCGAAAGACAGCATACGAAGGACGAAAAAGATGCAGTTATCATAGGTTTCTACCTTTGGTCGCTGACTAGTATTGACAATATCTTCCTGGACCAGGGGGTGGAGATCAAAATACTTCCATATGCTTTTTAGCTTGTCCACATCATGCAGGCCGGTAACGTTGATCCAGGTTTTGGATGAGTTTTCAAGGAAGGGCCGTGACTCCTCAATATCCGCAATGGAGATATGCTCCACATGATCGACATCGTAATCGTGCACCTTAATGCTGACCTCATCGACCTTCTGGTCCCCGGTATATTGCACGGTACCGGGCGCAGTACCCGGAGCTTTTCGGGCATGGGCTTTACGTTTGGAAAGGAGACTTCGTAGCTTTTTCTTCTTTTTTTTTGCCATATACACAGTTCTTACCAGATTAATGTATGCCTCAATATGTAGAAGAGTGCGCTTACAAACAAGGGGGCAGGGAGACGTAATTGCAGATAATTTGTTACTTCAACAGGTGATATTTCCCTTTTGTTATTGATAATCCGGGGAGAATAACAAGTGGGTACCAGTCATCTATTTCTTCATATACCGGAGAGAGTGTATTCCAACCCCGATACGTTAAGGGTCTTAACCCGACGTGTTAGACCCCTTAACCCTACGTGTTACGACCCTTAACACGACGTGTTATACACCATAACGAAATAAAGAAGCCCCTCCACCAGGCAGATGGAGAGGCTTTGGTCTTATGTCTTAGACAGACGAACCCGATTGTTGACAGCTAAGAAACGGTCAGTTCGTGCGAAAGGGCTCCGGTGCGCAGTTCCGTAGTATTGAATATAATACTACGCACTTCGAGTCGGTATATCCCGGCGGGCAGGGTAGGCACAATGAAAATAAGCTCCCCGGGTTTATTCTTAAGGATGCTTTCATCCACCGGTGTCTCGGAGGCGTCGTCTTTATTCACAAAGAAGATACCCTGGGTCGGATCGTCTTCGTCGAATTTAAGCAACTCTCCCACAATACGCGCCCCACGACCAGGAGTGATAACATCGTTCTTCGTATCGGTAGCATCGTCGTAGAAGTATTCGAGATCCGGCTGACGTTCGCGCGCTTTAATTTTCTGCGGATCTATTTCGGCGGTAATGGGCCGCAGACGGGAGCCTACCGACAGGTTAATGCGTACCTGGTGGCGATTCGGATCAAAGTTGTCATCTTCATCCTCGAATACCCCGCTAATACCCGAGCGGATATTAAACAGGGGCGTGACCACCGCATTTCCCTGGCGAATCAGGTTGATAATGCCCTGGCTGATTTCCTCGAAACTGGCAAGGGCTTCTGCCTTGGTAATGGTAGAGCCCTCGCGCGTCATATGATCGAAGACATCTTCGATGGAATAGCTGTTGGTATTACTGCTGATAGCCATATAATCTTCGGTATCAGCGGTCATGTTATTTGGTGCTAAATAGAATTCTAATCCCATAATAAGAATAGGTTTTATGAAGGACCGGCTAGTATGGTTACCGGATGTACTATATGGCAGCCTATCGATAAAGAAAGCAGCAATACAGTGAGGCACCCCGCGGCCTTCTGTTTGATATTTTATTTTTTACAGGCGGACAGATATTTGTATCCGCCCTCTCTTTTGAGAGGCCCTATATTTGTGACCTCACATAAGTAAGTACGTTTTGGAGATCAATCCTTACAAAAAATTTAAAAAAAGTTGTAAGGATTGGCCGCTGAAAGGTACTTACTATACAAAGATTCACTAAAAACAGGGCAAATAAATGGGCGAAGAAGAGAACCTAATACAAGACATGACGAACTATACCCGCGGCAAGCTAACCGAAGAAGAGGCCATAGATCTTTGGCTGCGGTTATTGAAATACCCCGAATGGATATACTACCTAAAAGTTGAGCTGGCGCTTAACGAGCTGCACCGGCCCGCCCCCGTGATACACCGGCAACAGCGCTGATTCGTTAGCATTTGTTATGCGAAAGGACAGAGGTCGTAAACTTGCAGATTTAGCAATTAAAGTTGGAATTTTGTGTTTAAACGGAATATTTGGCAAACTACGAGTGTAAAAGGAAAATTGTTGTGCCGTTGGGTTAGTAGATTAATTAGAAGGTAGCATGCTTTTGTAAATATCTATTGGAATGCAATCAAAAATACCTGAAAAAGAAATATTTGAGTGTTTGAAAAATATTGTTGCTGTAGCTCCAATGTTGATTTTTGATTTAGCTGAAAAAACCGAGAAATCGAAAGACTTTTATCTAAGAAATTGTATTGCAAAAGGAAGTTCTTTACTTGAATCAATTTTGATTTTATATAAAAAGGAATATTACGATAATGCATTAATCCTGTACCGTTCATTGCTCGATCGATTAGTTCATGTATACTACTTAAGTAAGCACGATTCATTTCAGGAATTTAAATTTGAAACACTTACTGCAAATTTTGAACATGTTAATAATGCAAGAAGTGACCAATCCCTTGAAGGAATATTAGAGGATCCTTTATTTCAAATTACAAAAGAGGAATGGAAGAAATACCAAGAATATAAGCAGAATTTAGATGGTTGGAATAAACCTGATCCTAAGAAAATTTTAAAAGAAAATGACCTCGGATTCCTCTATAAATTCGGGTATGAATATGCATCACGTCGAGTTCATCCAACTTATTTTGATGGTTATCCGGAATTTCACACCATTACTAAATTAGAGCCCAATCCCTATGACAAATTTGATAACCAAACTATTATTAACAATTCAGTATTAATTACAAGTGTTCTATTCTCAGAATGTTTAACGAAATCCAGCTTTAGTTTTCGACAAATTGTGTTCGATTATTTTAAATCGATTCATAATCTACTGCATGATGATAGTGATAAAGATTACAAGAATAAGTTCGTAAAAATAGCTAAGCTTTTTAACCAAGAGGTTGAGTTAAGCAAATAAACAGTACATTAATCCCTTCTAAATGAAAATGTCACTCTTCAGGCTGGTGACAGATTCACCCACATCTCAGCGTACTTGACTTCTACAGATCCTTGGTTCAAATCTATTGTAGCCGACTGAGTTGCTGATTATGAAGAGGAAAGCTAGCATCAGACCTTGGTTTTTGGGTTCACTTTTCGTTATTTGCTAAATAAGTGTATAGGGTGTATCAGACCGTTATACCACTCTATTTCCTTATAAACGTATATTATAGCTATGAGCTTTTCAGAAAGGGTTTCGAGAGATTACAATCTAATTCTACTTATTGTTTTCAGTCTGTTTTTACTCTTTTTCCTTTACAATTTAATCATTGAGCAATCTCAACTCATACTCCATGGTTCTATGACTCTGCTATTCGGCTTGGTAGTAGTTAGGTATTTTAAAAAATGGAAATCAGAATAAGAAGCTTCTATTGTTTAAAAAGTGTGGTGCAAATCCATCCATTAAATAGACTAGCGGGTTGAGATTTATGATTTCCTCGTTCATCTTTTGCTCCTTACATTTTTTTGATGTGTGATGGAAGTTGTATTTTCCTATATCTTATCTTTTAGCTCTGACTTTATATTACTCCATATTTCCGTGAGTCCACCGCTTTGGCCCAGCAGGGGATCGGCAGAGGGCATGGGTACCGCCGCAATATTCTTATCGGCTTGAGGACGTTCACTTTCCTTACCAGTCTTTAAATCATAGCTGTTTCCGTCCGGATAGGCGCCGACCACCCTGAAGTCACGGCTGCTGCCCAGGTTCTTATGGGCTACCCCGGCCGGAATGATGATAACATCTCCTGCCTGAACGTCCACTTTTTGGCCCTGTTCTCCTCCAAGGTGCAGTTTGGCGCTTCCGGAATACACGCCCAGAACCTCATGCGAAGTGCTGTGGTAATGGTGGTAGTTGAAAACCCCGTTTTTCCAGGCATTTGTCCAATTATGTTGGTGGAATTGTTCTTCGAGCCAACGGGCACCAGCTGGTCCCCGCTTGCTAAAGGCATTGCGGTACAGGAGCAGCGGCAATTTGTTGTTGGGGATGCTGCCGTCGTCTTCAAGATATAATTTTTTCGGTTGCATATTCTTCTATATATCATCTGGATTAAAATTGAGGCGTAATAATCCCCTTAAACCCAGAGCAAGAACGCTTAAAAACATATTTGCCAGTTATGAGGTTATGCCTTTTTTACTCCTACCGGCATAATCTGGGGATTAGCCAGTTCCTCGTAATCACTGTAGCCCATTTTCACCAATTCCTTATGGGTGCCGGCATTGAATGCGATAATATTATCCTCGGTTAGCGATTCGGCTACCAGGGTATCAATATCGTAAAGATTGCCGAATGGGGGCATGGCTCCCAGTTCGCAATCAGGGAATATATTCTCGAATTCATCTTCTGAGGCAAGCTCAACTTCTTCGGCTCCTATGGCTTCTTTTATGGCATCAAAATCTACATCGTGTGTAGAAGGGAGCACTACCATCTTCATATCACCATCCGCTTTTACAATCACGGTTTTAACCATCTCCTTGCCCGGAATATGAGCTGATGCCGCCACTTCCTGGGCTGTAAATGCCGGGGAATGTTTTACTACTACATATTTCTTTCCCTTTTCATCCAAATAGTTGATTAATTTATTTAAGGGCATAATGACCTCCGGATTAAATTAAATAGCTATGATATAATCTATAATAAAAACCAGACTGGAACCATTCCAATGAGGAGCGCGCATAATTAAGTGACGGGTTTTAATCTGGTCGTTTTTGGCTAATATCTTTGCAGTTAAAATTTAGCCTACTATCTTAGATACGGTAATTTTAAGGCCTTTAAGTTTGGGCATTAATCATGAACTAAGTGAGTAATACAGAAAATATATCCCTGTTTCTTCGAACAAATTGTCCGCTCAGTCACAAGGGACTTAATGAGCTATTGTCTTCCTTTAAGCAAAGGGTCATCCCCCAAAACACTATAATTCTTAAAGAGACTGAAACGGATCGTAAACTTCGCTTCCTTAATAAGGGAGTTATAAGAGAGTATTACCTGAACGATCACCGGGAGGTGAATATAAATTTTTATACGAAACCTCGATTTATAACTGATTTTTCCTCATTCATCAACACTGTAAAAACAAAACGGAATCAGCAAAGCTTAACAGATATAGAGTTGCTTGAGCTTGACCGGATACCTTTTTTTAAGTTGTTGGAAAAATATGAATGCCGGGAAGAATTTAGAGATTTGGTCTTCGAGCAGTTATTAAAGATCAGGGAAATGTTCGAATACAACCGGGTTACAAAGACCCCGGAAGAACTTTACAAAGAGCTTCGTATCTATAAACCGGAGTGGCTTCAGGAAATACCCCAGTATCATATTGCTTCCTATCTGGGTATCACGCCCGAAACCCTGAGCAGAATACGCCGCCGTATTTCTTGATTGGAATCAATGCTATTTTTCGACTTCATCATTTAATTGGGAGCGAACAACAACAAAATGATGAATATATGAGGATATATCACCTCCGAAATGTAACCATGGTAATAGAAACTGAAAGAAAAGTTCTGTTAGTTGATCCAATGCTCGGGGATAAAGGAACACTTCCTCCGTTTGCTTTTATTAGATCCAAACCAAGGAAAAACCCTACTGTTTCTTTGCCAGAGGGAAGTAAGGCATTGTTGGATAGCGTTACACATGCAATAATTACCCATCGACACCCGGACCATCTCGATGGGGCGGGCATCGCATTTCTTAAGGAAAAAGAAATACCCGTATTGTGCAGTGTCCATGACAAAGAAATACTTCATAAACAGGGGCTTGCTATCCATAAAACATTCGATTACTGGGAACAGAAAGAGTTTTCGGGCGGGTATATAACCGGAATCCCGGCCACTCACGGTTATGGATTTGTGACCAAGTTTATGGGTGATGTAATGGGATTCCTTCTTGAATTACCCGGAGAACCGTCCATCTATTTAAGTTCAGATACTATCTTTACGAATGGTGTCAACCAGGTACTAACGGAATATGGGCCCGATGTCAGTGTGGTTGCCTGCGGTTCTGCTCAATTTGATATATTCAGACCACTACTGATGAATATGGATGAAATTATTCAATTCGTCAGACAGAGTCCCGGAAAAGTAATTGCGAATCATTTGGAAGCAATTAATCATTGTCCGACTACCAGAAAACAGTTGAGAAATATGCTAGAGGAAGAAAAGCTTCAGGATAAAGTATTTATACCGAATGACGGAGAAAGCATAGAGCTTCTGTAGGCGTTTCTTGGTCAATAAAACATTGTCCTATTTTTTACCAAATGATAAGAGAAATAAGAGGTATGATTCTTATAATTTAGACGCAGAGAAATCTAACTTATTTTAAAAGTATATACATACTATGGAAGGGAAAAGACATTCAGTATTATTGACCGGAGTAACCGGTTTCCTCGGTTCTCAGACCGCTATTCAATTACTCGAAAAGGGATATCGGGTGACTGGAACGCTGAGAAATATAGAGCGCGCAGATCATATTAAAAATGTTATAGCCCAGCATACCTCTAATATCGATTGGTTACAATTTGCGGAGGCGAATCTGCAGGATAACGACGTTTGGGATGAGCTAATGCCGGGAATAGATTTTGTCCAGCATATTGCTTCTCCATTCCCCAGGGAACTTCCGGATCATGAAGATGAGTTAATTCTTCCGGCAAAAAATGGTACGATAAATATACTTAAAGCGGCCTCAGCTCATAATGTTAATGTGAAGAGGGTAGTACTTACTTCGTCCATAGGAGCGATCATTTACGGAAAACAAAAGGGTATTGAAGATGGAATATATACCGAAGCTGACTGGACTAATTGTGATAATAAGGACGATACTACCCCTTATTATAGAAGTAAAACAATAGCTGAAAAAGAGGCTTGGAAATTTATGGATCAGCATAACGGTGAATTAGAATTTGCAACAGTCTGTCCGGGGGCTATTTTGGGACCCGTTTTGGAAAAGGATTTCGGGACTTCAGCAAATATTGTTCGCAAAGCAATGGATGGAAGCATGCCGGCGGTGCCCAATATTGGTTTTGATATAGTGGACGTTCGATCCGTTGCTGATCTTTTAATTCGAGCCATGGAACACCCGGAAGCAGCGGGTGAACGCTTTATAGGATCATCAGCATATTTAAAATTCAATGAAATTACGGAAATTTTACAGGAGCATTTTCCTGACAGAAGTATACCCACCTGGATCCTCCCAAATTTTATAGTTCGTCTTTTTTCGTATTTTGATTCTACTCTTGAACCTATACTCAATGATTTGGGTAAGGAAAGAAAGGTCGATAGCTCAAAATCAAGAAATGTATTGCAATGGGAGCCGTTACCTGTGAAGGAAGCAGTACGCTCATGTGCCCGCAGTTTAATAAACGTCGAATTAATATAATTCTTAATGACCCATTTTAAAAAAATATGAAAAACCTTATCAATGCTCTGAGTTTCGGAGGGATATTGTCTGATGAAGAGGTGGAATATGTAACCAGTTTTTTTGAAGTACAAAGCATTAAGTCCGGTGACGATTTTTTATCCATAGGCATGACTTCCGATCGCATTGGTTTTGTCGATGAAGGCATCTTACGGGAATATATCATTGGAGGTGATGCGAAGGAAATTATCAAACATTTTATCTGTAAAAACCAATTTGCCGTAGCTCTTGAAAGTTTTTATGATAATAAACCGAGCGCTTTGGGTATAGAGGCTGTAACCAAGTGCAGGATCTTATCCATCCAACGCAGAAAGTGGAATAAGTTGTATGAAGAGGTTCCTAATTTGTATATCCTTACTAAGAGTTTAACGGAATCAGCGTTGCTCAACAAAATAAAGAACAAGGAATTCCTGCATTTTGGATCTGCCAAGGATAAATACCTGGAGTTTATAAATCGTTATCCGGATCTTGCGTTGAAGGTTCCGCAACAGCATATTGCTTCATATTTGCATATTACACCACAGTCTTTGAGCAGGATACGGCGCGAGTTATCATAAGTATTTTCATGTGAATATTAATTTATCAAGAGGATTGGAGTTCATATTAATTATCCCTAAATATAAATAGATCAAAAGGCGTTACTTTTTATCAAATAAATTGATACCTTTTACAGAGTAAATAATTATCAGCTGTTCGGAGGATGATAATAACGCCTCCCGCCATAGACTAAAGTTTGGAGAAAAGAAGGAAAACAGAAGGTTATTGGCCAAAGAATCTAAAAAAATGCACTGGTTTTTCTTCCATTTTGCATTTATACTGTGGCGCTATATTAAAGTATAATTTAAAAATATATTCTTGCCGAGACGTGTTTAACAGTAATATAAGAGTATTATTTCCTTTCAAAATTGTTGCTGTCCTTCTTCTTTTTATTGGAACAGTTTCCTGCAAAAGTACTGAAAGTACAAAATCAGATGAGACTGCGTCTTCCTCGAATAAATCAGAGCTGGAAGAGCTTTACTGGGAGAAGGTGGAGCAGTCCCGCATGGACTTCACGGAAGCCGATGTTAAGTTTATGAGGGGGATGATTGCCCATCATGCACAGGCACTTATCATGTCCCGTTTAGCCCCGGAAAATAATGCCGGTGCTGCAGTTCAGCGATTGGCCGCACGGATTATTAATGCCCAGAAAGATGAAATTGCTTCGATGCAGCAGTGGCTCCGCGATCGGGACCAACCTGCACCGAAAATCCAGATTGAAGGACTGGATTTATATATTGAGATCGATAACGAGCCTTTTACCAGCTACAAAAAAATGCCCGGTGTGCTTTCGCAGCAAAAGCTGGAAGAACTTGCGAAGGCTAAGGGTACTGAGTTCGACCGATTGTTTCTCAAATATATGATTGAACATCATGCCGGTGCGGTACATATGGTTGACAACCTTTTTGGGACCGATGGGGCCGCCCAGGATGAACAGGCCTTCCGGCTGGCCTCAGATATTCAGGTCGACCAGCGGACGGAAATCGACCGGATGCAGCTGATGCTTGATGATTTACCAGAATCAGGTTGAAGTTGTTTTAATACATTTTTTTTCAAAAAAAAGCACTTCTAATTTTAAAAGAGATAATATAAATATGAACTCCGATTGCAATCTAAATTTACAATGTTTTAGGCTGGGGAGAAGCTACTTGGGGATGCTCCTTGCTATAGTGGCTTTTGCTACTTATTCATGTGCTCCCTCATCCTCCACGGTTGATAATTCTTCTTCTGCTACCTACAGTTCTGATATTAAACCCCTGGAGGAAATAGAGAAACCCAGTCCCGATCCGCGAGTAGGATTAGAAGCAGGATTATTCGATGCGGAAGAGGCAATTTGGAATCTCAATTTGCTTTCCCAAACCCCTCCACCAAAGGATTTTGTGGGAGTAACGAACTCTGACTTGGCGTTTAAAGATAATTATGCTATCCAGGGAAATTATAATGGCTTTATGGTCTGGGATATTTCTGATCCTGCGGAACCAAGCCTTGTGGTTGATTTTCTCTGCCCCGCCTCACAGAGCGATGTGTCTGTTTACGGAGATCTGCTTTTTGTCTCCGGAGAGGGGCTTGGCGGCCGTCTTGATTGTGGCACCGAAGGAGTTAATAAAGCCGTTAGTGAAGAACGCCTCCGTGGTATCCGGATTTTCGATATCTCTGATATTAAAAATCCCGAGTACATTTCGAATGTCCAGACCTGTCGCGGATCTCACACTCATTCCGTTCTGGATGATCCAAAGGATGAGGAAAATGTGTATGTGTACGTTTCTGGTTCTGCCCCGGTACGCCCTGAAGAAGAGCTTCCCGGTTGTTCAAGTGCTCCGCCCGAAGATGATCCCAATTCGGCTCTTTACCGGATTGAGGTAATAAAGGTACCGCTGGATAATCCCGAGCAAGCGGCTATTGTAAACTCACCCCGTATTTTTGAAAATTTGACAGAAGCACCTACGCACGGGCTCTCTCCCGCTGATCAGGCTAAAATTGAAAAGGCTAAAGAAGAAGGAGCATTTGTAGCAGACGTGTTCGGCCGGGAACGTATTATCCCAGATCGAATTATACAGCCTATGCTTCTGAATATTGCAAAGGAAAACGGCCGTGAAGCCCCAACAGCTGCCGATAGCACGACCCTACGTAATAATCTGCAGGATATACTTACTGAACGGTATGGCAGTGGGAATGATGACGATGAAGAAGGTGATGAAACAGAAGAACGAGGACCTAATCAGTGCCATGATATTACCCTTTATCCAGAAATTGGATTGGCGGGAGGCGCTTGTGAGGGATATGGCCTTTTATTGGATATCTCGGATCCTGCAAGCCCCAAACGCGTGGACGCTGTTGCGGATTCAAATTTTGCTTATTGGCACTCTGCAACCTTTAATAATGAAGGAGATAAGGTACTCTTTACGGATGAATGGGGCGGAGGTGGACAGCCAAAGTGCCGCGAGGATGATCCCTACGAATGGGGTGCCAATGCTATTTTTACTATCGATGATAACAAAGAGATGCATTTCCAAAGCTACTTTAAGATGCCTGCCGCCCAGACAGAACAGGAAAACTGTGTGGCGCATAACGGCTCTTTAATTCCGGTACCCGATCGGGATATTATGGTGCAGTCTTGGTACCAGGGTGGGATATCCATCTTTGACTGGACAGATCCGAAAAACCCGGTCGAGATTGCTTTTCATGATCGTGGTCCCGTGGATTCTACACGTATGCAGATGGGCGGAAGCTGGTCTGTATATTGGTACAATGGCGCAATTGTAAATTCAGAAATCGCTCGCGGACTTGATATCTTTGAGCTCGAACCAAGTCCTTACCTTACCCAGAATGAGATCGATGCCGCGAATACTATTAAGTTTGATCAGCTGAATGCCCAGGGACAGCCGAAGTACGACTGGCCTGCTACTTTTGCCCTTGCAAAAGCGTATGTCGATCAGCTTGAGCGCGGTAGGAGCCTATCTCCGGAACGCCTTATCGCTATCAGAGAAAGTATTTCGGAAGCCGAAGGGGCATCTGGTTCGGAACAGGAAACACTCCTTTCAGAATTGGCTGATCGGATAGAAGGGCAGGCTGCAGCCTCTGAACAAACAGCAAAAATGAAGAAACTGACAAGTACATTGCGTGATCTTGCTTCTAAATAAATACAAGATAGTGGCTTGGTTAAGATAATTGAGTCGCATCTTATTTGTAGTAAATTTAGGTCCCCATTCAATTTGGTTATACAGATTTGATGGGGACCTCTTGTTTGGGAGTATATATAGGGAACTATAGAGGCGAACGCTTTTTTATTCTTTGTTCTTTGATCCTTTGAATAGAAAGTTCCGACCAGAATAGAAAAAACAGTTACTTTTTTAGTATACTGGTATAAATGCTTATGATTAAAGCAGTAGGGCCACCAATTTGGAGTCTCTACTAACGCATTTTGTGGTCCATTTTTTCTACTTGTGGCTTTAATCCAAAATAGTAAGCTATGACACCTGTTAAACTGCCTCTTAACGTGAAAGATCCTGACTTGATAGACAGGTTCTTCGACAAAAATTTGCCAGAGATTATTGATTCTATTGATGAGGATATAGAAGCGGATTGGGGTAAAATGACGATTCACCACATGATTGAGCATCTGATTCTTGCATTTAAAGTATCAACGGGTAAATTGGAAGTTGAATGCTATACTCCGGAAGAGAAAAGGTCTAAGCTTCAGGCTTTTTTAAATATGAATCGTCCTATGCCTAAGGGGTTTGTAAATCCAGTAACGGGTTCAGGATTACTAGATTTGAGATATCCAAATTTGAGTAAAGCAAAAGCCAAATTAAACGAAGAGATTCAAGACTTTTTAGAGTATTACGAAAACAATCCGGATGCTTCACAAATGAATCCGGTTTTTGGAGAACTAAATGGAGACCAGTGGAAGAAATTTCATTTCAAACATTGCTATCATCACTTATCTCAATTCGGATTAATTGTCTCTAGCGTTTAGGAGGATATATTTTTTATATCTGGCTTAGCCGCTTTGAGCCTTTCAATTCTTTACATTTTATCAATATTATTTAATGTGATATTGCGGTCGTAACTTTAGTGCATACGTGATAAATGGAATATTTAAATAAACAGGTTCATCATTGTATTTGGGCTAATGAGATTTGGATTGAGTTCCTGTCTGATGAAGGGAGTAATGACCAATATCTTGCGAAGATGATGAGTCATATTTTACTGAGTGAGCAGGCGTGGTTTCAGCGTATCTTCGGCCAGGAAATTGGTCAAAATATCTGGCAGATTTTACCTTCAGAGCAATTAACTGATTTGCAGGAAGAGCACAGGAAAATTTATTATCAGCTTTTAGAGCAGGATATAGACAGGGTTATTAGTTTTCAGCGGTTTAGTGGTGATTCGGGTAGTTCATCTATTGGTGATATCCTCCTTCATCTTTGCACCCATGGTCAACACCACAGGGGACAGATGTCTGAATATACATCAAAACGTGAAATGGATATAGCCGATACAGATTATATCAGTTATAGTATACATACGGAAATGAATAATATTTAATCCGTTATAGTACTCGGCATAGTTAACTGTTATTTGATAGTCTTCTCATTTATGAATAAAACAAAATTATTAGGTTCCTCCCATCTGGAAAAGTGGCGAAGAGACACTCCGGGTTGTAGATATCGTACTCATTTTAACAATGCAGGTGCCGCATTAATGCCGACGCCTGTCATAGAGGCGATTCATAAACATCTTGATAACGAGATCCGTTTTGGTGGATACGAGGCAGCGGAAGCAGCAGAAAAAGAAATATCCGCCTCTTATGATGCTATTGCTCAGCTTATTGGAACTGTGTCTGCCAATATCGCTATTGTGGAGAATGCTACCGTAGCTGTATCACAGGCACTTAGCGCTTTCAATTTCCAGCGGGGAGATAACATAATAACTACCAATGCGGATTACTCTTCAAACCAAATTATGCTGCTAAATCTAGCTGATCGATATGGAATTGAGATTGTTCGGGCGGAAGATCTACCTGAAGGTGGTGTTGATCCTGACTCTATTCACGATCTTATCCAGATGCAACGCCCGAAACTTGTACTGATGAGCTGGATACCAACTAATTCCGGACTCATTCAAAATGCAAAGGTGGTGGGTGAAATATGTCGTAAGTTTGAGATCCCTTTTCTTCTTGATGCCTGTCAGGCAGTAGGACAATTACCGGTTGATGTAATGGACCTCCATTGTGATTTTTTGGCAGCTACGGGACGTAAATTTTTACGTGGGCCGCGTGGCGTAGGGTTTTTATACGTATCCGACCGGATGCTTAAACAGGGATATTCCCCTTTGTTTCCAGATACCAGGGGAGCCAAGTGGATCTCTGCCAATAATTTTCAGGTGGAAGGCGATGCAAAACGATTCGAAAACTGGGAGTTTCCCTATGCTCTTGTCCTTGGACTGGGAGCTGCTGCCGAGTAAGCTCAAAAGATAGGTATAGAAATAGCCAGTCAGCGTGCTAGTGAACTTGCAACATACACCCGGGAAGCATTAAGCAAACTATCTGGCGTACAAGTGTTGAATGGGGGAGAAAATAAGTGCGCTATTGTAACAGCAGGTATTGAAGGAATCGATATAGATGATTTAGTAGCACAGTTGAGGGAACAAAAAATTAATACAAGCGCGACACAGCGTAACCACGGAGTAATCAATATGGATGCTAAAACTGTAGAAATGGCGCTGCGGATTTCTCCTCATTACTATAATACAGCTGAAGAGATTGATAAGGCAGTAGGAGTTATAGAAGAGTTGGTATCTCAATTGTAATTCAGTAACTCTAACTCCGAAACTCAGGTTCTTTTCCAGATTTTTTTTCAAAGAACGATTGACACTTTATAAATAACTAGATCAGAAAGTTTTTAAATAAAAAAGGCCCGTACTAAGAAGTACGGACCTTTAAATATAATAATCTCAGAAAGTTAGAAGTATTATCCTTCGCCTATTTCGCCATTCTTGGCCTTCTCTTTAAGCTCATCGTTGGCATAGATCGCGATTTCTACCCTTCTATTCTGTTGACGTCCGGCTTCGGTACTGTTGTCGGCTACAGGATCTTCTTCCCCGTAACCTGTAATAATCATGCGTTCGCTGGAAACTCCCTGTTCTGAGGTATAACTGGCTACCGATTTAGCCCGGTCTTCTGAAAGTCCCTGGTTGTATTCTGCAGAACCCTGGCTGTCGGTATGCCCGGCAAACAGGATTTCTGTATCCTCATATTTCTGAAGGATATCGGAAAGTTCACGAATATTTTCCCTGGAAGCTTCCCGCAGGGCATAGGAGTCGAAGTCAAACAATATACCGGAATCGAAGGTTATTTTAATACCTTCACCTACGCGTTCTACCTTGGCATTCTCAAGCTCTTCGTCTATCTCTTCGGCCTGGCGGTCCATGTAGTTACCGATAGCCGCACCAGCTGCTCCACCTACAGCAGCGCCAATAATAGCTCCGTTTACCGTATTACCGGCAGCTTTACCAATGATGGCACCAGCTAATCCTCCGGCAGCAGCACCTCCTGCACCGCCTTTGGCTGTGTTACTCCAGTTTTTACAACCTTCAAACGTAAAGGCCAAAAAACCAATACAAATCGTTAGTATAGTAGCTTTTTTGAATGTTGTCATATCTGATATCTATTTGGTTAAACAAGATGTAGTATTATAAGCATTTATAAGACACTATGTTCCATACTCCTTTTGTAGGCTTAAGATTCCTTCCGCTTTTTAAGAATCCAGTGGATAATAGGGGGTGCAATAAGTAGTACAATAACTAAATGACCTGTATAAAGGTAGATAACAAGGGTAAGCAGGATACATATTGCCAAAACAAACAGTGATATATACGTTGTTTTTTGACCTATATCCATTCTTGTATGGATCTCTTCTTTATCTTTCTGAATACTTAGGTTGTTTCTGCACGTAATACTTCAATGGGAGTTTTGTTAAGGATACTTCTGCTGTTTACCATGCCTATCAGGATCGTTAAGGCTGTAACAAGCGCGGTGCCCCCGATAATAACCCATCCATTGGGAACAAAGGCAATATCAAAATAGAAGTAGCCAAGTAGCCAGGCGGCTCCTACGGAAAGTATTAACCCCGTTAAGGCGGAAAGAACGCCCAAAAAGAGATATTCCACAGCCAGTATTTGGATAATCTGTTTTCTGCTGGCGCCAATGGTACGTAAAAGCACACTCTCTTTAACACGTTGGAACCGACTGGTGGCAACTGAGCTGCCTAGGACAATAAGTCCCGTTATGATACTGAAAAGAGCCATAAACTGGATAGCCAGGGAAATTTTACTTACAAACTGATTGATAGTTTCCAAAATACGGCTTACATCTATAGCTGAAACATTGGGATACTCCTGTACCACAGCCTGCTGAGCCCTGGCAGAAGCCTCCGTATCCTCAGTACGTGTAATCGTTACAAAAATTTGAGGAGCGGCTTCCAGTACACCGGCCGGAAATAGCATAAAAAAGTTTGGCTGCACACGCTGGAAGTCAACTTTTCGTATACTGCCCACGTAAGCTGATATCGGGACACCCTGAACGTCGAAGGTGAGGGAGTCCCCAATTTCAAGCTGAAGATCTTCGGCAATTTCCTGGGCTGCAGAGACGGGTACAGGGCCTTCGGAAGGATCGGCAGTTCCGATCCATTCTCCTTCCAGCAGGGTTTCTGAATCGATAAGGGAGTCGCGGTAGGTAGAGCGATATTCCCGTCTGAGTGCCCATCCATGTACTTCGGTGGTAGTATCTTCATCTACCGCCTCTATGCTTCGTCCCCTCAGTGAATCCAGGCGCATGGTTACCATGGGTACATTCTGAAGTATAGGGAGGTCTTGATCATCAAGGAGGTTATTGAGTCCCTCATTTTGATCAGACTGTATGTCGAAGAAAATAAGATTGGGAGCATCATCCCTGGTGGCAAAATCAAGCTCTTTCATCAGCATATCCTGGCTAAAATAGAGCGTACTTACGAGCAGCATCCCAAGGCCAAGTGAAAGCATCAGGGTGGCTGTTTGATTATGAGGGCGATATAGGTTGGCTAAACCCTGTCGCCATACATAGGTCCAATGAGAGGGAAAGTAGCGTTTAACTGTTTTTATAAGTAACTGAGCAGTAAGTAGCAGCAATCCAAAGGCGGCGATCATGCCGAGTGTAAAAAGTCCGCCTGCCCGCCAGCTCTCGGTAAGCAGGGTAGCGTAGCCAAAGACGGTTAACGCTATAAGGCCGTAGGTAGTCCACTTTACTTTTTGTGAGAGCAGTTGCGTAATAGATTCTTCTAGCGTTCGCAGGGCATAGAGTGGCGAGGCTTTACGGAGTGCTAATAGCGGCAGCAGAGCAAAAACTAGGGCTACGCCCGTACCGGTAAAAAGACCAAGGCCGATTGCAAGCCAGGATATTGTTAGCTCTATATCCACCGGAAAGAAGTCACTGACCAAAGAGGGAAGCAGGTATTGTATACCTACGCCCATGAGTGTTCCAACGAGTGCCCCCAAAAAGCCCAAAACTATAGCTTGTATAAGAAAGATGCTCATAGTCTGATTAGAGGAGGCGCCAAAACAACGGAGTACCGATGCGGTACTTATTTTCTGGTTGATATATACATGAATGGAACTGGCTACCCCGATACCGCCCAAAAGGAGAGCAATGAAGCCAACGAGATTTAGAAATTTACCTAAATTACCAACGGCTTCGCCTAACTCTTCCTGTCGCTCTTCTATGGTTTCTATATCAATATCCATAGCAAGAGACTCTTCGAGTGAATCGAGCTTTGATTCTATGGGAGTAATCTCCCGGCCATTCTCAAATTTGAAATATCGCTTGTATTCAATGCGACTCCCTTGCTGTACCAATTTCGTTGAGTCGAGCATGGAGTGGGGAATAAAGATGCGTGGCCCTACCATGGAGGCCGCTGCCGCTTCACCCGGCACTTTGGTTACAGCGCCGCTTATGGGAAAGGTTACCTGACCTACTTTTACGGAATCGCCCACCGACAGGTTAAATTGGGTCATCAATGTTTGATCAACGAGGGCAGAGGTATCCGATTTGAATTGTTGTAGCGCGGAAACAGGATCCGTTTCGAGCGTTCCATAAAACGGGAAATTACCTTTCAGAGCACGGATATTAGACAAACGGGTTTGTCCTCCTTTGGGAAATAACGCCATAGAAGGAAATTCTGTGATGGTAGCCTGTTCACCACCCAGCTCATCGAAATAGGCCCTGAGCGTATCCGGAAAAGGCTGTTCAGTTTCAACTTCAAGATCAGCCCCAAGCAGTTCCTTTGACTGGTTATTGATCGTTTCGTTGAGACTGTCCCGAAAGGAGGTAATGGCTACTTGTGCGGCAACCCCGATAATAATAGCCGAGATATAAATAAAGAGGCGCTTTTTATTAGAGCGGGCATCGCGCCATGCCATTTTCCACGACCAGCCTGAAAAGAAGGAGTGCATATATGAGCTGCTTTTATTGATTGATGGCTTCTGTTTCGGATGGTTCGTTCCGTTCATCGCTGTGAATACGGCCGTTCTTCAGATGAATGATACGCTGACACTGCTCGGCCAGGGAGTGGTCGTGTGTAACCAGCACCAGCGTGGTGCCGCTGATGCGGTTGAGATCAAAAAGTAGTTCTTCTATGGTGTGGCCCGTTTCAGAGTCGAGATTACCGGTAGGCTCATCAGCAAATAAGATTTTCGGCCGATTGATAAAAGCCCTAGCGATGGCAACGCGCTGCTGTTCGCCACCCGAAAGTTGGGCAGGATAGTGCTGGAGGCGATCCCCAAGTCCTACTTCAGTGAGTAACTCCCGGGCATCATGTTCGACTTCTTTGGGATTAGTTCCTCTGAGCTCCAGTGGAACCATAACATTTTCCAGAGCGGTAAGAGTAGGTACCAGCTGAAAAGTTTGGAAAACAAAACCAACATGTTTATTTCGTACTTGTGCGCGTTGGTCTTCGGTAAGTGGACCTAGATCAATTTGGTTTAGGTTTATTTTGCCATCGGTAGGCCGATCAAGTCCGGCACAGAGTCCCAATAGAGTGGTTTTCCCACTCCCGGAAGGTCCCACAATGGCGCAGGTGGTGCCTTCCTCCACAGAGAAATTAATTTGGTCTAAAACGGTAAGTTTTTGATCACCGCTTCTGAATTGTTGGGTAATATCGGTAACTTCCAAGATATGATTTGTACCCATAAAATAATAAACTGGTTAAAATGCTGTTATTGGTATTCTTCAAAGATAAATGAATCATTCTGCGGAAGAAATCGTTTCCTGATTCATAAAGAATAAAAACGGTAATTATTTGTTAGTCAACTGATGAAACGACTTTTAACACTTTTTGTTACGTTTTTTTTATTAATCCTGTCTGTTCATGGACAAGATAATCCCCAGCGCATACTTTTCTTTGGTGACAGTATCACTGCTGGACATGGAATTGACGAGAATGAGGCGTTTCCCGCCCTTATTCAGCAACGTATCGATTCTCTGGGCTGGAACTATAAGGTTATTAACGGAGGGTTGAGTGGAGAGACCTCGGCGGGGGGGCTTCGACGGATCGATTGGATGCTTCGGCAGCCCGTGGATGTATTCGTGCTGGAGCTGGGAGGAAATGACGGACTTCGGGGCGTGGATTTGAGCACTACTAAAGATAATTTGCAAAAGATAATAGACAAAGTACGCGAAAAGTATCCGGAAGCGACTATTGTATTGGCAGGAATGCAGGTACCACCCAATTTGGGACAGGAATACACCGAGGAATTTCGTAAAATGTATCCTGAACTTGCTGAAGAAAACGATACTGAGCTTGTTCCATTCTTACTGGAAGGTGTAGGGGGGAATAAAGAACTTAATCAGTCAGATGGAATTCATCCCACGGCAGAGGGTCACAAGGTTTTGGCCGAAAATGTTTGGGAAGTGCTGAAACCTATCTTAAAAATTAAGAAAGAAGAGTAAAGAAAGGTTGCTGTTTTATTAATATTGAAGACTAAGGATACTAATTTTTCCAGGAATTAGTATCCATTTATAGCCTCCAATACTAAAGTGGGTTAATTCACTTTCATAAAATTATATTTCACTGATACACTTGCGGATACACTTACTGTTTGTGCATATTCGGATATAAGACTTCCTGAGGCATCATCCCGCGCGGCCATTTCCATCATCATAGGACGGGGAGGTGACTGATTATATGAGAAGTCCACAGAATGAATACCCGTAAGAGTAAGGCCACTTTGTTCAGCAATGAGCTCAGCTTTTTGGCGGGCAGTATGGAGAGCATCCTTCAGTGCTTGATCCTTTCCATTGTCGGATTCGGTTGATATAAATTGACCGCTAAAATCATCATAGCCTCCTTCAATTAGTGCAATCTGAATCTCTTCGTACCGGTCGAAATCGGAGAGCGTTAAACTTACCTGCTGCCGCGTGCGAATGCGCGGTTCCTGGTCATTGCGATGAGTATTGATATTTGAGATCGAGATAGGCTGGAAGCTGATGTTCTCTTCCTTGATCTGGTGTTTCTTCAGGAGATCAAGCAGGATTTGTTCCCGTTGCTGATGTTGTTTATATGCTTCCTGAGGCTCTTCTGCTTCGGCATTAATATTGATATTAAAAACCAACCGATCGGCCGGAATTTCAACGGTAGCCGAGGAATTGATAGAGATGGTATTATCCTGCGCCTGGACGGTTCCGAAAGCGAGAAAAGAAGTTAATAGTAAAGTAAGGGCTCTCATAATGGTATATTTTAATTAATGGTTGTAAACGAATGTTTATGGTTACGAACATAAAATGGATTGTAAGGTATCCGGGGCAATATTAGCACCACATACCACAATTACCATAGTTTGATCTGCAAAACGACGCGGATTTTTTAACAGGCTTGCTATAGCCACTCCGGCCGATCCTTCAATTACTTTATGGTGGTGCCTGATCATAGAACGTATGGCATGCCGAATTTCGTCTTCAGAAATCAGGATAAAATCATCTACCAGTTTTTTACAGAGGTCAAAAGTAATGGCATCGGCCTCGAATCCACCGGCAGAACCATCTGAAAGCGTAGGTTTTGATTCAATTTCCTGGTACTCACCGACGCGGACGCTTACACTCATTGCGGGTGAATGCTCCGGTTGGCATCCTATAATAGATGTATCCGGCAGTTTATTTTTGACATAAGAACCGATGCCGGAGATTAATCCACCACCACCTACAGTGGCCAAAATGTTATCGATTTCCTCCTGCTGGTCAAGTATTTCTTTTCCGATGGTACCCTGTCCCGCTATAATTTCCGGGTCATTGTAAGGAGAGACATAGATCCAGCCTTCCTCTTCGGCGCGTTTGCGGACATATCTTTCGGTAGTATAGGGATCGTCTCCGTGAAAACGAATATCCACTTCATAATTGCGAATCGCTTCTACTTTGGAATCCACCGCATTGTGAGGCAGGAAAACCGTCCCATCAATATCCAATAGCTCGCAAGCCCGGGCAAATCCCAATCCGTGATTTCCGGTGGAGGCCGTAACAGGGTGTTTCTCCAGATTTTGCTCTTGAATCCATTTCAGTTTATTCAGGCTGCCACGGGCTTTAAATGAACCGGTAATCTGCTCATTTTCCAACTTCAGATAAACATCACCATCACAGCTATTACTCAGCCAGTGTGAATAGAGCAGGGGCGTTTGAAAAATATCATTTTTGATTCGCTTATGTGCGTCTTCTATTTTTTGGACTAAATTCAATAGTATATATTTAGTTCTCGTAACTACTGTTCTAACTGTTAAATATAAATTTATTTAGCAGATGTGAAATATATATAGTTCTGGTTTAAAGATGGAATCTCGATATTCTGTAGACAACTGGTAATTTGAAATATTACACAGTAAAAAAGCAGATATTAAATAACAGAAGTCTGCAAATAGGCAGGCATATACTTTGAGAAAACTAGTTCATAATTCCTAACTTTTTATTTAAGAATTCTTAAACCGGTAGCCCCTCAATTTCCATAATCTTTAAGGCATTGGTAGAAGGGCAGGGACCCGATTTTAATTTGTATTCGAAGCTCATTTTTCCGTCGTCAATGGTTTCTGAAAAATGCCAGTTGCTGAGTTCGGGAATGGTCTCTTCCAGTTGTGCCAGTTCAAGGTCATGGGTTGATACCATACCTATTCCGTTTTTTCCGGCTACATTTTGGAGGAAGGCTTTGCTGCCCTGTAGCCGTTCGCGATTATTGGTTCCCCGGTAAATTTCGTCCACCAAAAAGAAAACAGGCATCGGATGATTGTCTTCAAGAAATGTCAGCAGTTTTCGCAGTTGTTTGACTTCCGCATAAAAGTGAGAGAGCCCTTCATCGAGGGAATCGGTAATGTTGATGCTGCTAAACAACCGAAAGGGGATGGTAGTCAGAGAGGAAGCGTTTACGGGTCCACCGCTGAAGTAAAGTGCCAGATTGATACCCACGGTCCGTAAAAAAGTGCTCTTGCCCGCCATATTCGATCCGGTGATTAACAGGATTTCGCCCTTTTCATGAATGGTTAGGTTATTAGTTACTTTTTCATCCTCCGGAATAAGAGGGTGTCCCAGGTTTTTAGCCTCAAATGGGTTACCAGAATTCGTTTCCGGCAGCGCGAAATTATAGTGCGGATTTAGCCAGCTGAAATTAGCCAGAGAACTCAGGGCTTCAAGTTTATAATACCGATCGAGCCAACGAGACAGGAAGGGAGCTACTTCCTGTTTGTAACCACTTAGTTTTTGTGCATAATAGAGGTCCCAAGGCACTAAAAAGTTAAGCAGTACCCAAATGATTTCGCTTTGCTGAGAAGAGGCTGCCCCAGCAATCCGGACGATCTGGTTTATATACCCGGACGGTGCATTTGAACGCTTCCAAAAGGGGCTGCAAAAATCCTTTAGATTAGGATTCCCTGAGTAAGAGTAAGTTTCCAGATATTCCAGAATTGTCTTGAAAGGTTTTAAGAGCTTTACTATTTGGGAAGCCTCGTTGTAGAGCCCACTGATTTTATCACTGTTGAAGTTGTAGATCACCAGGTAAAGCACAAAAGTAAATATGACATATGGTGCGATATAGCCCGTAAGGTAAAGCACCCCGAGCACGATATTGAGTATAGAAAGTCCACCCAAAAGGGATAAGACACCATTATAATTGACCTTTTCAGCGTTATTTAGGTGCTCACGCAATTCTTCCAGAGTCCAGTCATCACTTAGTTCCTGTTTGCTATTCAGTTGGGCCAGTAATTGCAGGCGATCCCGAAAGCTGGCGTTGGAACTTAACTCTTTAATTACGGACTGCCGATCAGCTACTTCCTCCGGATCTGGTTCTTGTTGAAGTAATAATTGTGCAAGAAAATCGGTGCTTCCCTGGTAATGTCCTGTGTTAATCAGACTTAGCAGGGAGTGTTTCCCTATAATGTTAAGGTCAAAAGCAAAGGGATGATCCTGGTATGATTTAATAGCATTGGAATCTGGAATATCTGACCAGTTAAGAGACTGGCGCGCTAACTGATTACGGCGGATATTTTTCCAGACGGTAAACCTTTCAACTGATTTATCAATTTTTTTATGAATAGTAATGAGCTTATAAAAACCTCCGATGAAAGTGATCAATGTAATCCAGAACAGCCATTCAGGTCCTAAGCTCCCGGCCATATAGACGAGTGCCAGTCCTCCCACAAAGATAAAAAGCCGAATCATCGATAATCGTTGGCTCTGGTTTTTAAGGTCATCGGTTTTCTTTTGAAGCCGACGAATTTGGTTTTCCAGTGCCTTGCGTAGTGAGGCGGAGGTATAGCTCATGCCATCATTTTTTTTTGATACGTTACTATTTAGCCAAAGGATAGAGAAAGGAATAGAAAAATGCAGTGATTATTTATTTTTTTCCAGCGTGGCTATGGTCGCTCCCCATCCGCTGTGGTCTCCAGCCAGAGAATATGATTTTACATGTGGATTGCGATCGAGCAGGGCATGGACAGACCGACGCAGGTTGCCGGTTCCTTTGCCATGAATAATCCGGATTTCAAAAATCCCTTTGCTCAGACATGCTTCAATATAGCCGGGAATAAGGGACCCCAAATCTTCTGGTTTAAAGGTGTGTAAATCCAGGGTCCCGTCAATTGGGAGCTCTTTAGGTTCAGTCTCCTGGCTCATAAGATCAATGAGTTAAGCCTTAAACATGGCCGCATCCAGAATAGACCACAGATGGATGATCCATCCCATCAGGAAGATCCAGAGGACGCCGGCCAATACAAACTGTATGGCTGCTTTGATGAGGCGTCCCTGCAAAAGTTGCCCCAGTCCGGGAATAAAAAAGCTTGCTAACGCTGCGATAACATTACCGGCTGATCCTTGTCCACTCATAATAATCGATCGTTTAGTTATGATTACAAGCTAATATACGAGAATGACTAAAAAATGTTTTACTTTTTGATCAAGACACATAGAATGGAAAGGAATTAAACATTCCCTTTTCAAGTCTCCCGACTTATTTTTTGACAACTTTGCCGTCCACAATAACGGAACGAATATGAGTGGTGTACTCCAGCGGGTCTCCATCAAAAAGTACGATATCCGCATCCTTTCCTTCCTGTAGCGAACCCACAAGTTTAT
This sequence comes from Fodinibius salicampi, assembly GCF_039545095.1. NCBI lineage: Bacteria > Pseudomonadati > Balneolota > Balneolia > Balneolales > Balneolaceae > Fodinibius > Fodinibius salicampi. The sequence goes on along the minus strand of NZ_BAABRS010000001.1, from coordinate 1,409,011 downwards.
CAATGCCCAGGATTTGTGATGGACTCTTGGTAAGGGCATTTAAAGCCGCTTCTCGGGGCAACCCGTAAGCAGTAGCCACGCCGGCTTCATAGAGAACTATACGCGTTTTGGGTACATAGCTTTCAAATCCACTTTGAAATGCAAACGGTATACCCGCATCATGTAGCTTTGCGGCAGTAGTAAAACTGGCATTCTGGGTATCCCCATACGTGCGGACCATCGTAGGATGGATAAATACCGGGATGTCTGCTTCCTTTATTTCATCCAATACGAGATAGGCTTCAGCAGCACCGTCGAGAATCATATTAAAACCGAATTCTTCTTTCAGGCGCAAGGCTGTCATGATATCCTGTGCCCGGTGAGCGGTAATCATGGCTGTCAATTCTCCGTTGAGCACTTTAGCCAAAGCCTCCATGGTCAAATTTCTGGATGGGGGATCTTCTGATTCTTTTTCCTCAATATATTCCTGTGCTTCAATAAATTTTTGTCGCAGCATGGCCATCCCTTTGGAGCGTGTACCGGGTTTATCGAAATTTTGGCTGACTCCAGATGTAAGGGTAAAAGCAACAGTAGTTGAGGAGTCAACCAGTGCTTCTTCCACGGTATTGTAAGGGGTTTTGGCAATCATGGTTTGTCCGCTTGCCAGTGCACCGGGACCATGGCCCGTATGGGTGGTTGTAACGCCTTTATCGAGTACGAATTTAACCAATTCTTCCCGGGCATTATACGCGTCTATCGCACGTAATTCGGGCTGTATGGCATCGGATGTTTCCAGCTGATCCTGGTCATGCTCTTGGTTGAAGATGCCGGCCAATCCAACTACGGAATGAGCATCAACAAGGCCGGGAGTTGCTACCGAAGCCTCATGTACCTCATAATTAGCTGGGATATCGATCTCATCTGCTGGACCAACGGTGGCTATTTTATTATCGTCAACCAAAATAATGCCATTCACAATTTTAGGTCCTTCCATAGTATAGATCGTATCGGCTTTAACGGCCAATTGGGCATGAATAGCAGTAGTGAGGCTAAAAATAAAGACGGTTAATAGAATGATTCGACGTTTCATAATAAGAATAATGCTTTAATAAGAAATTGATCAGATTGTGGATACCATACGGGTAACAAACAGTACATTAATCGATACCGTGATGGTGATGATTTTGGGTCGACCGTTCAAATACCTTGTATCCTCCGACAGCATATTTGGCATCCTCAGGATCGGAAACATCAAATCGTTTTTTACCTTCCACCCAAGTTTGCTGAACACGAGTGTAAGTACTCAGCGGATCTCCGGAAAGAATAATAAAATCAGCATCTTTTCCTTCTTCGAGTGTTCCGACCCGATTTTCGAGATCAAGCATCTTTGCATTAGCGATTGTCAGAGCCTCTAGAGCTGCATCGCGGCTCATTCCGGCGCGCACACCAAAGGCCCCAGATCGCAGAAACAAACGGGTATCGGTTATGGAAGCATCCGTATGATATCCCACCATTACGCCGGCTTCCTCCAGGACTGCACCATTTTCGTATCGTATGTCAGCAGCCTCCATTTTTCCTCCGGGGGAATCCAGCACAATAATAGAAGAGGGTACCTCCGCTTCCGCAATTTCTTCGGCCACTTTCCAGGCTTCACTCACATGGTGGAGGACCAGCCGGTATCCAAATTCTTCGGATAAACGAATAGCTGTCAGAATATCATCGTGTCTGTGAGTGTGATTGTGTACAACCCTTTCACCATCGAGCACTTGGATAAGCGTTTCCATACCTAAGTCCCGCGTAGGCATTTTTTCAGGGTCCCCATCCGCTTTTTCAACTTTGTTTTTATATTCCTGGGCTTTAATAAACAAGTCGCGTACCATAGCTACAGATTTAGCACGGGTACCGGGAAAGGGACCCTCTCCAATTGGATTTGTTCCATTCGCCATTTTAAGTCCGCCGGCTATTTCATTTACCGGATCATCAACAAAAAGCATCTCTTCAATAGTATTGGTATCACGAAGTTTTAGATAAACGGTTCTGCCACTCATAAGATGACCCGATCCGGGCATAACATTTACCGTAGTAATCCCGCCGGCAAGCGCTTTTTTAAAGGTATCGCTGCGGGGATCAATACTGTCCAGTATACGGGTATCGGGATGTAAGGCTGATGAGCGATCGCCTCCATCTCCGCTGCCAATATGGGAGTGGGAATCCACGAGTCCGGGCATAATAACTTTTCCACTTACATCATGTGTTTGGGCATTTTCGGGAATTTCAACATTTTCCCGGGTGCCTACAGCTGTTATTTTGCCTTTCTCAATGATAAGTGTTCCTTCCGAAATAGGTTCTCCTTCAATGGGAATGATTTTAGCTCCTTCAAATACCTGAGGTTGCTGCTGCGCCAAGACTAGCATTGGAAATAGCAAAATCAATGACAAAATCGATAGAACTCTGTTCATAAATTGTCCCTTATTTTGGGGATTAGTTATTTTAGATTATTGTTACATTATTATGCAAATTAGTCGCCAGGTAGGCAAGTGTTTTATAAGGGCAGTTATTTTGTTGCTTTTTACCTTATAAAACTGTTCGATAATGAGTTTACCTATGAAATGTTACCCTGACCTTTTGTAAGAAAAGATATCGAAACCATTTATTTATGGCATATAGATCACCTCCGGTACTGTATAATGAGAATAATGAAGAGCGAAAAATAGGACTTGAGCTCGAATTTGCAGGTATCGGTTTAGAGCGTGTTGCGGATATTATAACCTCTATATACGGAGGAGAAGTCCGGAAGAATCACCGATACTATATTGAGATAAGGAATACTGATTTGGGGGATTTTAGAGTAGAACTCGATGCCCGTATCCTACAAAAAATGGCGGAGGAAGATATATTTGATACGGCTGATATAGATATCGAAGAACGCTCCTTTCGCAAATCTATAGAAGATATTATAGATAAATTAGCAATGTCTGTGGTTCCTGTAGAAATTGTAATGCCCCCTGTATCCATTTCAAAGTTTGGACGATTAGAAGATTTACGTAAAAAGCTGTGGGAAGAAAAGGCAGAGGGGACTAAAGGGTCTCTCGTGCATGCTTTTGGAATGCATATCAATATTGAAGCCCCTGTACTGGATATTGAGACCATTCTGAAATATTTGCGCGCATTCTTACTGCTATATCCCTGGCTTTTGGAAAAGTTGGAAATCGATATTTCCAGGAAATTGTCTCCCTTTGTAGATCCTTTTCCTAAAGAATTTGTTTTAAAGGTACTGGATGTTGGTTATGAGCCCTCACAAAAGGAGTTTATTTCAGACTATATAAAATTTAATCCAACAAGAAACAGGCCTTTAGATCTCCTTCCGATACTTGCCATGCTTGACGAGGCCACGGTAAAACGCAAGCTTAATGGGGAAAAGAATACACCAAGGCCTACTTTTCACTACCGCTTGCCCAATAGTAAAATTGATGACTTAAGCTGGACATTTGCCAAAGAATGGAATTATTGGATAGCTGTAGAAGAGCTGGTCCAAAAGCCTGAAATGATAGAGAAACTTGCTCAGTTATATGTAATGCGTAAAGAGAAAACACTGGTGTCCTTTAAAAAGGAATGGGTAGAATCTATAGTTATATTATTAGATTTAAATGAAGAATAGCAACAAACCGACCATTGGCATAACAGGACCGGATAAGGGGGGAACTGCTGCATGGTGGTTTACCAAATACGCAGTATTATTACAGGGAGGAAAACCAATTAGAATAACGCCTTCCGAACCACATCCAGGTGAGAATCTGGATGGACTTATCTTAGGAGGCGGGGCCGATATTGATCAGGAAAGGTATGGAAAATCTTTTGCTGAAAATCCTTTTGAAATGGGGCCTAAACCATCAAGTTTATATCAAGGATTTATAAAAATACTGTCCTTCTTGTTTTATCCTTTTTTGTTTTTGATTCGAAAACTCCTTTCGACAAAATCATCTGCTGTTGACCCCGAAAGAGATAGACTGGAGTTTGAAATACTTCAAAAGGCTATCAATAATACCATTCCCATATTAGGTATATGTCGTGGATCTCAACTGATCAACGTCCATTTTGGAGGGAATTTGTATCAGGATATAGGCGATTTTTATAGTGAAGTGCCCCAAGTTTATTCTATCTGGCCCAAAAAGAAGGTACTTATTGAATCAGACTCAAAATTAGGCCAGATTATTAGGAAAGATAATATTTGGGTTAATGCTTTGCATAATCAAGCTGTAGATAACATAGGCAGTGGACTGAGGGTTATTGCGCGGGAAGAAACAGATCTGCCTCAGGCTATTGAGCATATATCATATCCGTTTATGATGGGTGTCCAGTGGCACCCAGAATATATGCCCCAGATAGTACACCAGCGGGCAATTTTTGGCGCATTAATAAGCCAAGCTAAGAAGTTTGTAAAATGATCCCCAATCGTACTTCTTTATATCAGATATCTACTTTATAATCTACGAAATGTCGTTCCTCGATTACGGAGTCAATAAATTTTACCGCTTTTTTATGGTGGTCATTACGAGTATACATGGTATAATCAAGCTCGGTCTCGAAATCGGATATAAGCACAACATCATAGGGTGTGCCGGTTTCTCCATCTCCTTCGGAAATATTAATACCGACTTCCACACTTTTTATTTCATCAATATTTATTTTTAAGCCTTCAAGAATGAGCTTCATTTTTTCTGCATTTTTCTCCTTTGTGGCTCCTTCGGCTTCATCTTTAAGTTTCCACATTACGACATGTCGAATCATAATATACTCCTATTATGTGTGCTTGATTAGTTAGATTCTAGTTTTTGAATCAGAAAAGGTGCAAAAAGTAGAAGTGCACCAGAGAGGCTTTAGCTGACTGCCGAGTTGGGACTCGGTTTGTCAAGTTATAAAGTCAGTTTATCATAATTCATAGGCTGATCACGCATATTTCTTTTTATAAATTGAATTATTGCCAGCTCTATTCCATAGTTAATAAAAAAAATGATAAAAACGAAGCTTTTTTGGAGTGTAAGATAGAACCAATTTAAATTAGCTTAAAAGAAGATAAATAGTACTCCTATTGATAACTTTTGAAACGAAAGCAGAATGGAATAACTTTATATAAATAGGAAAACAGAAGTTTATAACAATACTACATTTTATTATATGAGTAAACCACTTAATGTAACCGAAAAACTTATTAAGAGTCATCTTGTTGATGGTGAAATGAAAGCCGGAGAGGAAATCGGTTTAAAGATTGACCAGACACTGACTCAGGATGCTACCGGAACCATGGTGATGTTGGAATTGGAAGCGATGGAACTGGATGAAGCCCAAACAGAAATGTCCTGTCAGTATGTGGATCACAACCTGATACAGACCGACTATAAAAATCCAGATGATCACGTATTTTTGAAATCAGCAGCCGAACGATTTGGTATGTGGTTTAGCCGTCCTGGAAACGGGGTAAGCCATCCTATTGAAACCGAACGTTTTGCAATTCCAGGTAAAACCTTAGCTGGTTCTGACAGCCATACTCCTGCATCAGGATGTATGGGTATGTTGGCTATTGGCTCTGGTGGTTTAGATGTTGCTTTTGCCATCGCTGGTGAACCGCTATACATCAAGATGCCCAAAGTATTAGGAGTAGAAGTTAAAGGTAATTTGCCCGATTGGGTAAGTGCCAAAGATGTAGTACTTGAGATGCTTCGTCGCTATGATGTAGATGGAGCTACCGGTTATGTAATTGAATATTTTGGCGAAGGGCTGAAAAATCTTGATACCATGGATCGCCATGTTATTGCAAATATGGGTACCGAGATGGGAGCTACCAGCACGGTATTTCCTGCCGATGGTGAGGTGCGTCGTTTTATGGAATCCCAAGAGCGTGGTCATGAATTCGTCGAACTCAAAGCTGATGAAGGTGCTGAATATGATAAGTATGAAGAACTTGTGCTGGATGATGTGGAACCGCTTATAGCTCTGCCCAGCAGTCCGGGTAACGTAGTGCCTGTTCGTGAAGTAGAGGGACAAGATATTTATCAGTCCTATGTTGGTTCTTCCGCGAATCCGGGTTTTCGTGACTTCTGGATGGCCTCTGAGATTGTGAAGGATAAAACGGTGAATGACAATGTTTCCTATGATATCAATCCTACATCACGCCAGATTATCGAAAATATGGTTAAGAATGATGTGATGTTTAACCTTGTTCAATCGGGAGCTCGTATTCACCAGGCCGGATGCAACGGCTGTATTGGCATGGGGCAGGCGCCTGCAACAGGACAAAACAGCTTGCGTACTGTGCCGCGTAACTTTCCTGACCGTTCAGGAACCCCCGAAGACTCAGTCTTTTTGGTAAGTCCCGAAACAGCGGCGGCTTCTGCATTGACCGGAAAGATTACCGATCCGCGCGATCTTGAGGATCTTTATAATATGAAATATCCGAAGTATGAGCATCCTAATGAGATTCACATAAATACGGAAATGTTGACCCCGCCGAAACCGAAAAAGGAACGAGGTGAAATCAAGAAAGGGCCGAATATTTCAACCATGCCCGACTTTGATGAGCTTAAAGATTTTGACGTTCCGGTTCTGCTCAAGATGGGAGATGATATTTCTACCGATGAAATTCTCCGTGCCGGGGCAGAAGTGCTGCCATTCCGCAGTAATATTCCAGAAATTAGTAAATTTACACTTGATGTTGTGGATAAAAACTTCCATGATCGGGCGATGGAAGCTAAAGATGAGCACGGTGGGCACGTAGTAATAGCCGGCGAAAATTACGCCCAGGGTTCAAGTCGCGAACATGCGGCTATCGCTCCGCGTTATTTGGGTCAGCGGGCCGTAATCGCAAAGAGTTACGCCCGTATTGGCTGGCAAAACCTGATCAACTTTGGTATTCCACCGCTTGAATTCGCAAATGATGCGGACTATGAGGATATCGATCAGGGCGATGTCTTAACCGTGAATGACATCAGAAGTGCTATTAAAAATGGCAATGAAGTCGTCGTTCATAATAAGACGAAAGGCAATAAATATACTGTAAAACACACCTTTAGTGATCGCCAAAAAGAAGCGGTGCTCCATGGTGGAGTAATTAATCGCTTTAAAGCCGAAAAGAAGGCTAGCTAAATTCAGTTTGAGAATTAAAACTGGAAAGGCTCCGACAACTAGTCGGAGCCTTTTTTATATTAAAAACATATTTAGTGTCTTCAATATCTGGTATATATAAGGATATGAGTGAAGAGCCTACAAATTTAACTCAACTTCTGGATCAAATTGAAGACGCTATAGACAAAAAGGAAGAGGACGTATCGTTGGGTGAAATACTGGACACCGTTGGCCGCCGTTCGTTCGGACCTCTTTTACTAATTTGTTTGGTTACCATTGCACCTATTTTAGGCGATATCCCTGGGGTACCGACTATTATGGGAATACTTATATTGTTGATAGGAAGTCAGTTGCTGTTTCAGTATGATCATTTTTGGCTGCCAGACTGGTTGCTCAGACAATCTGTGGGGAAGGATAAACTCAAAAAGGGACTTCAGTGGATGCACTCTCCTGCCCGGTTTTCTGATCATTGGTTACGTCCACGACTAACTATGGTAACACGGGGCGTTGGAATCTATATTATTGCCTCTGTGTGTATTGCTATTGCATTAGTAATGCCAGTCATGGAAGTTATCCCTTTTAGTGCTACTATAGCAGGTATCGCGCTTACTGCCTTTGGATTAGCATTAATTACCCGTGACGGACTGATGGCCTTGCTCGCTTTTTTGTTTTCTGCTGGTACATTTGGTCTGATCATTTATAATTTGTTATAGAAATTAATCTTTAGATTATACCTTTTATGGATTACAGTTGGATAAACACTACCTGGTCAGCAGTATTGATGGCCACATTATCTACCATTGGAATTTATATCTCACTTATACTTTTTACGAGGATAGCGGGATTACGTTCTTTCTCTAAAATGTCTAGTTTTGACTTCGCGATAACGGTGGCAATAGGGTCGGTTATTGCGAGTACTATTTTAGCAAAAGATCCGCCTTTATATTTGGCTATAACAGCACTTGCTACCTTATATGTTCTGCAAATTACGGTTGCAAGCTTGAGAGGAAGTTCATCCATGATGAGCAAATTGGTAAATAATGAACCATTGTTGTTAATGAAGGGGACAAAAATTTTAGAAGATAACTTAAAAAAGGCTAAAGTAACCCATGCCGATCTCCGTGCAAAACTACGGGAAGCTAATGCCACTCAGTTAAGCCAGGTAAAAGCAGTGGTAATGGAGGCCACTGGAGATATTGCAGTCTTGCACCATGAAGATCCTGATCATGAACTTGATAATGAGTTGCTAAAAGGAGTTCGGGGATGGAATTAAGGGGGGAAGTGCTAAATTAAAACTAATGGTATTTAATTTTAGAAGGAGAGAGCAATGCAATATTCTACTGCGAAAATTATTCAAAGTATGATTTGATAGAATGATATATGCTCAATCGCTGGCAATAAACGTAAATATTGGGAGCATATCTGGATGGACATGGTGAATAAGAATCAAATAGAATGACCGATGAGTAATAAGAATAGTTCTGATTCTGCGTATCTTTTTCTTAAGAAAATACTGATGTATATAACTCATTACACTTTGCCATTATCACTCATAGCGATGTTTGTCGAGACGGCTTTTTAAACCGGTATTTTATTACTTCTATGATCCATCGCAGAGCTATTTCCGTGCTATCCGTATTAACTATCACCATATAAATTTATTTGGAAGCTTAGGGGTATTGTTTGCTAAGCCACTTATAGGTTGTTCAAGAGAGAGTAGACATAAGGCTTTACATACTAAGATATTGGGGAATTCCATGGTTGTACGCTGTATAATTTGGAAGATGATAATATCTTTTTAAGAATTTATCCGAAACTTTATAAGCCTTTAAGACCTATAACATAAAACCATTATAAATGAACCATAATTGTTGCTTGGGAATACAGCTTGAAATTAAATCTTCCAATCAAAACTTATTATGAGTGGTTTAATAACAAAAGGAAACTGGCGAAAAATAAAGGCGAAGCTTATAGAAGATTATCCCGCCTTAACGAAGAGGGATCTCATCTATGAAGAAGGAAAAGAAGAGCGTCTTATTGGAGAACTGCAACTAAAGCTGGGGAAAACAAAGGCTGAAATTTCGGATATGATCCGTAGCTTATTGGATGATTAATCGGGTATTGAAATTATTTTACCTATACAACGTGTTTAAATATTAAATGACATCTTTAATTTAAATCAGTACAGTTATGGGAACAGGAAATAAAGAAAAAGTAATTTTAGCCACTTTAACGGGCATAGCCAGCGGGGTTATTATTGGCTTGTTGTTCGCTCCGAATAAAGGAGAGGAAACCAGAAAAAAGATTAATGAAAAAAGAGCCGAATACCTTCAGGATTTAAAAGATGAGATAGAGGAACTTCGGGAAACTCTCAATAAGAAAGTTGAAGCTGGTAAGGGAGAAGTTAACGAGCTTAGTCAAGAGCTTAAGAAAAAAGGGGATGAGATCCTTAAAAAAGCAAAGAAACTTACTTCCTATGAGGATTGGACCAAAGACGAACTCTACCAGAAAGCCAAAACCCTGGAGATTGAGGGTTACTCAACAATGAATAAAAGTGAATTGATAGAGGCCTTGAGAAGTTATTAGCCTGCTTTATTCATTTTCTTCTAAATATCACAAATTGCTATCTAATTTTATTATCAAGGTAAGGGAGATGATACCTAATAAAGGAGAGAAGTATTAATATTCAATCATAAAATAGTTAAAACTAGTATGGATAAACTAAGAATTGAGGGAAACTGGAACGAGTTGAAAGGAAAGTTGAAAGAGGAGTATGCAGAGTTAACGGATGATGATTTGACTTACGAAGAAGGAAAGGAAGATCAGCTGATTGGTAATATTCAGCAAAAACTGGGTAAGACCAAAGACGAGATAAAAGCGATTATCAAGGATTTGTAATATTTTAAAAAACAATTAACTCTTACAGAAGGAAAAGCCATCATGTAATAGTGATGGCTTTTTTTATTAAAGAGCTTGTTCTTCAATATTTTAGTGTGTATAATCGTACACACTAAAACTGCAGCATACATCTTCCTCTTGGTTACAAAATCTTTTTGGGATAAAATAGGTATTGGCCTGTCGGGCTTATGTGCCGTTCATTGTTTATTGGTACCGGTTTTTGTATCTCTGTTACCCCTTTGGCCCGCTGCAGAAGCAACACATGAATGGACACATCCTGTATTACTTCTCTTAATCTTACCGACCATATATTATGCAATTCGCAAATCGAAAAATGCTAAAAATGTTTCTGTATTTCTTTATTCAGGTTTGGGAGTGATTACTCTTTCCTGGTTGCTACATGATTTTGTAGGGTTATGGTGGGAATCATTTATTACTATAATAGGAAGTGCATTACTGGTACGTGGACATTGGCTAAACTATCAAAACCATTCCGCCCGATCCTGTTCTGTTACCAAAGATTTTTAATTCTAATATGTTCTAACATAGATTATGTCAGATAAATCTATTGTTTACGGTACTCTTTTTGTCTTCTGTGTATTTACCTTTATAGCCATCCTGTACGCAAACTGGAAAATTATTGGAATCTCCTGGATCGCTTTTACAGCGATGGCCCTGGCAATACCGTTGGGGATCAAATCGGCCAGTCAAAGTAAACTTAATCATCTTATTGCTGGCTATGGGTTGTCAAGTGGGGCCATGATAACCAGTGCCGCTATCTTTTTAGTCCCTACAGCTATCAATCATCATCCTGTTTATGGCGGATTGGGAATTGCAGCCGGTATCATAGCCGGTTTTGCTATTCATACACTCAATCATGGACTGACACACACCAAAACTTCGATTGATCCGGTGGTACTGGAGCTTACATCCCATGCGCTATCTGCAGGACTGATTATCGGGATGGTCTATGCAGCTATGCCGGAACTCGGAGTGCTGCTGGGTATAGCTATTGTTTCTCATAAGGGTCCGGCCGGTTATGCTGCTTCCCGGCGCCTCACTAAACAGGGGAAATCAGCTTTATCGGTACTATTACCTGCGGCGGCAATTGGACTTACAGCGTTACCGGTAAGCCTGTTAAATCTTTCTGGCAATGATATCATAAATGCACTCATTTTTGGTTTTGCAACCGGAGTCTTTTTCCATGTAGCTATTGATTTCCTGCCAGAATGCGAAGTAGGGGGTAAGATCCACCAGGAAACCGATTTAACACACGATGAACACCACAAACTGGATCGTTACCGACAGTGGGCTGTACTCTATACTTTTTTAGGGGGAATCATAGTCTTTCTGGCATGGTATGCAGCCTATTAAACTTCCTTAGGATAACCAATATTAATATAATACTTCTATGAAACGCCTCAATTTTACTTTGGATAATGAAACGGTTGAGCTCTTGGGGGAACTCTCCGAAAAGTATTACAGCGGCAATAAATCACAGACTGTGCGAGCGGCTCTGGAGAGTTTGGCCGTTCATGCGGGACATGAAGGGTGGGTAATTGCCGGCTATACTCCCAAGGAGCTTGATGATGAAATTAGTTGCCATACTTGTGGCGAATCACATGAGAAGGGAGAAGTACTCTATCGACCAGTTTTTGAAAAGGGAAGTAGTCCCAATGCACTTTCCTCAATGCCCACGGAAAACTGGTTGGACTGTCCCCAATGTGCAGAAAAACAGATCTATAACTAAATAAAGTAAGGTTTTAGGAAGCCTGATTTTTTGGGTTTCCTGTGCTATCCGCACCGGAGTTGTTCATCATGGATTGAAAAGTAAGGGCATGTTCCTCCGTTCCCCGGGTGCTCAGAAGGTAACCGACCGGTTCAAGGCTCTCTATATTTTCACATACAATTTTGAACATCGCCAGGTAGGGGATTACCATAAACATGCCGGGCAGTCCCCAGATCATTCCGCCTGCAATGAGAGAGAGAATAGTTACTAGCGGATTAATTTGTACATATGATCCCGTGATGTTCGGCGTAAGAATATTATTTTCGATAAATTGAATAACGAAAAACTGGCCGATAACTCCCAGTGCCAATCCCGGTGACTGTGTAGCCAGCACAAACAGGAAAGCGATACCGTAACCAATGACCGTTCCCAGGTATGGAATCAGGTTAAAAATAGCAGCAACTAATCCTATCAGCAACGCATATTCGATACCGATAAGATAAAATCCCAGGCTATTAAGTCCTATTAGAATAAAGCAAACAATAAAGAGTCCCTTTAAATACTGAGGAACAATTTTCGAGGCCTGGTCAATAATGTCTTGGGCCGTTTCTTCTTCATGATTAGATATGAGCATCGACACGAACTTACGGAACTTATCGCGGTAGAAAAGGAGTAAAAAAGTATAAACCGGGAGCAGACCAGCTGTTAAAATAGTATTGGCCGTACCGGTAAATAGTTGCGCAATATATTCTCCGGAACCCCGGATGCTCTCAACAATATTATCCAACTGCTCGGCCGTTACCCCGAATGTGCGTCCCAGTGCCCAGCGGAAGCGAGTAATATTGGTGTCAATTTGATCTTTTATCTCTGGCAGATCGGTAGTGAACGTAACGACCATAAGTGATGCCCCGTAAATTATGCCTCCTAAAAACGCAAAGGTGCCGACAATTAAAATCAGATTAGTTGCTATTCGGGGGATGTTGCTTTCTTCCATTTTATTTGCTGCAGGATACAGTAAATAGGCAAACAAAATTGACAGAAATAGAGGCACTAACAGCTGGCGGGCAATAATGAGTACGGCTATTATTGAGAATAACAGCAGAAGCCGTATTAAATATCGTAGTGCAATAGGATATTTATCCATAGTATTCTTTCCCCTGATTCATTGTTATGTCTTTTTATCAAACATTATTTCTTCCAATCTGTCTAACAGAGTTGATTGCATTTGAGATCTCTTTAGAGATATAATTTTATTTGCTAGGTGTATTGCACATCCCCAGGAGAGCGTAACTCCAGCTCCTCCGTGACCATAATTATGATAGACCGTTTTACCATCCAATGTTTCATGGTCTAAGCGCAATCCATTTTCTTTGTTACGGATATAGCGATATCCCATTAGAGCAGATAACTTATCAGATTGTTCCAGAGAGTGGCCAAATGTTGTATTTAGAATCTCTTGATTTAAGTCAATAACTGCCGAAGGAATATCAAGGCTATCAATTTTATAAGCTCGAGTATTTTCTATTGGACTATCCTCTGTTTCACTATCGTTGTTATCTAAAAAGCCGGATTCCCGGCTACCGCCTAAAATCCAGCCATCCTTACGCGGATAGCAATACACATCGCAGGCATTTCCGGAAGAGTCCGAATAGATGGAGGCTTTTGGGGTATAATTGTAGGAAATAATTTCATCATTGCTGTTGGTGATCAGCGATGCTTCGGGCTTGTGAAGTAAATGACCCTTCAATATCATTTGCTTTTCCACTGGATCATCAAAAAGATCAGGGCTGCCAGTACCGCTGCAATTGATTATAATATCTGCCGGAAGGGAGGGGATTTCTCTTTTTTGTATCTTACGCTGATTAATTTCACCACCTGATTCTTTATAGAGTGTAATTAAGCCCGGAAAATAAAGCGGCCAGTCGGCAAAGATGCAATCAAAGGCCCACCCGTATACATCCTGAGATAAGGAGCGGCGCGGAATTTCCCGTGGATGAAACTCCTCTAAAGAATTAAAATTCATCATCCAGTCGCCGTATTCGGGACGATCTTTCTCAAATTCAAAAACCTCAAAATGCTTTTGGAGCGTCAGCCCTGGAAAAGACCGCTTGCGCAATTCGTAAAAGAATGATTGGGAAGATTGGAAAAGCTCTTCTAGCTGATTTGAATAGACCGAATGGGGTATTACCGAAGCGGACGGAAAGAGGCTCGCAAATTCCGGGTGAGTATTTTTATCTGCAATATTCTCTGCTTTTTTTTCGGTATAAATTTCGGTTTGGCAACCCAGGAGCTGGAGCGTCAGGGCAGTAGTAATTCCCGATACTCCACCCCCGATAATGATAATTTTTTCAGAATTCATAAATGACTAATGAGTAAATACTATAGCTAAATCCATTTAGGTGAGAAAGTTGATCTTCAATATGTTTCTTATTTCATCCACGGAAGATGATCGAGATCCATATTACCTCCGCTGATGATAATACCAACTTGCTGGTCATGCGTATCAATATGATTGAATGCTGCCGCAACCGGCACAGCGGAGGAAGGTTCTATGATGATTTTCATTCGTTCCCAGACAAACCGCATGGTATCAATAATTTCTTGTTCTTTAACGGTAATGATATCATCAACATGCTTTTGGATGCAAGAGAAGGTCAATTCACTGAGTGAGGTTCGCAGTCCGTCAGCTACGGTGTTTGTGCTTTGTACCGGATACAGTTCTCCGGAATTAAAGGAGAGATAGGCGTCATTGGCTATCTCAGGTTCCGTACCAATTACTTTTGTATATGCTGCCAGTCCCGAAGCGGCAATAGCACTGCCACTCATAAGTCCGCCTCCGCCAACGGGAGCCAGCAGCATATCCAGTTTGGGATGTTCTTCGAGCAGCTCCAGCGCGGCCGTACCCTGACCCATAATAATATCTAGATTGTCATAGGGATGAATAAAAGTAGCCCCGGTCTCTGCAACGACTTCTTCCAGGGTGGCTTCTCGGGCTTCTTGTGTGGGATTACAAAAAGTGATATTAGCACCGTAATCGCGCACGGCCCGGACCTTGACCCCAGGAGCATTTTTGGGCATTACAATATGAGCCGGAATCCCCCGTAGCTTGGCCGCAAGGGCCACCGCCTGGGCATGGTTGCCAGATGAATGAGTGGCAACTCCATTTTGGGCATTATTGTCCGATAATTCTCCTACAGCATGGGTTGCGCCCCGGAATTTAAAAGCCCCAATCTTTTGAAAGTTCTCGCACTTAAAGAAAAGCTCTCCTCCGCCGGCTCGTTCATTTACCTTTTGGCTGCTTAAAACAGGCGTGCGGTGTACTTTGTTTTGAATCTTAAGGTACGCGCTCTGGATATCTGAAAAAGTAGGAATCTGCACGATAATAGTGTATATGTTAATGCTGCCTTGTTTAGGCAATAGAGGAACTTAATCCGTAGTGACCTTTGTAAGAATAAAAATCGAAAATAATAAAAAACAGAAAGGAATAGTATTGCAGACTCCGGGAATAGACAGGTTTGTGCTTTATTTCCTGATGGAATCCTTGATTCCGCTCAAGAGCGATTTCCACCAATAGTTAAAGATAGATTTCGATTCGTCACGCTCAAAATCAATACGGCCCGCCTGCATATCATTTCCAGGGATATTCTTCTTTCTGACAATAAAATTATTGGCTAAGAATGTTTTGAAGTTTTCCAGCAGGCCATGTTGTTTAATGGATTGCTTATTGAGCACGGAAATACTAAAGTTTTCATAATTCATGACAAGTGTACCGCTGGATTGTTCTTGATCAAGTGTCATTTCAAAGGTCAGGCTGTCTAGCTGTCCGTTATCTATTCGGATAAAAGCTACGTGTTCAACCATCTGGTTAAAGTGGGGCATTGACATTTCACTAAGTTTCCCTTCTATTTTATGAAAACCATTTTGGGTATCCATTGGAAACTCAAAATGGACATCAAGTAATCCCGTACCCATAACCTGGCTTTCCGCATCCAGGGTTGTGGTGATCCCTTTCTCCACATCTTCCGGGTAATTACTGATGTTTCGGAATATAGCGTCAGTCTGTTCAAAGGTGATAGTGCCCGCCCGGGGAGTGTCGCCCACATATTCGCTATAGGAAATATAGGCGTTTTCAATATGCAGGGAGTCCATTTTGACAGGAATATTGAGATCACGAAAAGCAACAAAGGGCAGGGGCTTGGCGACCGGTGGTCCTGGAGGAATGCCTCGGTTGAGGTAGTCTTCGAGCCGGAGATCGCTGATATGGCCGTAGCCGGCATAAATACGTCCAGATTCCACTAGTTGGGGGAAATCAACCGATTCAAACCGAATATTCGGGATGGCAAGGTCAATGCGGTCAATGGTGGTGCCGTGCCGGCGGGCAAACTCCAGTTTTCCATAACGGGGGTTAAGCTGTAGGGAATCCAGAGCTACAGTTTGATCATCGGAGTAAATTGAAAGGTGGTTAAAAGCAATGGTATTCAGGCTGTCGGAAAGATGCATCGTAAAATCACGGGCATCCAATGAAATATTGTCGGTAATAAAAAGGCGTCCTGATTGAGCTGAAGCCGAGTCAACTCTTATCTCTCGAAGGGAAAGATTCAGCTGTTGGAGAGAAGAAAGCGTATCATCAGTTTGAGTGAGCTTTCCATGGCCATTTTTAATGATAATTTCACCTATTTCGAGGGCAGTGTATCGGTCGGGGATGCCAGCAAGGATAGTAGAATCAACAGAGGAGAAAGAACCATCATCCCGGGACACTTCATTCGGATTTTTCAGTGCGGAGATATCGGGGCTGTCAAGGGTCAGCGTGCCAATATGTAGTTCTTCACCCATGAGGGAAGAAAAGACATTGACTCCGCTTAGGCTTAATTGTCCGAGGGAGCCTGTAAAGAGAAAACGTGGAGCAGAAGAAGTATCATCCGTGGAGGAAAATAGGGAGGTATCGGTATCTACCCGGATGTTTCTAATAGTTGCCGATCCTGAGAATACTCTGAGATCAAGATCTTCAAAATCAATAGAATAGCCTTGGGTATTTGATTGCCTAAGTTGAGCCCGCAGCTGACTTTCCACATAGTTGTTTCCCCAAATAAATATTGCAAGCTGGAGAATAAGCAGTATGAGAACAAGTCCTCCAATAAAATAGAGAATACCTTTGAGCAGGGGATTCACTCCGGCTAGTTTCATCTTGATCTTTCCCATAGGGCTGTGGGTAAGTTGATTATTGAAGACGCAAGCTAAAGATAAATTTCAGGAGTTAAAACTATCGTTTAGTAATCGTTAAAAATATCATAGCCGCCTGTGAACTATGATGAGATGATTGACTTGAGAAAATCCATAACTCATAATCAAATATTAATTCATTAGCTCTTCTATTCACTTACTTATTGGTTCTTAACGAACTGGGAGGCTATAGCATTGTCACAGATATTTTAAATATGCTTTCTATACCTGTTCAAAGGTTGGATAGCTATCAGCTTATTTCTGGCATAACCGCAATTTTATTCTCAAGTTTAAAATAAAGTACTAAGAGTGAAATTTTATGACTGTAATTAAAAACTGATTTTGTCAATCCATTTTAGACGACATTAAATGTATTGTTATTTAATATTCATTTATTCCTAACCTTATATGGTAAAAGAACTTAGGGTTTATACCTAAATATAAAATAGGCAGTTTAGCCTATATACATCTTGCTGAAAATAAGTTATTCTTTTTCTGATAATATTGGGAGTTAATAATGTTGCTCGAACACGGCTTGAAATACAGAGCACGCAGAATACGAAAAGCAGAAGTACGTTAAAAATAGACTGGGTCGGAACAAGTAATGTGTGCGTTTATTTTAAAGACACATTTCTGACCTGCTATGATTATTTATTAAATAACTTTTAGCATTTGTGAATATCCTGATTGCAGTACACCACGAGATCGTTCGAGATGGTATTACAAAAATCTTATCCGAAGATGTTGATATTAACGTAATTGGTACGGCTAAAAATAAAGAGGAACTATGTCCCTATGATCCCGAAGGAGATAACATAGAGGTTGTTGTGCTCGATATAGATATCCCGGATTTGGATCCTTTGAGTACCATAACAAAAATCTTGGGGGATCATCTAGAAACTCATATTCTGGCTATGAGCGATGAAGAAGATCCCCGGCAGGTAAAAGATGTAATGCAGGCCGGTGCATCGGGCTATATTTTAAAAAAACGGGGAGCCGAAGAGCTTATTAAAGCTATTAAAGAGGTATATTCCGGAAATCAGTACCTCTGCAACGATACCATAGGGTTGCTTATTAAGGGGAAAGAGGTTCGTTCTACCAGTGAACGGGTTTCCGACCTTACCGAGCGGGAATTACAGGTTCTGCAATTAATCTGCAGAGAACAAATAAATCGCGAAATTGCTGAAGAACTGGGTATTAGTGTACGAACAGTAGATGCTCACCGCCGTAATTTGATGCAAAAAACAGGAGCTAAAAATACGGCCGGCTTGGTAAAATTTGCAATCAAAAACAATCTGTTTACCCTGAAGTAAAGCTAAATAAATTACTGTTTTACTTTGACTTGCTTAGGCCGTACTATGAAAAGTAGAGAATACCTTTGTTGATATGATGTTTTAGCAGTTTTGAAGCCCTTCTTTTTTATTCTTAATAGGTAAACCGCTATATGAACAGGGTGAAAAAAATAAATCCTTTTCATATGCGAATCTTACTAATAGGTGACCAATCGATACAAAATGACGCTATCATATCAATACTCAATGAAGAAGACGATTGGGAAATTGAGCATATAACCCATGACCAATTTCTGGAAGGAATACCTATAGACAGAAAATACCAAGTTTCACTTGTTGACCTCATTTCATCGCCTTATAAACCTGATGAATATATACGAGGCATTTGCGAAAAAAGCTTTCTAAATATCTTGTTGCCCTTTGTGAAGACGGCTTAAGTGAACGAAGCGATCCGTTAATAGAAGCTGGTGTAAATGAGTGCCTACCTATATATTCTGATACTAAAGAACTATTGCATATTGTTTCTCAGTTTGCTGAAAAGTAGTCTTCTTTTGGCCCAACCTTTATTGATATCTACCAGTTAACTACGCCTTTTTAACTCTCGTGTAGGTATAAGTACGCATCTTAAAAAATAGGTATATCACGTCAACAAACTTTGTTTGTACTCCCTTACGTTACCAAATAAGTTAAATACGAAGATTTAAATACTCTTTAGGTTTTTTAGAAGACATTAATTTATATATAAAATATCTATAATTATTAATGAGTGACTTTGACAAACTTTCAACTGGGTTAGACGGCTTAGATGAAATCCTGCACGGTGGACTAATCCCTCAAAAAGCCTATCTGGTACAAGGAGGGCCGGGTTCGGGTAAATCAACACTGGGCTTTCACTTTTTAAAGCAAGCCCTGGATAAGGGGGAAGATGCCCTATGTATTACGATGGTTGAGTCGAAAGAGAGTCTGCTCCAAAATGCCAGACAGTTTGGCATTGATCTTTCTGGCGTAGTGGGTCTGGATTTAAGCCCGAGTGATGACCTAAGTGAAAATAATGAGCAGTACAGCGTGTTTTCTTCTGCGGATGTGGAGCAGGGGCCGATTATGAAAGCTGTGACAAAGGCGGTAGATGAACTTTCCCCCAGTCGCATCCTATTTGATTCCTTTACGATGTTGCGATTATTGAATCAGGATCCCTATCAAATGCGGAAACTGACCCTGTCGCTGGTAAATTATGTTACCAAACGCGGTGCCACGCTGATGATGACCTCTGAATCGCTGGGTAGTAATGGTGGTAATGGGGACGACGCCGCCTTTTGGGTTGACGGTATTATAAAGCTGGATAATAAATCTGATTGGAGAACCCTAAGCGTCACGAAATTCAGGGGGTCTGATTATTTGAGTGGGGAACATGCTTTCAAAATAACAGGAGATGGAATCGTTATTTATCCGCGGTTGCGTCCCAATAATTATAGCCGAACTTACGCAAAAGGGGTACTATCCTCAGGCGTGGAGGGGGTTGACAAGCTGCTTAACGGCGGTATTGAAAAAGGAACAACCAGCCTGATTGTTGGTCCGACGGGAGTTGGAAAGACCAACCTTGGACTACAGTTTATTAAAGAAGCCGCTTCGCGTAATGAACGTTCTGCCGTATATACCTTCGAAGAATCGAAAGAGCTGATTATACAGCGTTCCGAAATGATTAACACTCCTATTCGAAAGATGCTTGAGGCGGGGTTTCTTAATATTATGTCGGTAGAACCACTTTCCTATTCCCCGGATGAATTTGCGAAAATCATCCGTAGGGATGTGGAGGAAAATGGCACTTCAATTGTTATGATCGATGCTGTAGGGGGATATAATATGGCGGTGCGCGGTAAAAATACCCTGGAACGGTTGCATGCGCTCACTGTGTACTTGCAGAATATGGGTGTTACTACGCTTTTGTTGAATGAGACAAAAAATGTGACAGGCGGATTTTCGACTACGAATATGAATGCAAGCTATCTAGCTGACAATATCATCTTTCTGCGATACCTGGAAGTAAGTGGACAACTAAGAAAAGCCGTCGGCGTGCTAAAGAAACGGTTAAGTGATTTTGAAAAATCAATTCGTGAATTTCAAATTACCTCCGAAGGTATCAAGGTTGGAGATAAACTGGAAAATATGCGTGGAATTTTATCTGGTACGCCAGAAGTTGACAAGTAGGTCTTTACGGAGTGATTATCATGGATACTATGGGCTCGACATATAATTACCCGGAATTGAGTACCGAAGGCCAGCCGGTGCTTTTGTTATCGGTCCATAATACTCAGGATTTGAAACTGATAAAGCAGTTTCTGCCCGACTCTATGGCTATAGAAACCAGTAGTAATGGTATAGCCAATCGGGATTTTGATCTTTGTATCATGGATCATCCATCGTTTGAGGCCAATAAGCAGTCGTTGCAGGAGCTAAAAGATACGGCTGCGCCGATCTTTTTGCCTTTCTTACTATTGTCACCCAATAAGAAGGCAATCAGAAACAATGCTACCATGCTAGAGTTGGCTGACGATGTGGTGTATATTCCCGCATCCCCAAAGCTGTTGCAATCGCGTATTAGCCTTCTGTTAAAACAGCGTGAATACTCTCTGAAACTGGAAGAAAAAAATAGAGAACTGGCCGAGGAGAAGCGCAAGTACCAGTTGATTACTGAGAATTCTACGGATATGATTTCTCGTCATACTCCTGATGGGACCTACCTGTATGTTTCACCTGCCTCAAAAGAGTTGACAGGCTATACCCCGGAAGAGCTGATGGGGCAAAATGCATTAGATAACATGCATCCCGAAGACAGCGAACGATTACGGGAGGAAGTCAGGAGCTTTGAAGATAATAAGATAGAGCGATGGGAATTTCGGAAAAAAACAAAGGAGAGCGATTATAAGTGGGTTGAATCTGTAATGAGACCTATTGGCGATAAGGAGACAGGAAAAATAATAGAAATTCAGGCCAGTACGCGAGACATATCAGAACGAAAAGATTTTGAGAAAAAGCTCAGGGAAGAGAAAGAGTTTATTGATAAATCAATCCAGAGCTTACCCGAACTCTTCTATTTGATTGACGAGGATCTTAATATTGTAAAATGGAATAATATAGATCGGGAGTTGGGATATTCTGATGAAGAAGTAGAGCAAATGCATCCGCTGGAATTCTATCACAAAGAGGATCGGGAATTTGCAATTTCTAAACTTATTGAGGCTTCTATAACGGGTAGTGCAGAAGCAGAGATGCAAATGCTAGCTAAGAGCGGCGAGCTAATTCCCTATTATGTAAAGGCAAAAAGTTTTAGCAGGGGAGATAAAGATTACATTGTTGGTTTTTGTATGAATTTATCTGCCATAAAGGAAGCGCAGTATGAACTTGAGCAACAGCGTCAGTTGCTGGATGCTGTGATTAACCAAACAAAGTCTCTTGTTTATGTAAAAGATAAAGACCGGAAATACCAACTTGTCAATGAAAGTTACTTACGCATTTTTGATTTGAGTAGGGAGGAGGTTATTGGAAAAACATCCGAGGAGGTGCACGGACAAACATTTGCCGAAAAAGTGGAGCCGTATGATAGTATTGTATTTGAAACTGATGAAATGGTTGAGCTTCAGGAAGAACTTCCAATCAATAAATATGAAACAAGGGTATATCATACGATTAAATACCCATTGAAGGAGATCTACGGATTTGAAAATTGCCTCTGCGGAATTTCTACCGATGTTACTGATCGCATAAAATACGAACAGCAGCTTAAAGTGTCGCTTTCTGAGAAAGAAACGCTTTTGCAGGAAATTCATCATCGTGTTAAAAATAACCTGGCCGTAGTATCGGGCATGATGGAGCTGCAGACGCTTAGTACCGAAAATAAAGAAGTTAAAAGGTTATTGAGTGCCAGTAAAAATCGTATTAAAACCATGGCTCTGATACATGAAAAGCTGTATCAGTCTCAGTCGCTTTCACAAATTGAGTTCGGATCTTATGTTAAAGATTTGCTTGATAATGTCAGACAGGTATCGGTCAATTCAGAAGATATTGAGCTTAATCTTGAGTTTGACTCTTTTAATCTGAATGTGAACCAAGCGGTGCCTTGTGCCCTGATGATCAATGAAGTCGTTTCCAATGCATTTGAGCATGCTTTTAGTGACAAAAAAAATGGTTGTATAAGTGTTTCACTGGAAGAACAGGACAATACCATTTTAATAAGAATAAAAGATAACGGTTCGGGTCTTCCCGATGATTTTAGTGAAAAGAAAAATAACTCTATGGGTTTTGCTATTATCGATACGTTAATAACCCAGCTTGAAGCTGATAAAGAGATGAAAAACGATGACGGCTTTTCGTTTGCAATTTCTTTTGAAAAGCAAGAAGTCAAAGGCTCTTCAAGCACGTTAGTTTAACATTAATTTGGCGTATTATGATGGAAAAGAAAAACTTTTAT
Source organism: Fodinibius salicampi (assembly GCF_039545095.1). Classification (NCBI taxonomy): domain Bacteria; kingdom Pseudomonadati; phylum Balneolota; class Balneolia; order Balneolales; family Balneolaceae; genus Fodinibius; species Fodinibius salicampi. The sequence continues at coordinate 1,386,309 of NZ_BAABRS010000001.1, read as the reverse complement.
AACGAGAACTTGTCAGACACTTTTTTTTGGTTTAATCCGATTCCAATGTGGATTTATGCAAGATCGAATAAACGAATATTGGAAGTAAATAACGCTGCCATTAACGCCTACGGATATTCCAAAATTCAATTTAGATATCTCTTTCATGACGATTTTATTGGAGAAGATATTCCGACAGATTTTCAGGATGATTTGGAACCAGAGCTTCGGAAACACTTATTTATCCCCAGAACATCGGATGGAAGCAGTTTTGTAACACTGATGGTTGAAAGTCCTGTTATCTATAATAAAAAAGAGGCTATGTTAGCTCGTTCTATTAAAGTTTTTAATTAAAAAACTTTATTGCAGCGGCTGTTCTGCAAACATGTATTCCTTAACAGGGTTCCCTTGGATGAGATGTTCCTGGATGATCCGTTCCAGCACATTGGGCGTACAGGAATGGTACCAAATACCCTCCGGATAAACCACCGCAACCGGTCCTTTTTTACAGATACGCAAACAATTGGCTTTGGTCCTGTAAATTCCCCCGGCACCATCGAGATTTAATTCACTAAGTCTTTTTTTTAGAAATGCCCATGCCTCTAGACCGATTTCCTTTTTGCAGCATTTCGGTTTTGTCTGGTCTGCACAGAGAAAAATATGCCGCTGAATCTTATCTACATGGAGCTCTTTGGCCTTTTTTTGTACGCGTCGGTTCATAGATTTGTTATTTAATGTCTTATGAAAAGTTGGAGGAATTTAATGGAAGATGCTGGAGAATGATAATTTTTTACAGAGAATTCAGTCTCACTTATTAAAAGCAAGCATAGATAAGTTAAAATACGTATTGAAAAATAGGTGTTTTACGTCTTTCTACGTAGAAAACAATTGCTTATCTTAAAAAATGTTAATAAAGCTTTTGGGGCATTGGCCATCTCATAAATTTTTTAGCTAATTTTTATTGGTAAGGGTTAGATGTAATTGCGGTACATTTACGGTAATATCTGCAATTGATATTATATAGAAGGGCTGGCTAAGCGAGATAAATATATGTGTGGCATTTTTATAATAACTAATTGACGGCTAAGTGAGATACTCAGTTCTAAACAAAATACTGTGATCAGACTGTAATGAAAAAATCCGAAATAGAAATGGATTCGAATTCGCTATTATTGTCGGACGATCATAGGGCAACAATCCTTATATCAGTAAAGGATCCTGATGGTATTCAACTAATACAGCAGTGCATCCCGGATTCCCTGAATTTTAAAATTGGATTCAATAATACAGCAGATATTGATTTTGATCTCTGTATTATGGATGAGATTTCATTTTCGGAAAACGAGGAACTTTTTCATAAATGTAAAGAAGAAACGGCTCCGTTGTTTCTGCCATTTTTGTTGCTTTCCGCAAATAGACAGGCAACCCGGCAAAACGAGACTATATGGGAGTTTGTAGATGATGTTGTATATACCCCCATTACCCCACAGCAGCTAAAAACGCGCATTAAAATTCTACTCAAGCAACGTTCTTATTCCCTTAAACTGGAGCAAAAGAATAAAGAGCTTGCCAAAAAGAACGAACAGCTGAAAACAGAAAAAGAGAAGTTTCAGTTGCTGGCTGAGAACTCTACAGATATGATTTCCCGTCATGCACCGGACGGCACGTACAAGTATGTATCACAATCAAGTAAAGAATTAATCGGGTATGAGCCTGAAGAATTGGTCGGACACAATGGATTCGATAATATGCATCCCGAAGATCGAAGTCGATTGGAGGGGAAGGCAATGGATTTTCAGGAACGGGGAGAAATACAGCGCTGGGTTTTTAGAAAGGGTACGAAGCTAGGGACGTATAAATGGACGGAATCTGTTATGCGGCCCATTTTTGATGAAAATGGAGATTTGATAGAAATTCAGGCCAGTACTCGCGATATTTCAGACCGCAAAAGATATGAGCAAAAACTGGAAGAGGAGAAGGCATTTACGAATACAGCCATCGGAAGTCTGCCGGGTCTGTTTTACGTGGTTGATAAAGAAGGAAATTATATAAGGTGGAATGACAACTTTGCACAGGAACTCGGGTATTCCGGTGAGGAAATAGCACAAATGGATCCCCTCGATTTTTACCAGCAAGAAGATCATGATCTGGTAAAATCTAAAATTGCTCAAGCATTTGAAACCGGTCATGCCGATGCGGAAGTTGAACTGAAAACCAAAGAGGGAGCACTTATCCCGTACTATATTACGGCCAAGAGATTTACAAAGGGAGGGGAAGAATTTATCGTTGGTACCTGCATGAATCTTTCTGAAATTAAGGAAGCTGAATATGAATTAGAGCAGCAACGGCTCTTACTGGATGCGATTATAAATCAGACCGAAGCGATTATATATGTTAAAGATTCCGAAGGGCGGATGCGTTTGGTGAATAATAGTTATAAAGAGCTTTTTGGTTTAGAAGGGCATCAAATAATTGGTAAAACGGATAAGCAGTTATTTGGTGATGAACTTCACAAAAATGTTAGAGGAAATGACAAAAAGGTTCTGGAGAAGGGACAAACCATAGAAGTGGAGGAACAGCTGCCCATAGGAGATGGAATAAGGCATTATCACACTATAAAGTATCCTCTGAAAGGGGTCCCGGGATTTGAAAACTGTTTATGCGGAATTTCTACGGATATTACCGATCGGAAACAGACCCTTCAGAAATTAAATGAACGAATAAAGGAGCAACGATGCCTGTATAGTATTTCGAATCTTTCTGAGCAAGACTATGCGAATGCTTCAGAGCTTCTCGCTAAAGCGGTAGAATATTTGCCCCAGGGCTTGCAGTATCCAGATCTTACTGAAGCTGCTATTACATTTGATGGAAATACCTTTATAACGGATAACTTTCGGGAAACAGATTGGGAGTTGTCCGCTGAAAGTACTCGCATTGAAGGTAAACCCCTTAAAATACAACTAGTTTATACTGATACCGGGACTATTTCTAAAGAAGATCCTTTCCTTAAAGAAGAGCGCCAGTTGCTTGACAGCATTGTACAGACCCTCACTTCACAAATTGATCGAATTCTTGCCCGAGAAAAATTGCAAGAAAGTCAACAACGTTGGGAAACCCTGGTGCAAAATGATCCAAACCTGATTCAGCTTTTAGATCCTGAGGGTAATATTAAATATATCAACCAATCGGGAGCTGCTATACTTGGATTTAAAACTCCCTATGAGTTAATTGGGAAAAATTATTTTGATCTGATTACTTTGGATGAGAAGGAGCGGAAGCTGGCTCAAAAATGGATAAAAGATGTTATTAATGGAAAAGAGAAAGAAATCCATACATATAAGATAACCGTTAATAACGGGACAGAGCTGTATTTAGAATCACAGGGTGTACCTATTAAATTAGACGATGGGCAAGTAGGATTGCAGCTTGTCGCCCAGGATGTTACGGAACGGGTTAAGTCTGAAATTGAGCTGAAAGAATCGTTGAAAGAAAAAGAAACGCTGCTGCAGGAAATCCATCACCGTGTTAAAAATAATTTAGCAGTGGTATCCGGTATGCTGCAATTACAGTCATTCAATACGGATAACAAAGAAGTTATAAAGCTACTTACCGATAGTGAAAAACGGATACAGACAATGGCTCTCATACACGAGAAGTTGTATGAATCCAGTTCGCTTTCCAAGATAAGTTTCGGTCCTTACATTAAAGAACTGATCGAAAATATTAAGCAGATGACGATTAATGGAGAAGAAATTGATCTTCAACTGGACTATAATAGTTTTGCATTAAATGTGAATCAGGCCGTGCCATGTGCGCTAATCCTTAATGAAGTTATCTCCAATGCATATGAGCATGCCTTTAAAGGCCGGAAAGAAGGAAGAATATTAATTTCCATAAAACAGCGCGACAATATTATTCATGTAAGAGTAAAGGATAATGGCCGGGGGCTTGACGCCGATTTTGTAGAGAAAAAAAATGAGTCTCTGGGATTTACTATCATTGATACCCTGATAGAACAGTTACATGCTGATCTTAATATCAATAATGAAAACGGACTTGATCTTTCTTTCTCCTTTGATAAGCAGGAAGTAAAAGGATCAAGCAGTTCCTTGATATAAGATTACTTCCAAAAAAGGAACGAAATTGGGAAAAGAGATTTAATAATCCAGTCCGGGTTGAGTGATTTCATAGTCCTTTTCCGCTTTGGCCTCTTTCACTGTTTCAGCTACATCCTGCAACATTTTTTGGGCGTCAAAAACAATCCCGTCCTTAATGGTATATTTAATTCCACCTATGCGGGTGGGCTTATTGTCTTCATCTACTTGAATAGCACCGGTACCATATAGTACTTTTAAATTTTTAAGTGGGTTGGCATCGACTAACACCATGTCGGCGAGTTTGCCAACTTCGATGGTACCCAGTTGATCATCCATGTTTAGCACCTCTGCAGCCTTAAGAGAAGCCGATTGAAAAATTTCCAGGGGATGAAAACCAGCCTCCCGGAAAAGCTCCATTTCCTGTATATAGCCAAAGCCGTACAATTTGTAAATATAACCGGCATCCGATCCCAGTGTAACTCTCCCTCCACGGTTTTTAAATTCATTAACGAATTCAAACCAGAGCTGGTAGTTCTCTTTCCAATTTACTTCTTGTTCAGTACCCCAGTTAATCCAGTATGAGCCGTGAGATCTGCGATTGGGCTTATAAAATTCCCAAAGGGAGGGCAGGGTGTATTTTTCGTGCCATTCAGCGCGGCGCTGGACACTGAGATCGCGGCTGGCTTCATAGATTGTAAATGTAGGATTGAGGGTAATGTCAAGCTCTAGCATTTCATCCAGCACTTTATTCCAATGCTCGCTATGGGGCTCTGCGGCTTGTTTCCATAGCTTGCCGGCTTCTTCGAAACGGTGTTGCTCGTTATTATAGTTGTACTCTGCAGGATAATCCTGAATAGTTTGATCCGTAAATAAGGCCTCGGGAATGCCGTACCAATGGGTGATGCTTGTCAATCCAAGCCGGGCCGATTCCAGGGCGTTATTATAGACAACACGTGTTTGCGCATGGTGAGTCATGGTTCCCAAACCCAGTTTGTTGGCTTCGTCGATAGCGGCAGCATAAACTGGCTTTGGTGCCCCAAAAAACTTAATGCCTTCGGCCCCGGCATCTGCAATGGTCCGAACCCATTGCCGGGCTTCATCCGGAGAAGTGATCTCACCTTCGTGTCCCATCCCAAAACCGATATAGGGGAAAATGCGCGGCGCCGTTATTTCATTATTTTGACTCCGTTTCTGCTGGCGGAGTGTCCAATCCATCCCATTAAAAGAACCGGGCTCGCGAACAGTAGTAATACCATGAGCCATCCAGAGTTTATAGACATATTCTGCCGGGGTGCACTGGGCTGATCCTCCCGTGTGGGCATGCATATCAATAAAGCCGGGCAACAGATACATCCCTTCCGCATCAATTTCATAGGTATCGGTATCTGCTTCTGGGCGTTGCTGTTCATTAATAGAAACCCCGGGGTATCCAACAGATTGAACGGAAGTTATTTTGTTTTCTTCCACAACAACATCCACAGGACCGCGTGGTGGTGAGCCTGTACCGTCAACCAAAATGGCACCGCGTATGATCAGGCGATCAAAAGGCCCTTCACCCATCGTTCGATCTGGGGCTTCCTGTACTTGGGCATATGCTATAGCAGAAAATCCCAGCATTAGAAGAAGAAAAGTAGAAATTAATTTTATAGGATTACTCATACAGATATTATTTTCTATTATCCTGGAAGCTCTAATATAATAAACCTGCGACAGGGGAGAATAGCGAAGATTTTTTAGTTATAGTAAAATAGCCCCTTCATGTTCGAGCAGAAACCGTTTACGCTCGATACCCCCGGCGTAGCCAATCAATTTTTTGTCAGAACCGATAACCCGGTGACAGGGGATGATAATAGGGATAGGATTTTTCCCATTTGCTCTTCCTACTGCCCGTACTTTATTGGGATCTCCCAGGCGTTTTGCGAGCTCTCCATAGGTAATGGTGGTACCGAAGGGAATATTTTGAAGTTCTTCCCAAACAGTTTTTTGAAACGCTGTTCCCTGGGTACTTATAGGCATGGTAAAATGCTTATCCTTCTTATTAAAGTACCTGGTAAGCTGATTGGCAGCTTGTTCAAAAACGGAATGCTTAGGCGTCTGTAATGGATCCGGTTTATTGTCGAGATACCGAATAGCAGTCAGAACCTGGTTGGAAATAACCAGCTCGAGCCAACCGATAGGAGAGTGATAGTGATATTTCATTTTTAATTACAGTAATGATTAACCGGGACTGAATTTCTATCTAGAAAAAGTATTTGAAAATAAAAAGCCCGCTCCTAAATAGAAGCGGGCCTGAAAAGAACAATCAAAAGGATGATTTATTGATTGGAAGGTTGTTGTTGAGGCTGTTGTTGCATGCCACCCATCTTCTCCTGCAGTTTTTGTCGTATTTGCTTCTGAAGTTCGGGATCTTGTTGGACGGCCCGATTAATTTCCTGGAACCGTTCCATCTCCATTCCTGCTTCTTCAACAGCATCGGCTACATCCGATTGGATTCCTTGCTGGGCTTCTTTAATAGATTCATTTGCGCTATCAAACTTATCCATATCTCCATCTTCAATAACGCTGTCTGCTGGTTCTTGTCCCTGTTGGGAAGCTTGGGCAATTTTTTGATAGGTTTGGATATCAAGCCCCTCGTCTTCAATAATAGAGACCAATTCTTGTTGAGCACCTGCCTGGACTTTTTGAGCGGCAATGATAGCATCGGCAAAGGTTTCAGCCTCTTCTTCTGAAAGGTCTACATCCGGAGCAGCCTGCTGCTGTCCCATTTGGCCGGGCATTTGTTGTGATTGTTGCTGTTGTGAGGCTTGTTGCTGGGCCGTTTGATCAGCAGAGTCATCACTTTGGCAGCTAACAAGGGTAATTACTAAGATTAAGGACGATATATATTTAAGAGTATGAGTCATCGAGATACTTTTCATGAATTAAGTTTTTATCTTTATACATACGGGCAACGGGAAAAAAAGGAATTTTATTACCTATTGAAAGTATGGATTTGCAATAACTTGATATTATGACCAGAATTTGGCCAGAAATTTTTCCCAGTGCTCCCGGTTACGCTTGTAAACGCGTTCCAGATCAGAGCGAATATCATTAAATTCTTCATTATCGTGAAGGGTCTCCCAGGCAGGGTTTTCGGCAATCCAGGGATAGTTCTCATAGCCTAGGTAAATCGCCTTACGAAGCCAGTGCAGTGCTTCGGAAGTATTTCCATCCACTACACAATAAGTGGCCAGCCGGTGTGCCATTTCACAATCTGTTGAGGCGATGCTGAGCAGTTCATCAGTGATCAGCTCAGACGCTTTTTCACGCTGCCCGTTCCGAACATAACACATTGCCAATGTTGGATAAGTAACCCGCCTGTTAGGTTCATTTTCAATAACAGATTCCAATATAGGAATTGCTTTTTCATACGCTCCTTCCCGGAAATAAAGATATCCTTCCGTAGTGCGCAGCAATGAATGGTCCGGCTCGAGCGTAAGTCCCTTATTGACTTCCAGCCAGGCCAGATCCATCTGCCCCAGATAGTGGTTTAAGCGGGCCCGGCGATTGTATATCTGTGTAGCGGCAGCTGGGTTATCTTGCAGGGCCATCCCCAGCAGGCGAAGAGCTTCCCGGTGAAGTCCCTCCAGTTGGATAATGATACCGGCTCCTAAAAGAACTTCAGAGTTATTGCTATGATGGTTAAGCAGGTACTGAATATCGCGGCGGGCTTGCTCTTTTTCCCCTCTCCATAAATAGGTATACGCGCGTTGAAGTTTGGCTTCCACATTATCCGGATCCAGCTCAAGAGCTTTTTCAAGATGGCGCTGGGCCTTCATAAAATGAGTTGGACCGCCAAAGCCATTAGTCACATAATTCAGATGGGTTCTGCCGAGTCCGGCATGAGCTGCCGCAAAATTAGGGGCTTGGTCGAGAACTTCTTCAAATTTTTCTTTGCCTTCCTTTAGGTCTTTGGGATTATTGGATCCCCATAAAAAGCGAGATAATAGTGCCTGTGCTTCCAAGTATTGTTCCGACAAATCAATAGGAAGATTATCGAGCGAAGTTTTCTTATGATTTTTTTCCAGTTTGCCAAGACTAAAGAGCGTATCAAATACCGCATCTGTTATCTCACTTTGCACTTTTACCAGATCAAAAGAGGGAACAGAGATGGTATCTCCGGCTTTTATGCTCTGTGAGTTTACCTCCAGGAGTTGCCAGTTAAGGGTAAACCCATCATCATCACTGAAAAATGAGCCGGTTAATACATATTCAGTCTGAAGTTTGTGTCCTGCTTCAATTTCATCAACAGTTTGATCTGAAAGGGAAAGGAAGGTACCCGGTGGACGAATTACTACGGAGGAATTTTGGGATAGTCGTGTTGCTATGGCATCGGCCATCGCCAATCCAAAATAACGGGTATGTCCGTTTTCTTTTACCTGTTTAAAGGGTAAGACCGCAATAGAATTCTCGGAAACTTCCTTGCGATCTTTTTGAAGGAAAAATTCTGTAAGCATAGAAAAAAAGCCCGTATTTTTCTTATCTCCGCTTTTTGAACTTTTTGTTCGAGGAGAAGAAGGCGAGGGAAGCAAAGCAGAGCTTTCACCCGGAATCATTCCCTTCTCAAACTCCATGCTTTTCATAAGTGTTTTAAGTCCTTCATGGAGGGCTGCGACTGACTCAAACCGATTGGTAGGTTGTTTGTCAATGGCTTGCATAATGAGATTATTTAACGTATCCGGAATCTCCGGTCGATGTTCTTGGGGAGGAGCCGGTTTCCTTGAGCGTATAGATTGGACGATGAGCATCTCATCATTACGGTCACCAACCAGAAAAGGGTGTTCCCCGGTAATAATTTCATATAGTATAATCCCCAGTGAAAAGATATCTGATTGTTTACTGCTACGCAGGGTGATAAACTGTTCGGGGGCCATATAGGCGGTTGTCCCAAAACGAGAGGATAATTGTTCCTGATCTCCATTTTTAAAATTAGGGGAATTCTCTTCATGTGCAATAACCTCGGTGGTGCCGAGCCGCTTGGCAAGTCCAAAGTCGAGAATCTTGACTAGTCCCCCGTCAGTAACCATAATATTGGCTGGTTTGAGATCCCGATGGAGAATATCAAGCTTATGAGCTTCCGCCAGTCCATCGGAAATTTGAATGCTTATTGACAAAGCAAACTGGAGGTTCAAAGGACCTCCTTCCAGTAATTCTTTAAGGGTGCGTCCCGGTACGTATTGCATTACGATGTAGGGACGCTTATCAAATTCTCCTACTTCATAGATAGCACTTACATTAGGATGTTGAATGGCGGAGGCAATTCGCGCTTCTTCTAAAATTCGTTCTCGTATATGCTTTTCCTTTGCCCGTTTCGGGTGTACAATCTTAATAACTACTGGCCGCTTAAGCCGGGTGTCGGTGGCATAATAAACCGTTCCGTGTTGCCCTGCACCTAATTCATGTTCTATATCGTAATGGTGAATCTGTTCCATGTCCGTCTGTAAAATAATGTCGTCTCTATTGATATTTATTTTTATCTGTTAACGGGTATTTTCCCTGAACGGTTGAAATCAAAGTTAGTACTGCCCAGCAACTCGTGGCCTACATTGAATTGAAAGTTCCCCTGGAATTGATAATCCAGATTTTCTGATCCCGTAAGTATTTGATAGGCCGAAGTACCAATTTGCGTAACGTTCAGTGATATAGGAATTTCGAGTTCGGTTAACCCATTCTCTTTGACTTTAACATCCTGCAACGCCGTCCCGTCTGCCCACTGGCTTCCATTAACTATGAGATCATAATTGAGCTGGCCGATATCCATTCCAAATCCATTGGGATTATTAAATCCAAGTTTAAGGGTAAGATCCGCACTGGATAGGTTAAGGTTATTGACTTCTATACTTTGCATACTAAGCTTTGGCAATTTAAGCAGGGGTATATTCCCGGACTTTTTGACCGGGATTCCCGTCGTGCCAATTATGGGAAGGTCGAACCGTAAATGACTTAGAAACTGGTAAGAACTCTCATCTTCATTTACCAACTCCGAAGCGGTCCTATATAAATCCGGAAAGTTCAGCGTCATGGGCACTTCAAAGATACTTTCTCCCGATGCTTCAATGGTCATCGTTTTAGATTGGTCGCCATTAATAAAAGGATGTTCGTTAATATCCAGATTATAGTCGTAACCTATCATTTCCACAGCCACTGCATTGGGATTCTCTACCTTGATAACATAGGTCAATTCCATCTGGCTGAAGTTAAAATCAGTGACTCGAACATTAGCTACCGATACTTTTGGTTTCTGAATACTATTAGTGATTTCCTGGATCGTTGAACATCCGCCGAGAATAATTAGTGCAAGAAATAGGCATGTTGTTCGGAGGGAAATGCCTGATAGGGAAAGACTATTTGATATCATATAAAAAGATATTCTTGAAAGGTTATTAGAGGTAATAAAATACACATTTTGAGGCAATGGTATACAACTTCAAAAAAAATAAAACTTTTTTGTAACATTTTGGTCGCTTATCACTCTTGTTATATAGAAGGGGGAGCTAAATGCACCCTTTTTAAAGAGTTTTTCTCTTGTAACCCTAACATAACTGAGCCCTGAAGCAAAAAAATCCCGGGATTGATAGTCCCGGGATTTTATTTTTGGAAGAAATATTTTTCAGTATTAAAAATAGATTCGGTAGAGTAGTGAGATATTTCTACCGGGTTCGGGCATTAAGTCTTTGATGCGCGATAAATGGTTGCGGTAAGTTCTATTGAAGAGATTTTCACCATTCAGTGATACGGTATGAAGGAAGCCACTGGATTCAAATCTGTATTGCCCGAACAAATTAAATACTGTATAGCCATCTGTGGGGCCTTCAAATTCACCAGTTCTGTCTTGCCGGGCAGCAATTGTGGTTTTTCCTCCTAATTGGAAACCTCCGACGGTATATTTCAGACCGATGTTACCCTGTAGAGGAGGAATCTGTGGTAGCGGCTGCCATCCTTCATTCACTGCTTTGCGTTTAGCATGGGTATAGCTGAGAGATCCCGACATTACCCAATTGTTAAGAAACTCGATCTGATAGGAGGTTTCAACTCCTTGAAATAAGGCATCCACACCTGTAAACTGATATACATTTAACGAAGGAAATCGTGAGCTGGGCTCTCCCGTGTTACGCGGATAGATATAGCTGTTAAAAGAATTATGATATACACCTATTTCTGCGGTGGATGAAGTTGTTTTGTGACGGATAAATAGTTCCTTACCCAATCCTCGTTCGGGATTTAGGTCCGGATTGCCAACCTCATAAGAGTAGGAAGCCAGGTGCGGCCCTTCGGAATAGAGTTCTTCCTGGGAGGGCGCCCTAAAAGAGTGCATAAATGTAGCTCCGGAAAAGAAACCATGTCCCAAATCATATATAACGGAAGCTGAAGTAGAAAGGCCGGAAAAAGTGCGTTCACGTATCTCTCCAATAGATGCGCTGTATTCTTCCTCCGGTATGGATTGAGTTAGTTCGAAACGAATACCCGCTTCAAGGTGAAGAGCTCCAATATCTTTTTCCTCTACAACAAAACCGGCCAAACTATGAGCATCAGAATCTGGCGTCTGTGTACCGTTGACGGCATAATTTTTGGTTTCTCCCCAAAAACCTATTGTCCCCTCATCGAGAAATCCCCAGCTTTGGTGTTGGGTTATAATCTTGCTATTCGTAGTAAGAACACCATATTCAGTTCCTATCGCTCCACTATTTTCAATTTCTTTATGGTAGTAGCTTTTATGAGAGAAGGTAACTTTTATAGACTTAAATGTTTCGTTATCAAGAGCTATTTTTGTTTTTCCTTCTGTCTGATATTTTTCGATTTCAATATCAACGCCATGTTCATGTCCACCATTTGGGTCAGGGGGGATACCATAGTTATTCAAATACATACTTCCCGCAAGCCCGGCATAGCCCCAAGGTCGTAAGTAGCTGATTCCTATTGAATTATTAGTAGAAAAGATATCAGAGTTAGTGAGTGTTCCTTCGGGCGTTTTAAGGTTACGAGCAGAACGTAGATTCCCATCAATTTTTAGAGCAAGATCACTGCCAATTGGTCCTCCGACATTCAGAGCTGCTACAGTTCCTGTATTGACAGACTTTCCCTGCAGGCTGGCTGTGCCGTGGAAATGGTCGGGCAGAGATGAGGAAATTTGATTTCGAACAACATTAACCACCCCCCCGATCGCATTTGCACCATATTCAAGAGCTGCGGGGCCACGGGCAAGTTCAATTTCTTCGGCAGCCATAGGATCTACTGTAACAGCATGGTCAGCCGATTGTGATGATACATCACCCGTACGTTCCCCATCCTGCAGGATAAGTACACGTTCACCACCCAGTCCCCGGATGACCGGTCGGGCAGGTGCCGATCCCATGGATCGAGAATTGATACCCGGCAGATCATCCATAGTTGCAGAAAGAGTAGTACCTAAATTTTGGCGAAGATCTGTTCCCTGTATGGTTTTTGAAGCATGTTCAAGGTTGCCAGCAGAGGACTGCTCGGCAGCTCCTACTACTTCAATTGCTTCCGAGCTGAGGGCAGAGGGTTTTAGTGATACCGTGATTTCTGTAGTTTCATTAGCTTCAATGGTAATAGTCTGGGATACGGCCTGGTATCCAATGCGAGTAGCCGACAGGGTATAGGACCCGGGAGAAATATTTTGGAAAGAAAAAGAGCCATCGGAATGAGCGGTAACCGTACGGTTTAATTCTTCCAAATGGAGATAAACATAGCCGAGTGGTTCTTCTGAGTTACGATCTATTGTTTGGCCCGAAAGTTCTCCTTTATTAGTTGTTTGACCATATAATTCAGCTGGAAATATTCCATATAAACAGAATATGAGTAAAAGAGTAAGGTATCGCATAAGGATATTCTTTTAGAGAAGGTGGATGAGGCAAAGTCCCCATCCACCGGAATTTTTAATTGACGGTGACAGGAATAGGAGGGGTGTCAAAATCAGAGTGATTTTCATCTTCGTGCCACAGGCGGAAGCGAACTTCGGTTTCGCCCGGACTCTGTCCAACAAGGTGGAAGCTCCATTTGCCGTCTTCTTCATGTTGTTCAATCACTGCAACAGAGGTATCAATTTGGTCCCAGTTCAAAGAGAAATGATCCTCTTCAGGATGGAACGTTTCGCCATCATGATCCAAAAAGTAGATCGTAATGAGTGGAGTTTCATCTCCGTTTTCAATTTCAAGACTGGAATTACCTGAGACAATTTCTCCCTCTTCGATACGAATAATTTCTTCACCATTCATTTGGAGGACTGCTCCTTCCGGATGTGAATGATGGTCATCTCCATTGGAGTTTGCCGGGTTGCTGCAACCTATAATGATAAATGTGGTAAATAGTGTAGTTATAAAGAGTGTACAGACAGATCGTAAATTGATAGTATTCATCGCTCTAAATATTTAATATTAGATAAGAATTCCACAACGTGTTGAAATGGATGCGGATTAATAGAATGAAATAATATATATGGGAATCTATATTAGAGCAGGAGGGGAGCGTCCTCGATTTACCGAGGTAGAATAGTCATCTATAAAAAACTGGTGGTCTGTAATAATCTCTTTAGATTTGAAAAAAGCTTCCCCAAAAAAGGAAGCGGAAAGTACATCTGTTTCAAAGATATACCCGGATATGGGACATACGGTAGTATCTTCTGTAAGACAATGTCCTGTATCAACAAAGTCTGACGAATGGCTCCATTCCAGGTGGTGATGGGAATGAAGGGTGGAGATAGTCAGGCCGATGCTCATGAGCACCAGCAGGAAAAGACTGAAATATGTCTTAAACTTCCCTTGCATTACAGACGTTCTTTTTAGGTTAATCTTAAATTAGGGTTTTAAAAAAATCTTGCCAAACAATTGTATGTAAAAAATAATTACGATTTATTGTTGATATGTATTTTTTAGTTATAGAATAAAGTTTTGGGATGATGTGTAAACTAAAATCCGTTAAAAGGAATGGGATATTTTGATATCGATTTAAGAATAGTATTACTTGTCTAAGTAGGAATCTCCGGGATTGGTATTAAATCGTGTTAAACGGTAGAGAATCCCAGTAATTTTAACTAAAATATCATGATAAAAACGAGATCTATATTATTGTCGGCCATTGTGGCGTCACTGGCGGGATTTTTATTTGGTTTTGATACCATTGTCATATCCGGGGCCGATAGACCAATTCAGGAAATATGGAATACCAGTGATCTCTTTCATGGCACCTTTATTATGTCGATGGCTCTCTGGGGAACGGTCGTTGGTGCGCTGTTTGGGGGGATTCCCTGCGATAGGTTCGGCCGCAAAAAGACGCTCTTTGCTATTGGCGTATTGTATCTGCTTTCGGCCTTGGGATCCGCCTTGGCACTCGATCCCTATCTCTTTTCTTTTGCGCGCTTTATCGGAGGATTAGGGGTGGGGGCCTCGTCGGTGGCGGCCCCGATCTATATTTCTGAGATTACTCCGGCGGCAAACCGCGGCCGACTGGTGGCTTCCTACCAGTTTAATATCGTGCTGGGCATTTTGGTGGCTTACTTGTCAAATTACCTTATTGGGGTGTACTTTGATGAATATGCCTGGCGCTGGATGTTGGGCGTGGAAGCCATTCCTGCCGCTATTTACGCCTTCTTTGTGCTTGGCGTGCCGGAAAGTCCGCGTTGGTTGGCACTTAAAAAGAAAGACGATTCAGGAGCTCGAAAATTATTGAAACAACTTAATCCAGGAGCTAATATTGAAGAATTATTGGTAGAAATTAAGAAGTCAACCAAGAAGGTTACCGACGCCAAATTCTTTTCTCGAAAATATAGTTTTTTGATGGCGCTCGCATTTTTGATTGCGTTCTTTAATCAACTGTCGGGCATTAATTTTGTACTTTATTATGCCCCGCGCATCTTTGAGCAGGCGGGTATTGCGGCCTCGGATGTGTTAGGCGCCTCGATTCCACTGGGTATTGTGAACCTGCTCTTTACGCTGTTGGGTATGTACCTGATTGATCGCATTGGACGCAAGAAGCTCATGTATTATGGTTCTTTCGGATATATTATCTCGCTTTCCGGCGTTTCCTGGGGGTTTTTTACCGGGGCTGAAGGAGGGTTGGTTGTGGCCTTTGTCTGCGCCTTTATTGCCTCGCATGCGGTGGGACAGGGAGCCGTTATCTGGGTATTTATCTCTGAAATATTTCCGAACAAAGTGCGCGATTACGGGATGGCACTGGGTTCCGGTACCCACTGGGTATTTGCCGCACTGATTACCTTGGTTACACCCACCGTGCTAAGTGCTTTTTCCGGCGGTACGATCTTTGCTTTTTTTGCCGGGATGATGGTGCTGCAGCTACTTTTTGTCTGGCTGCTGATGCCGGAAACCAAAAATCGTTCGCTTGAGGAGTTGGAGGATATCCTGCTACCCAAAGATGCCGAGTTTAAGCAAGAGGAACTAGCGTAGCATGCTGCTGAGCGATAGCCGGATAACGATAACCTGAGTATATAAATTTTTGATTTTTTTTAATCTATGGCCGAACAACAACGGAAGATTCTGTGTATTGGAGAAATACTTTGGGATGCCCTGCCATCAGGGTTGTTTCTCGGAGGCGCACCGCTGAATGTCTGTTATCATCTTAATCAGCTAGGGATCTCAGTCGAAATGTGTAGCAGGGTCGGGGGCGATCGTTTGGGGAAAGAGGCGCTGAGGCGCATCCAACGAAACGACATGTCCACAGCCCATATTCAGACCGACGGCCAGTCGGAAACCGGTTTTGTTGAAGTGGAAGTAACCTCTAATGGCGAACCCAGCTATACGATTATTGAACCGGTAGCCTGGGATTTTATAGAACCCTCTCCTTCACTAAAGCAAGCAGTCAGGGAAAGTTGGGGCATCGTGTTTGGCTCACTGGCCCAACGTAATGAACAAAGCCGGGA
Source organism: Fodinibius salicampi (assembly GCF_039545095.1). Classification (NCBI taxonomy): domain Bacteria; kingdom Pseudomonadati; phylum Balneolota; class Balneolia; order Balneolales; family Balneolaceae; genus Fodinibius; species Fodinibius salicampi. Next base: position 1,370,301 of record NZ_BAABRS010000001.1, on the reverse strand, counting down.
TACCATTCAAAACCTGTGGAAATATGCCGATAAGAAGATTTTAGATTTGAATTTACGTCCGCCTCATATAGATAGAACCGTTATCAGGGATTCTCTTGCCGCCGCTGATATCATTAAAATGAACGAAGCCGAGCTGGAACAAATTAAAAAGTGGTTTTCTTTATCGGGAAGTTCTTGTCAGATTGTTGAAACGTTAGCTGAAAAATTTGAATGTTCATTCATTTGTATAACGAAAGGGCCGGCGGGAGCAATGCTATTTGAAGACGGGAGCTGGTCTGACCATAGAGGGTATAAAACCGATGCTAAGGATAGTGTTGGAGCAGGAGATGCTTTTTTGGCAACAATGATCTATGGAGTACAGTGTGGGAAGAAAGGCAAGGAGCTCCTTAAGTATGCGAATGCCGCAGGTTCATTTGTAGCACAAAAAAGTGGCGCAACCCCTGAATATGATATCCACAGTATAGAAGAAATTGTAATGGGATAAAATTACTGGAATTTTATTATCTGGTTTTCTGTGGATGTATTTGCCGTTGTCTGATCACTTATCTGGTGAATAGCAGTTCCGAAAATGTTAGAAAAACAATAATCTGATTGCAACAAAGTTTTATCTATACAGATCCTGAGGATTTGGTAATAGGTATTTTAGGATTTTGGTGAGGTTGCATGGTGATAAATATGCAAATTCTTCAAAATTAAAGCTATAAAAAATATGAGACGTTTTATCTTAATACTCCCGGTCATTTTGATAGTAGGTTTGATGAATATACAGGCTCAACCAACTGCTAAAAATTATCAAAACAATGCGGGGGACTCCCTAAAAATTTCCGGTGATGTGGATCGGTCATCTTTGGATCAAATGCCTATCTATAATCCCAAAGACAGTGACGCTAAAATATTGCACTACAAACCCAAAGGGTTTACTTACGATATGCCGGTTATTGGACAGGCAGACAGTCTTTCTTCCAATAAGGAATTTTCCTTGGATTTAGGTAAAAACCTGTTCGATCAATGGCCATCCAATATAAAGGAAGACCAAGAAGAAGATTCCACTGAGAATAAAAAGGTAGGAAGCCGGTATTAACTGGGTTTTATCTGTTTTGTGGTATTTTTCTATAAGGGCACTTATAAATGTACCGATAGCCAGTCCAAAGATAAGATAAGCCATAGCAATTATAGCTCCGTTATGGAACTTTTTAACCTCGAACAGTTTCAAATACTGTTGTTGGTAACAGTTTGTGTTAAAAAAGAACCGCCACAAAGAAAAGCTCGTCCGATCAATTTATGACCGGACGAGATAATTAATTCTAAACTGTTTCTAATAATTCTTTGAGCGTTTTGCCAATTTCAGCAGGACTATCAACGACGGTTACGCCCGCATCACGCAGTGCCTTTTTCTTCGCATCGGCACCCCCTTCTCCTCCGGAAATAATGGCGCCGGCATGTCCCATGCGTCGGCCGGGAGGAGCTGTACTTCCCGCGATAAAGGCAACGACCGGTTTATCAACATTATCTTTGATATAAGCGGCGGCTTCTTCTTCAGCCGTTCCTCCAATTTCGCCGATGAGTACAATTGCTTCCGTATTATCATCGTCCTGGAAAAGCTTAACAGCGTCAGTATGGGTAGTTCCGATAACAGGATCACCGCCAATACCGATAGCCGTGCTTTGTCCAAGTCCGGCTTTGGTCAATTGGTCGACCGCTTCATAGGTAAGCGTTCCGGATCTCGAAATGAGTCCCACTTTTCCGGATGTAAAAATATTTCCGGGCATAATACCTATTTTGGCTTCACCCGGAGTTATGACTCCTGGGCAGTTGGGCCCAACAAGCGCAGCACCGTAGCTTTCCACTACTTGTTTGGCAACTACCATATCTTTAACGGGAATACCTTCCGTAATACAGATAATGACTTCAATCCCTGCAAAGGCGGCTTCGGAAATGGCATCGCCTGCAAAAGCCGGCGGTACAAAAATGACAGAAGTATTTGCCTGTTCTTTTTCAACAGCATCTGCAACCGTATTGTAAACCGGAAGTCCCAGATGTTCTTGGCCGCCTTTACCAGGCGTGACTCCCGCAACTACATTTGTGCCGTATTCTATCATTTGTTTAGTATGGAAACTACCTTCGCTGCCCGTAATTCCCTGTACTACTAATCGAGTATCGTTACCAACAAGTACGCTCATGAACTATTCTATTAAATTAAACGGTTCTGTTGTGTCGGACGGAATATACCCACATCATAGTGAATTGGCAAAGATATCAGAAGGGAATTAGAAATTTGGGAAGTAATCAGAATCTTAGTTTCAAATATTACCTGATAGATGGTTTTTGATTTTGTATTATCCAAGGATTAACAAGGTAGATTTGGAGTAATAGAATTCGTGTAGTCTAATTTTAAATTCTGGATATATAGGATGATAATGACCGGAAATTCCATTATTATTTCTGAGTTATGGCAGTAATGATTCCCGATGAAAAAAAAGAGGAAGTGCGCGGTGCCTCGGATATCGTTGAGGTAGTCGAAGACTACGTCAAGCTCAAACGATCCGGACGCAGTTGGAAAGGGTTATGTCCTTTTCACGACGAACGTACGCCTTCTTTCCACGTAACGCCAGACCTGGGCATCTATAAGTGTTTTGGATGTGGAGAATCGGGAGATGTATTTAACTTTGTTATGGAAATGGAGGGGGTCGGCTTTCTTGAAGCCATGCGTTCATTGGCCGACCGTTATGGAGTTTCATTGCCAGAAGAAGATGACGAAGAGCTTACCGAAGAGCACAATCTGAGAGAAGGAATTTATCACGCCCTTAAATATGCGGGTGTTTTTTTCTACCGGCACTTGATGGAGACAGATGAAGCCCAAAAGGCCCGTGACTATCTGCAAAAACGCGGATACAATCGGAAGATTATCAAAAAATACGGTCTGGGTTATGCGCCTGAGGGAGGAGAACAACTCTACAGGGCGGCCTTGGATTCGGGATTAAATGAAGAATATCTTTTTGAAGCAGGATTGATAAAGCCGAGTAACAGAGGAGAGGGCTACTACGACGCCTTCCGGGGAAGGCTGATGTTTCCCATATTTAATCCATCGGGCAAAGTGATTGCCTATGCCGGGCGCGTATTAGGGAATGAGAAGACCGCTAAATATATTAATTCTCCTCAGACCAAAGTTTATAATAAAAGTGAAGTTCTTTACGGAATTAATTTTGCCAAAAATGAAATTCGCAAATCCGATGAGGTTATTCTGGTAGAAGGTTATACCGATGTTATATCACTGCAACAGTATGGTATCGAAAATGTAGTGGCATCCAGTGGAACCTCACTGACTCCCCAGCAGATGAAGTTGCTGCATCGCTATGGCGAAACTATTACCATGATATACGATTCCGACTCGGCCGGCCAGCGTGCTATGAAGAGGGGGATCAATATAGCCTTGCGTGAGGGAATGGATGTAAAACTACTGGAACTGCCCGAAGGCGAAGATCCCGACTCTTTTGTGCGTCAGTTCGGGGGTGATTCTTTCCTGGAAATGAAAGAGGAGAAAGAAAATGATTTTCTGACCTATCAAATCCAAAAGGCCAGGGAATTGGGCAAGTGGGAAGCCCCGGCTGAAAAAAAGAAGATAATTAGTGAAATTTTGGAAAGTATTGCCCATATGCCCGACCCGGTTTCGAGAGAAACATTTGTACAGCATCTGAACAGTAAGGCAAAAGTGGGGGACAGGGCTCTTTTTGATGAGTTAGGCAAAATACGAAAAGAATTGAAAGAAGAGCTGCAAAAAGCCAGAAAGCGTGAAAAGCGCCGCAAGGAACGGGAGGCACGTCAACAGCAGGAACCTTCGGAAAGCAGCGATCATCGGCCACAAGCCCCGCATCCGCATACCGTTGGATTTAACAAACAGGTTAGGGGAAATAAGGAGCGAAACGACACAAATAAAAAGCCTCAGCCACCCAAAAAGCGTCCGAATTATGAAAAGGAGCTGATCCGCCTGATGCTGATGTACGGCCGTGATATGATTGATTATATCGGATCGTACTGTTCGGAAAAACATTTTGAAGATGAACAATTACGTGATTTTTTCTCGGATATTATTGAGCGGTTTAAAACCGAGAAGGAGGTGAGCGTCGAGAAATATGCCAGTAGGGAGCATCCCTATCCGGAGCTGGTGGGAGAAATTGTCCTGGAGAAATATTCTGTAAGCGATCGGCATCATGAAAAGATTGGTGTACAGTATAAAAGAGATAAGAATCCGTATCGGACGGCAAAGGGAGCGCTTAAAGCATTGAAATCCCATTTTCTGGATCGATTGCAGGTCGAACTTTATGAAAGGTTCAATTCGGCTGAAGGCGAGGACCGAAAAAAAGTAATGCGCCAGATGAAGGAAGTCGGGCGTCGACGGACGCATATACAACAGTCGCCTATCGATGAGTTGTATCCCGATCCAGATACGGAATCCGCAAGAAGTGTCTCCGAAAAAGTGTTCGAATATAAAATGAAAAGTGAGCAATAAGACGATTCGGATTTCAAATCATTATCGTTTCCAAAAGTTTTTATCCTAAATTTTTAAAACAGATATATTCATGTCTGATTATACCATAGAACTTAATATTGCCCGAAAAGCTGCCGGAAATGCAGCAAAAGTAATTCGTGATTTCCGGGCATCCAACAGTTTTTCCATAGATTTAAAGGGAAAGAATGATCTCGTTACGGATGCAGACCTGGAAGCAGAAAAACAAATTTTGTCGGTTATCAATAAGGAATTCCCCGAGGATGATATTATGGCTGAGGAATCATCCGGAGGTCAGGAATTGCCGGAAGGTCGTATTTGGCTGATTGATCCCATTGATGGCACAACCAATTTTGCCCATGGGTTCCCGGTCTATTGTGTGTCCATAGCACTATGGGAAAATAAAGAACCCAAAATGGGTTTAGTGTTAGAAGTGGCCAGCGATGAGTGGTTTATTGCCATAAAAGGTCAAGGTGCATTTCTAAACGGCCGACCTATTTCAGTTTCGAGCATAGAAAATGCGCATGGATCGTTAATTGGAACAGGTTTCCCTTATAATGATTTAAGTTTGATGGATAATTACCTGTCTTTCTTTCGCACGCTGATGCACGAAACCCATGGGGTTCGTCGTGCCGGAGCTGCAGCCTATGACTTGTGTTGCGTTGCAAGTGGTCGTCTGGATGGCTTCTATGAGTATTCATTAAATCCCTGGGATGTGGGGGCGGGTGCACTGATTATCGAAGAAGCCGGTGGACGGATATCTGACTGGCAGGGCGGAGATAATTGGCTGTTTGGAAAACGCATTATAGCCGGAAACTCGGATATACATTCATTCCTGCTGGACGGTATACAGTCGCAGTTTACAGAGAAGGAACTAATAGGGAATGTTGTAGAGAGCAGAAGATAATACTGCGCTGCTGCTAATTATCTCATCGGACTTGTTTCAAAAAGAGTCTTTAAAGAACGCATTGGCAGGGGACCGTTTTGATACTTAAACGGTTCGCCGTATTTAGTCCCAATCAGATGTCCGTAATGACGGGCACGAGCTGCAATACCCTCAAAAAATTCGGTGTCGGAAATATAGGTTTTCGGCTCATCCTTTGGATCTGCTACATTAAACTGCGTCTCAAATGCCAATATAGCTTTCTTTTTAGTTTCAAATGTATCACTAATGTCAAAAACAATATCTGGTTCAAAAGGACGATCCTGCATATAGTGCAAGGTGTGTGAAGGACGCCACCGTTCTTGTCGACTCCCCTTTGCATCACGGGTTTCAATTTTTGTAAGTCCACTGTAGTAAATTGCATCGAGTGCCAGTTGAGTCCCGTTACCATGATCCGGATGGCGATCTTCAGGGGCTCCTACCAGGCAGATATGCGGCCGGTATTGACGGATTTTTTGGATTATCTTTTTTTGATTTTCGCGGTTGTTTTGGATCTTTGTATCCGCCATTTCCAGATTTTCGCGTACCTCGAGTCCTATTATATCTGCTGCAGCAGAGGCTTCCCGCATCCTTTGTTCAGGAGTGCCTCGTGTACCCATTTCTCCCTTCGTAAAGTCAACAACTCCCACTTTTTTCCCTTGGTTGGCCAGGGCCGCCAGTGTACCTCCGCAGCATAGTTCTGTATCATCGGGATGGGCCGCCAGAGCAAGAATATCTAATTGCATGAGTTATATCTTTTATTAAAAATGGAATAGTAGAGTATAAGTCTGATTAAAAAGATAACAAATTTATTTTTGTGCAACGATTTGATCTTTTTTGCGTAGAATACTACATCTCAGTATAAAATTAATAGGAGTATCTGTGGTTAGACGTTTTATAAGTAGCATGTGGGAGGGAATAAAGATCTCATTAAGAGCCCTCAGGATCAATAAGACCCGTTCCATACTTACAACTTTATGTATCATAATCGGTATTGTGATGGTAACCCTCATGAATGCCGTAAGTAATGGTATGGATGCCGAGTTTGACAAGAGTATGGCGATGATGGGTCAGAATGTTGTGTATGTGGAGAAACAACCTTGGGGCGGTGGACCCAATTATGAATGGTGGAAATATCGAAACCGTCGCGAAATGAAGCTCAGTTATGTGGATCAAATCCGTCAATCCAGCGAGCTGGCTTCGGCCGTTTCCGCAGCTGCGGCTCGAGGAACGACCCTGCGTTACGAAGATAAAAGCTCGGAAGGGGTTTTTATGGCAGGTGTTACTGCAAGGTATTTTGATACGGCAGGACTGGATATTGAGAGTGGTCGGGTGTTTACAGAAGAGGAAGTTCGGAGAGGAGTGAAAGTGGTAATACTAGGTGCAACCCTGGCGGAAACTTTTTTTGAACAAGAAAATCCACTGGGTGAACATATCAGAATGGGTGGACAAAGATTTCGGGTTATTGGCGTACTGAAAAAACAGGGCAAGTTCCTGGGACTTTCAGATATGGATCGTCGTGCTATTGTACCCATCATGGCGTACGGACAGGTTTTTGGACTGCGAAGCGGTATACAGATTGCGGTTAAATTTTCGGATAAGCTGAGTGTGGAGGAGGGGGAGTATGAAATTGAAGGTATTATGCGCCGAATACGTCAGCTGGAGGCCACAGAAGAAAACGATTTTGCCATCAATAAGCCGGAGGCATTTAAAGCCCAGCTTGAATCTTTTAAAACGGGACTCTATCTGGTTGGGGGTGCGCTTACCTTTCTTTCGCTGATCATTGGAGGAATAGGAGTGATGAATATTATGTTTGTTTCCGTTCGCGAGCGGACAAAAGAGATTGGCATCCGTCAGGCGGTAGGGGCTAAGCGATGGGAAATATTATCTCAATTTCTTATTGAAGCCATCGTAATGTGCTTGCTGGGCGGCCTCGTTGGACTTGCCTTGTCGTATCCCATCAGTATTCTGTTAAATCAGATTTTTGTCGCTTCGATTGATATCAGCGTGGTTTTTGGGGCATTTATTTTATGCTCGCTAGTAGGACTTATTTTTGGATTTATCCCGGCCTATAAAGCTGCTCATGCCGATCCTATAGAATCTCTTAGGTACGAATAACATGAATTTATTAGAGATATTTAAACAAGCTTTTGGCGCACTCTGGGCGAATAAACTCCGTTCTTCTTTAACCTTATTGGCACTGGTGGTAGGGGTGTTCTCTGTCATTGTCTCCACTACAGCTGTAGCGGTATTGGACAATTTTTTTACAAATACTATGAGTATGATGGGCGGAGATGTAATCAATGTATCACGGACTCCTTCTATCCGTATTGGTAATGATATGCAAAGCGACCGTAATCGGCAGAATATTTCGTTTACCACCCTTGAGAAACTCAAAGAGCGGCTGCGTTTGGCCGAAGATGTAAGTCCCGATGAAACATTTGACCGCACAAAAATTATCTACGGCGATAAGGAAACCGATCCGACGGTACAAATCAAGGGAAGCAATCAGCACTATCTGAGTAATAATGCTTATGAATTAATTGATGGAAGAAACTTCACGGATGAAGACATTCAATACGGGAGATTTTTTGCCATTATAGGAAGCGAAGTGCAGGCCGAACTCTTTGAAACTGAATATCCGTTGGGAAAGGATATCCGGATTGCTGGTCAGCAGTTTAGAATCATTGGGTTGCTTGACCAAAAGGGCAGTATTTTCGGGCAGTCGCTGGATGAATTTGTACTCATTCCATATACGACGGCCCTGCGGATGTATGGTGGTGACCGGAATATTGATATACAGGTAAAATCTCCGACTATGGATTTTATTGAGGCCACAATGGATGAAGTTATTGGAGTGATGCGGGTGATCCGTAAGGTGGCGCCGGGTATGGAAAATGATTTTGAAATTGAAACGAATGACTCCCTGGCCGGAACTTTCGACCAGTTTACTTTTATACTTTATATAGTGGGTTTTGTAATAGGAGGTATTACCCTGCTTGGAGCGGGAATCGGCGTAATGAATATTATGCTGGTGTCGGTTACCGAGCGAACACGCGAAATCGGAATCCGAAAAGCAGTGGGGGCTACTAAAAAAGCTATCATTTCACAATTTTTGGCAGAGGCCGTTTTTATTTGTCAGCTGGGTGGAGTTATTGGCATAGCATTAGGCATCCTGGCTGGAAACGGCATGGCCCTGTGGATAGAAACGGAGCCGGTTATTCCCATTTGGGCCGTAATTGTCGGCTTTTTTGGTATGTTTGTAGTGGGTATGGTATTTGGAGTATATCCAGCCTATAAAGCTGCACAATTGGATCCCATAGATAGCCTGCGGTACGAATAAATCGCGGCTTATTTATGCATCACTTTACCAATAATTTCCTTATAATTAAGCGTATCCTTAGGTGAAAACCCTAAATTAAATTGAACTGTTATGAATGAAGAGATACTTGAAAATGTAAATCGTCGATTGGATGATGCTTTAGATCGCGGTCGTCAAATGGTAGAAAATGATGAGCTACCTGAAAAAATTGAAGAACTGAAAGGTCGGGCAGAACATTTAATCAGGGAACATCCTGTAAAGAGTGTGGCTGCAGGGCTTTTTGCCGGGTATATACTTGGGAAAATTTTAAGTTCTGATGATTAGGAATGAAATCAGATAAAGCTACAACAGATAAGGTGGGACAAAAGCTCCGGTCGATGGTTGCCGATATCAAACGATATGTGGAGAAGCGTATCGAATTGGTAATGCTAAATTCCGGAGAACATTTTTCCCACTGGATCGCTGTTTCTGTACAGCGGACGACGGGAGCATTACTGCTGTTGGGGGGAGTATGCTTTGTTTTGGTAGCTTTAGCTATTTATCTGGGCAATTTAATAGGCAGTCAAAGTCTGGGATTCCTGATTGTATCCATTCCGCTTTTCGTGGTAGGTATAGCTTTTATTTATCTGAAACCCAGGCGGGTATTTGATACGCTACAGCAGAGTTTTGAGGAGGAAATGATTAAGGCTGTTGAAGGAAATAGGAAAAGAGAGCATAAAAAGCTTGAATCGGCTGAGATGGAGATTGATCATTCTTTAAATAGAAATGAATAGAGGAAATATCATGGCAAAAGATCAGACGGATAAATTAGAACAGAAGAAGCAAGAATTGGAAGCCGAGCTCGAACAAATTCAGGATGAGCTTGACGACTCGATTGATCAGGTTCGTCATGATGTGAGCGATAGCTTGGACCCCAAATCATTTATAAGGAAGCATCCTCTGCCAGTAGTTGGTGGGGCTGTATTTCTGGGTTTTCTTATCGGACATCGGGAAAGGCAGGAGGAATCTGTATCTTTATCCTCTTCCTCTTCTTCTGACGGAAAATTTACCAGTACGCTGCTTTATGAGTTAAAGCGACTTGCTATGCGAAAAGCACTATCCTTTGTTACTGATTTTGCCGAAGAAAAGTTCGATGAAAAAGTTGGGAAGCACCTACCAAACTCGAACGGAAGCGCAGAAGAGTAAAAATTGAGCGAGAGAGTTAGTTAGAAAGCCTATGTGGGAGCTTTTACATCATATCTGATTGCTTTGTGTGATTTTACTGTACTTCAATTCTTATGCATGAATAATGTATAGGTGTACTGTATTCCTACCTGTTCATCCCTTTTAAATTTTTTAACTAAAAAAACTCTTTTCGAAGCGTAACTATTTTTATAATAGTTCGTGTAATTACACAAATGAACCAAAAATAATTTCTATGATGAGTATGCGTACAGGGATTCTGCTTTTTCTTATAAGTTTTTTTATTACCATTGGTGGGTATGCACAAGATGCTCAGCCTATTACGTTGGATGAGGCCATTAATATTGCTCTTGAAAATAGTAACCAACTAGAAGTAGCGCAGAATAATGTTGAATTATCTGAGAGGCAGGTGCTGAGCGAAAAGGCGGATTATCTCCCATCAATAAACGCAAGTGTATCTGGTAATAGGGATATAGGACGTAATTTTAATCAGGATATAGGGGAAATTGTAACCGAAACAACCCATTCCTTTTTCGGTCGTTTGAATGCAGATCTCCCTATTTATAGTGGTCTTGAGAATTTGCATTCCCTCCGTAGCAGTCAATATGACAAACGGTCAGGTGAGGAAAACCTGCGGCGCGTACGAGAAGATATTATTTTTAATACGGCCAGTAATTATTTACAGCTGATATTGGATAAGGAGTTTTTGAGAATCGATCGGGAAAATCTGGAGGCCTCTCGAAAAACGTTAGAACAGGTTAGAGCACAAGTGGAAGTTGGTTCCCGGCCCCAAGTGGATTTATACAATCAGGAAGCAACGGTTGCAAATAATGAATTGGCAGTGGTTAATTCAGAAAATGCCGTGGAGTCCAGTCGCCTGCAGTTGATACAGACCCTTCAGGTTGACCCTCGAAAAGAATATAATTTTGAGACACCCGAGATTGATGAACAAACGGCCGCTGCAGCGGATTATGATTTGGAGCAACTCGTGACCACGGCCCTGGAGAATCGATCTGATTTAAAAAGTGAAGAATATAATATCAAATCGATTCGACACCAGCTGAGTGCTACCCGAGGTAGTTTATATCCGTCGTTAAGCTTGAGTGGCTCTGTAGGGAGTCGTTATTCTGATGGAATTCCACTTAATTTTGAAGATCAGTTTTTCGACCAAAACATAAGCCGGGGAATTGGTCTTTCATTAAGTATCCCCATTTTCGGAAACTTGAATAGAAGAACGAATGTACAGTCCCAGCAAATTAATTATAAGAATGCTAAGCTGAATTTAGAAGACTTGGAGCTGCAGGTAGTCCAGGAGGTTAATCAGGCCTATAATGATTATCGCTCGTATGTCAAGCAGCTGGAGTCGTCTGAGAAAGCGTTGAGAGCGGCAGAACGTTCCTATCAAACCCAGAAAGAGCGTTATGAAGTGGGGGCAGGAACATTAATTGAACTAAGTGATGCCAATGCCCAGTATACAGAAGCGCAAGCCAGCAGGGCCCAGGCATTGTTTCGGGTAATCTTCCAACAGCAACTGCTTGATTACTACATTGGAAGGCTGAATCAGGATATAACTTTAGAATAATTTTATTTAAGAGATTAAGAAAATGGCAAAAAAACAAAAATCATCCACTCAAAAGCTGTTTGTCTTCAGTGGGGTAATTATACTTTTGCTGGCCTTGGGAGGAATTACAGCCAAATATATGGGGTGGCTCGGGGGAGGTGACAAAGGAAAAACCGTTGAAACCGTAAAGGCAGAGCTGAAGACAATTACCCAGGTAGTGTCAGCTTCCGGAAAAATTCAGCCTGAGGTAGAAGTGACCATGCGACCAGAGGTTTCGGGTGAAATTATTGAACTTCCCATTAAAGAGGGGGATTACGTTTCAAAAGGTGATTTACTGTTACGCATAAAACCGGATATTTATCAGGCCCGGATAGATGAAATTAATGCTTCCCTGTTAACACAAAAAGCAAGGCTGGAAGAAGCACGAGCGAATCTTTTGGAAGCAGAGTCGGTTTTCAATCAGAATAAAGAGCTGTATGAATCCCAAGCTATCTCAAAAGCGGAATATATTCAATCAAAGTCAAGTTATGAAGCCCGTCAAGCTAGTTTCCAGGCGGCTGAATACCAGGTGCAGAGTATTCAGGCCCAGCTTCAACAGGCCCGGGAAGAACTTCAGAAAACGATTATTCGCGCACCGCGGGAAGGGACAATTAGTAAGCTTGCTGTTGAAGTAGGAGAGCGGGTGCTGGGAAATACCCAGTCGATTGGAACTGAACTGCTGCGCATCGCAAAAATGGATCAGATGGAAGTACAGATTGAAGTCAATGAGAATGATATTGTAAATGTAGCGGTCAACGACTCGGCGAATATTATGGTTGATGCTTATCCGGATCGAGTATTTGGTGGAGTGGTGACAGAAATAGCAAACTCAGCAGATGTAACGTCTGAAGGAACAAGCGAGGAAGTAACCAATTATGAGGTTAAAATACGAGTGAGTACAGCTCACAACCTGGATATGGCTGGTGATAAACTGGTTCAATCGGTATCGGAGGGAGAAAGTCCCGAGGATACATTTACTCCCTCCTTTAAACCAGGAATGTCTGCTACGGTGGATGTTAAGACTCAGACCGCTCATAACGTAGTTTCGGTACCCATACAGGCCGTTACCGTACGAGACTTTGCAGATGAATCCGTACAAGATACAACTGAAAATGATTCACTATCTAATGAAGAGGAAAGCGTTATACCTGTTGAGGATATGCGCAAAGTGGTATTTGTGGTTGAGGACGGGCGTGGGTATCGCCGTGAGGTAAAGACCGGCATTAGTGATAATACACATATGCAGATTCTCTCGGGCCTTGAAGAAGGAGAAGAAGTAGTGACCGGAAGCTACCGCATACTATCCAATGAATTGGCGGACGGTGATAAGGTTAATATCAATAACAGAAAATTTAGCAGCAGGTAATAGTTTATGGCAGAACCGATTATTAAGATTGAAGAATTGATGAAAATTTATCAAATGGGGAATCAAGAGGTTCGGGCGCTTGACGGTGTATCCTTTGATGTGCAGGAAAATGAATACATTGCCATTATGGGTCCTTCCGGCTCCGGAAAATCTACCCTCATGAACCTGATCGGTTGTCTGGATACCCCTACTTCCGGGATTTATATCCTGAATGGACAAGATGTAAGTAAGCTTGAGGATGCCGAGCTGGCTGAAGTACGTAACAGGGAGATCGGATTTGTATTTCAGACATTTAATTTACTTCCGCGTACTGATTGCTTATCTAATGTAGAACTCCCGTTAATCTACTCGGGAGTAAAAACAGCAGAACGGCGCCAACGTTCAGCCCGAACACTCGAGCGGGTAGGCTTGGGAGATCGCCTTGATCATAAGCCCAATGAGCTATCAGGGGGACAGCGACAGCGGGTAGCCATAGCCCGGGCGCTGGTAAACAATCCCTCTATACTGTTGGCTGACGAACCTACCGGAAATCTGGATACTAAGACCGGTGAAGAAATTATGTTGTTGTTTGAGGAATTATACCGGATGGGAAATACCATTTTATTGGTGACCCATGAAGATGAAATAGCAGATCACGCCCGGCGCATCATTCGTCTCCGGGACGGAGTTATTGAAAGTGATGTAAAAGTAGAAAGTCCGGTTTTAGACGGTGTCGAAATCGCCTTACCCAGTGCTACGGCTTAATCGGCTTTTTGCAGTTTTGGCATATACTATTCTATATGAAAATTAATTCTTGTTTGGTGTGTCAGATTTTTAAAGTTTGATACAACTAAATTTTGAGAATTCTGTCTAACTAGCTGATATGAAAATCCTATACGTCTTTCCTCATCCCGATGATGAATCCTTCGGCCCCGCTCCGGCCATTGCCGCTCAGCTTCGAAATGGACATGAAGTTTATTTGCTGACCCTTACCAAAGGAGAGGCAACAAAGCAGCGATTTCGTTTGGGAATAGATAAAGAGGAAATGGGAGAGATCCGTTTTAAGGAGATGCAGTGTGTCAGGGATGTATTGGGCTTGACAGGCATGGAAGTGCTGGCTATGCCCGATAGTGGGCTTAAGGAGCTGGATCCAAGACAGATAGAAGAAGAAATTAAGACCCATGTTAAAAAGCTGGAACCTGATGTGCTGGTTACCTATGCCGTTCATGGCATAAGTGGTTTCGAAGATCATCTGGTAAGTCATGCGGTCGTTAAAAGTGTGTATTGTGATTTGAAACGTGAGGGGAAAGCCTATCCGCAGCGACTGGCTTTTTTTACGCATTACAATGAAAATAAAGGAGAAGGGAAATTTAACCTCACTTCTTCAAAAGAAGAAGAAATTGATTGCTGGGTACAGGCGAATGATGAGGATTATCAAAGATTCCATGATGCCCTAGACTGCTACGAAACTTATCAGCAGGTAATAGAAGAAAGCAATGTAAAGAATGAAGTAGGAAAGAGAGTACCGTTTGAAATATTTCAGGAAAAATTTGATCCTCCTCTCGCAGATATTACCGATCGCTTGAAGTAGTACTTTGCCATATTATTTAATAATGTAACGGCAGATACATGCCTTTTAAATAGGTAGATTAATAAGAATAGGAAATAAATCGAGGACATTATGAATCAAAGCTATCCGGCTTGGCTAAAAGGTACTGTAATCCTCTTCGGGTTAGTGCTCATATTTGTTATTCTGTCGTACGGCAAATTTATTATGATGCCTCTGGCTTTTGCGGCCCTTATTGCCATGTTGCTTGAACCGGTAAGTCAGTGGCTGGAGCGTTTAAAACTTAACCGGGTGGTATCCATTGTTGTTAGCATGATTCTTCTGTTTATAGTTTTGGGAGGTATCATATCCTTATTGTCTATACAGTTAGTGCAGTTTGCTGATCGTCTCCCTGAAGCCAATCAAAAGATACAGGCCATTAGCAGTGATTTGCTGCAATTTTTTGAAGCGAAATTTAATCTCTCGCCCAGCCGCCAGGTAGAATTTTTGGAGCAGGGGCTCTCAACAGTAGTAAATGAGGGAGGTAAATATTTGAGTTCTGCTTTAGGGGCCACAACCAGTGTATTTGCTACACTGGGACTCCTTCCGATCTTTGTTTTTTTCATGATGTATTACAAGAATATGTACCGAACTTTTTTGCATAAGCTATGGAAAGGGGATGGAGAGACCATTAATAATGTTATTGATGGCATCCAAAGTGTGACCCAGAATTATATCATCGGTATGATGACAGTCATAACATTATTAGCTATACTCAATGCGATTGGTTTATGGATTATCGGAATAGAACATGCCTTATTCTTTGCTGTTTTTGCCTCAATTCTGGCTATTATTCCATATATTGGGATTGTTATCGGTAGTCTACCCGCCATAATTTTCGCGTTGCTATTTACGGAGTCACTCCTAATACCTTTGGGAGTCATTGCGGTGTTCGCTACTGTTCAGTTTCTGGAGGGAAATTTTATTACACCCAATGTCTTGGGCTCAAGAGTAAGTATAAATCCCATGGTAGCATTGGTAGCTCTGTTGGTTGGCGGGGAACTCTGGGGCATTTCCGGGATGATTTTAGTTGTGCCTTTTATAGGTATCTTAAAGCATATCTTTGATCAGATTGAGGCGCTGAGACCCTTTGGCTATCTCTTCGGGAATTCACAGGAATATTCATAAACCCTCCATAAGCTAAAATAGAATAGATTATTTATTTTCTGCCGATTTCCCTGAGCCTCTTTTTGCTTTTCCAAATTGCCTTTAGAAAAGGCCGATAGGGAACACTACTCATGATTTGCAAATCCTCGCTTAGTATTGAATCTTCATTTAAAAAGCAGAAAACCTCATCCATTTTATTGTTTTGGAACAGTTGTTTGAAAATAGTCGTGGCTTCTTTGGGACTATTATATATGATATGAAGTAACCAAAGATCATAAGCCTTAAATCGAAATTTAGAGGGAGAGTAAATCAGGGGCCTGTTATCTTCAATTAATCCCTCAACGATGTTTTTTACCTGATTTTGAATACGCATAAAAGTATAACCGGTAGAGGGTTTGGTAACTCCTCCTTGTGTGCCGATGTTCATGATTCGTGGTTTATACCATGGAAGAGCAGGGCGATCTTCCATTGGGATGACCCCATATTCTTTCCGCTCAATTTGATAATCATCAGGCTCTAACCCGTAGCGATTAGATAGATAAGCAGAAAGCTTCTCCTCATACTTTTCTTGAGCAATGATATTCTCCGAAAAAATAGTGTATTCTAATAGCGCTGTCTTTGATGTCCATGGAAGTACATAAGTAAAAGCAACCCCGCCGGTAAATGAATGATCGAAGTCCATAAGTGTAAACACATCGGAATTAAATATAGATGTGTTGATCTTAATATCCCACCCCAGAAAGTGTTGCCTGAGAGGATATCTGACATTGGATTTGTGAATTTTGAAAGGATCAAAACAGCTTTGAAAAATATAGGACGTTTCTAATATATTTTCGGGGGTATGAAGATAGGCCTTCTTAGAATCGGGATCAGAAGAAAGTTTTTGAATAGGGGACTCCAGTAAATGAAAAGAGGGATTTTTTTTAATAGCTGCAATAATCTTTTTTTCAAAGTCATAACTTTTCAATGCATAATAGGGATATCTTTGTAGGGATTGGGTGATATACCCTTCTGCACTTTCTACTTCTACCCGGGACCACCTTTTATGTATTAACTTCTGGAAAGGAGGTTCACCTGAGTGCCAAAAACACCATGTTTTATCATCTTGTAGTTTTAAATCTTTGTCAATAATAAGGACTTTTTTATCCTTGAGAGGGGAATGGAGCATTTGCCAAGCTAATGAAAGTCCCGCTGCACCCGCTCCGGCAATAATATAATCGTATTCAATGCCCACTTTGTCAGATTATTAATTTTCTAATTTAACTGCCAAATAGCCATATTTAGCGCAGAAGCATAGGTCATCCAGAGGAGATAGGGGATTAGTAAAAGTCCTGCTACTCTGCTTTTTTGCCAAAAGAGGAATATAGTAAAAACAACAGCTATCCAGAGTAATAAAATTTCAGCAAGAGCAGTTCCAATGAGATTCATTCCAAAGAATAACCAAGACCACAGTGCATTCAACAGAAGCTGTAGGAAAAACCAGAGAAAAGCGGGTTGGTTAAGTGAGGTCTTTTCTAATTTCCAAATAAACCATGCAGATATGCCCATCATAACATAAAGTATGGGCCATACAACAGGAAATATCCAGTTGGGAGGCGTCCAGGCAGGCTTTTGCAGTAAAGCATACCAGCTTCCGGGATCAAACTGAGCTCCAAATATACCTGCCAGACTACAAATTAGAACCCATACCAATATTTCGGCTGCTTTTTTTGTTGTTTGCATAAATATTCACACAAATAATACAAGCACTTTTATAATCAGATAGGGGAATAACAAATTTTTTTATTCTACCATTTACTAACATTTTGATTTATTATTTAAGTGCTATCGGTATTCAGGGAGATGTTCTTCCTTGGCATCTTTGAATGCTTCCCGGGGCGTTAGGTCCAAAAGATCGAACATCTTTCGATCTTTGCTCGGTTTATTGTTATCCGTAGTTAAAAGCTTTTCTCCTGAAAAGATTGAATTAGCTCCGGCCATGAAGCAGAGAGCCTGTTCTTCTATGCTCATATCTACTCGTCCGGCAGAAAGGCGAACCATAGAGGACGGCATGGTAATACGAGCGGTAGCGATCATACGTGCCATATCGTGCCAGGGTACCTTGGGTTGGTTCTCCATAGGTGTTCCTTCTACCGCTATCAGAGCATTGATAGGAACCGATTCTGGGTGAGTAGGCATAGTAGCGAGATTATAAATTAGTTCAATTCGATCTTTATCGGTTTCACCCATGCCGATGATGCCTCCGCAGCAAACTGATATATCGTTTTCCCGGACACGATTGAGGGTGTCCAGCCGATCCTGATATTTTCGGGTTGAAATAATGCGATTATAAAAATCTTCACTGCTGTCGAGGTTATGATTATAGGCATAGAGTCCGGCCTCCTTTAGAGCAGCAGCTTGTTCATCCGATAGCATGCCCAGCGTACAGCAGACTTCCATATCCATGGACGTTATTTCCTTTACCATATCAATAACCCGTTCAAAATCCTTGGTATTTCGGGCATTACGCCAGGCGGCTCCCATACAGAAACGTGTACTACCAGATTTTTTAGCCTTGCGTGCCGCAGAAAGAATGGTCTCCCGGTCGAGCATTTCTCCGGCCTCTACCTCGGTATTATTGTGAGCGGATTGCGGACAGTAGGCACAATCTTCTGGACAGCCCCCGGTTTTTATAGATAACAATGTGCAAACCTGGATTTCGCCTATCTCATGATACTTATGGTGCACGGTTGATGCCCGAAATATTAACTCCATAAGTGGAGTATGATAAATATCAGAGATTTCTTTGAGGGTCCAATCGGTTCGTAAGTCCGCCATAATCCTATTACTATTTTAAAATTTATTTATAATTGGCAAAGGTAATGGTGATTGATAGAAAATTCCAAAAATGATGAGCAAGTATACATTGAAAATTGATGTATATTTTACGGTAGCTTTTAGCTGTATTTAAAAAATGACTATATTCACATTCGCTTGTTTAACATTCTCTTAGACTAATTTCAGTGCAGAATTATAAACTAAATTATTCCGGTCATGGAGGAAGAATCGTTTACCGATACTACCCGTTTTGAGATTGAGGTACCTTTTATGCTTATGGATGTTGGTAAGGAGAAGGATAAGCGCCTGTTTATCTACTTGCATGGCTTTAGGCAAAATATGAACATATTTCGCTCATACATGGAACCTTTGTTAGATTTGGAGGGATATCATCTTTTTATCCAGGGTCCTTATCCGATATATGATCGTGACAGGAATAAGAGAATAGAAGAATGGGGGCGGGCCTGGTATCTATATGATGGAAACCAGGATTCCTTCCATAAATCACTTGAGCATACCTCAGCCTTCTTAGATCAGCTTATTGATAAGAGAATTGCGAATGAAAGTAAGTTCTCAAGTATGACCATAATAGGTTATTCCATGGGGGGCTATTTGGCTGGATATTATACGCTCTCTAGGGCTCCCCGGGTAGATAATTTGGTAGTAATAGGCAGTCGTATTAAAACAGAATATTTCAAGGATAAACAGCATAATTATACCGAGCTGGAGGTATTAGCTATACATGGAAAGGATGACCGAAGCGTTGAGGGAGCTCCGCAGAAGAGAAGTTGTAATCAGCTCGCCAAATGGGGAGCAAATGTAACTTACAAGGAATTAAATGGGGGGCATAAGCTGCAGGAGAAATATTTGAATGAGATAAGAAAGTGGTTGCTATCTCAAAAAAACAAGTAATATTGGAATAAATTTGATAAGAATACAAATTAAAAGTTTCACATATTAATACAGTTGGTTATACTCCAATAAATTTAGTTGTAATGAAGGGAATGGTAAAAATAGATAAAAAATATGAAAGTACTAATCATAGAGGATGATCCATCAGTGCGCGCTTTAGTTCAGGCGGTGCTTAAAAGGAATGAGTATGATGTAGATACCGCTCATACTGTTACAAATGGAGAGGAATTGGCTTCTTCTGATAATTATGAAATGATTATTCTTGACTTGGGACTCCCAGATGGGGATGGATTAGACTTGTGTCAAACTATTAGGGATAAAGGAATTACTACACCAATTCTTATCCTGACAGCAGAACAAGAAACTGACATGAAGGTCAAATGCTTGCAGCTGGGAGCGGATGATTATTTAACCAAACCCTTTGATACAGAGGAGCTGGTAGCACGCATTGAGGCTATAAGCAGGCGTAGTAGCAGCGGGGAAGGTGATAAGGTACTACGATGTGGTGATTTGGAAATTCGTATGCTGGAACGGACGTTTAAGGTTAATGGCAAAGAAGTAGACCTGACCAATAATGAATATAACCTGTTGGTATACCTTCTAAAGAATAAAGATGAAATTGTTACCCAGGAAGAGATTGCCAAAAATGTATGGGATATCCACTTTGATACCCAAACGAATTATATAAACGTATATATCAGCTATCTGCGTAAGAAAATACGTGATTATTCCGAGTACGAATATATTGATACGGTACGCAAAAAAGGATTTATATTACGTTGTCCTGATTAATTAACGAGGATACTGACCTTGTATGTAATGGCGCAGGTTGGTGATTTCTCCTTTTTGCTTGGATATAATGGATTTTACCAAATCACCAATAGAGATTACACCGATAACCTGGTTATCCTCGACAACCGGGAGGTGCCGGATCTTTTTGTCAGTCATCTGGGACATGCAGTATTCCACGGTATCCTCGGGTGTTGCACAATAGACATTGCCGGTCATGATTTCATGGACTGCTGTTTTTTTAGAAGTACGGCCTTTTAAAATTACTTTACTCCGGTAATCCCGTTCACTTAAGATACCCATAAGTTCGTCACCGTTCATAACGACGAGGGCTCCTATATCCAGCTCATCCATTTTGGCAATAGCCTGGTAAACAGTTTTTTCAGCCTCAATACTGTAGACATCATAACCTTTTGATTTTAAAATATCCCTTACTTTCATAAATCCCTCGTATTTAAAGTTGGAATTGAATTAGTATTATAACATTTATCTTAGTAAATCATAACGGTTAATTATCATGAATCGAAAAGTAAAAGGTGATGTCATTAAACATCTTCAACAGTTTGTTACTGAAGAGCGATGGCGGACTATGAATGATGTACTGTCGAAGAGAACTCGTCACCTTACTGTTGTTTTAGAAGATCTTTACCAACCACATAATGCAAGTGCAGTTCTGAGAAGTTGCGATTGTTTTGGAGTTCAGGATGTTCATATTATAGAAAATGAGAATAAATTTGATCCCAGTAAAGGGGTAACTATTGGATCGGATCAATGGCTTTCACTAAACTATTACAATAAGCAAGAAGGGAATAATACCATTAGGTGCTATGAAAGACTTAGGAATGAGGGATATCAATTGATTGCGACCACTCCACATACCGATGATATTACCATTGATGATATTTCCACCCAAAAGAAGACAGCACTTATTTTTGGCTCTGAACTGACGGGTTTATCAGAGGCTGCCCTTACCGGAGCCGATGGCTATGCACGAATACCAATGGTTGGCTTTAGTGAGAGCTTTAATATTTCGGTAAGCGCGGCCCTTAGTTTATATGAGCTTTCTAATCGTATACGAAAATCGAAGGATTTGGAATGGTCACTTACAGAAGAAGAGAAATTGGATTTACGTTATAAGTGGTTAAAGAATTCTATCCGGGCTGCCGATAAAATAATAGATCGATATCTGAAAGAGAAGGAGAAAGGAAAGAACCCATCGTAGTAAATACAAAATACTTTTTCTAGGGGAATCCTTAAAATGCAGTTCTTAAATCAGTTCCCACTCACTAACTAATTTAAGGAATTACATTATAAATTAATCCATGGATATTTGGCTTTGTTCTGCTATGCGTTTATAACTGGAGTATTCTTCCGGAGATACATCGGCAAAAAGGAAGTTGAGAGGATCGAGTGGACTACCGTCTTTATGAATCTCATAATGTAAGTGAGGTCCTGAAGACATGCCTGTATTTCCAGAGTAAGCAACTAGTTGCCCTCGCTCAACACGAGTACCCGGTCGAATGTCTTTTGCAAAAGAGGAGAGATGAGCATAATAAGTTTCATAACCATAGCCATGATCAATGATAAGCAATCGGCCATAAGTACCTTTACGTCCAGCATGTTTTACTACTCCATTGCCTGTAGCATAAATCTGATCACCAATATTGGCCTTAAAGTCAAGTCCATCGTGTTGACGTCGATACTTTAAAATCGGGTGATAGCGCTTTCCGAATCCACTCACAACATCTCCCTGGGTAGGTTTAATTGCCGGAAGATGTACCATTTTCTTTTGATTTTCATTGTAAAAAGACTGTATTTCCTCAAAACTAGATTCCTGTATAGAAATGCTTCGCTGAAGATTTTCTAAGTTCTGAGCAGTCTTTTTTAGAATTTCGGCCGTTTCCTGGCTATGGATGTCAAAGTCAGAATAAAGATCAGCACCACCAGTACCAGCCTTTCGTTCATCCATGGGTATAGTTTCCAAGCCTAACATAGAACGATACATCTCATTGTCAGCTTTTGCGAGCTGATCAACTTGCTGATCAAGGGTGTCTATGGTTGTTTGAGTCGTTCTAAGTTGTTTCTTAAGGGCTTCATTCTCTGCTTTGAGTGCAATCTCAGCAGGAGTTCCAATAGAAAAGGAAAGGATAGAAATACCTATTCCCGCAAGTACAACACCGCACAATAACCAAACAGAGGCAGTATATACGATTCGTTCTAACTGATTATACTTGACGGGTACAAATTCGCAGTTTTCCTCGTCGTAATAGTAATAATTTTTCAGGGACATATTTTCTTAATGCTGTCGGAAATAATTCCGAGAGGGTCGATATAAGCCGTTATATAGTATAACAAATGATTAATATAGTTAATTATAATAATTTAATCAAAGATTAATATAGCGTTATTCAATATCTCCTTCAAAATATTCGACTGCTCTGCGGGGCATGGAAGAAGGGTCAGCTTTTTCGGCGATATGTTTTTTTACCTTTTCCTGAAAAGCTTCAGCAGCATCATATCCATAGTGACGAAGCAGGTAGTTCATTGCTATTACTTCAGCTATGACCGTAATGTTTTTTCCAGGAGTAATGGGCAGATTGATGAGCGGTATTTCCACCCCCATTATCGAGGTTGTCTCCTGGTTTAAACCAGTCCGCTCGATATCCTGGGACTCCTCGTCCCACAAAGATAACTCCAGAACAACTTCTAATCTTTTTTGATAACGAATAGCCCGTACACCAAACATCGACATGATATCAATGATGCCAAGACCGCGAATTTCCATGAAATGCTTATTCATTTCTGTTGCGGAAGACATAAGTACGTTATTTTTTTTGGTTAATATAACGGCATCATCAGAGACTAAACGATGTCCTCTTTCTACCAAATCGAGTGCTACTTCGCTTTTACCAATTCCCGATTTTCCAGCAATAAGAATTCCGATGCCATATACATCAACCATGGTACCGTGTAACATAGTTTGCAGGGCAAACTGATCTTCCAAGAAGTCGCGCATGCGGTGTAAAAAAACGACGCTTTCCAGTGGAGTACCAAAAACAGGAATATCAGCTTTTTGGGCCATATCCAGGAGGTAATCCGGGAGCTCATTTCCATGTGTCAAAAATAAAACAGGAATCTCAAATTGAGTTAAATTTTTAAAAGCCTCTTTTTGTTCTCTTGGAGATAAACTGTTTAGATACCGGCATTCGGTATTTCCAATAACCTGTATTCGCTGATGTGTAAATAATTTAATAAATCCAGCTAACGCCAGACCGGGGCGGTGGATATCCGCCTCGGTGACGTATCGCTGGTTGCTTTGCTCTTCGGCCGTAAATGCGTTGATATCTATTTTAACGCGTTTACGAAGACGTTCAATAAGATAGGCAACGCTTATTTTTTCTTTTTTAGGTATGGATTCGTGTTGGCCGAAGGGCATAAAGTCTGGTTATCTTTGTTTGAGAGTAGTCTTTTTATACTTTTTGAGTTGTCGAACAATATTATCAATAACCATATTTATGGCTTGCTCGTACGAGGAAGCGCTTTCTTTGGCATTTAAAAGTTTCTGAGGCACTTTAACATTTAGTTCTGCCTGTTGAGGATTATCATCATCTGGAATGGGTTGTAAAATAATATCGCAGGTAAGAATACGGTCATAAAATTGATCTAACTTTTGAACAGCATCTTCGGCATAGTTATGAAGTTCTGATGATGGATCAAAGTGGCGTGCTGTGAATGTAGTTTTCATAATGCACCTTTTGTTAGATTTAAGTTTTAGCTCTTGGATGAGCCAATTCATAAATATTTTTCAATCGTTCAACGGATGTATGTGTATAAACTTGTGTTGCAGATAAATTATTATGTCCCAGTAACTCTTTAATTACCCGTATATCAGCTCCTTTGTCAAGCAGATGTGTGGCAAAGCTGTGACGCAGTACGTGGGGACTTTTTTGGGTGATTTCACTCACTCTTTCTAAGTATTTCTTTACCATTCGCTGTACCGCTTTGGCATATATGCGCTGACCGCTTGCCGCTAAAAAGACGGCGTTTCGGGCTTCGGAGTCTGTTCTGTTGCCGTATAGCTCCGCTTTGGTTGCCAGGTGTTCTTTCAATGCTTTAAGGGCGGTACCGCCAACGGGAACTATTCGTTGCTTAGATCCCTTTCCCAAAACCTTAATTTGTCTGAGCTTAAAATTGATATCCTCTTCATTTAAATTCGTGAGTTCGCTGAGACGGATACCCGTGCTATAAAAAAGCTCCAGTATAGCCCGACTTTGTCTAATTCTGGGGGTATCTCCCTCAACCTGGTCAAGCATCCGTTCAATATCTTCCCGGGAAGCAGTTTTAGGAAGAGGACGATCTTTTTTGGGGACCACTAACAGATGAGCAGGATTCTTTTGAACGTGGCCACGTTTAAAGCAGTATTTAAAAAAAGAGCGAATAGCCGCCACTTTGCGTGTAATAGAACTTTTTGCCAGATCATTATTAGAGAGCTCTCCCAGCCAAAGCCTGATGGTAATACGTTCTACAAGTTCGATGTTCGGATCATCTTCTTCAAAATGAGCCTGACAAAATGTATAAAATTGATGCAGGTCAATTTTATATGACCGAATAGTGTGTGACGAAGCATTGCGCTCGACATTTAAATAACGAAGATATTTGTCAATTGCCTTCTTCATCTATATCCAATATGAATACTTTATCTTTAAAAAGAAACCCCGGATTAGGATGTAATTAATTTAGGGAAAACATTTATGGTATGTGGTTATTCCAGTATTCTTCCTTTCCATTCAGGATATTCGTTATTGAAATAGTCCTTTAAAGCATAAAAACCCAATAGTTGAAACCATCCCACGCCTATCGGATGTAGAAAAGCATACCAATAACTCCAATTGAACCAGCGGTTAATGATCAGGCGTTGATAGATTATTAATAAACAACACCCTCCGCATAGAATACTGAGAGTAGGATTGCCAAACCAGAGAAGAAAAGGGAGACCCAGGAAAGGGAACAGGTAAACGGCCAGATGCAGAATAGACATGGATACAAATAGGGGGATATTGTAATTGAATCCTGCAAGGAAGTTTTTGCTAAGCCCCTTCCACAGTTCCTTGCTTGATCGGTACATTCGACAGCTGACAACATTATGACCGGAATACATATTCATGGAATAACCTGCATTTTTAATCTGCTTGGCCAGAGTTACATCCTCAACGATCTGATTATAGACCGATTGATGTCCACCGATGGCATTATAGCTTGAGCGTTTGAATGCCATAAACTGACCACATGCTGCTGCAAAAAAAGGGTCCATTTTTTTTCGTAGAAAAGAGGGAAGCCATATCGGAGAACGTTTTATATAACGAACAGGAAGAAGGGTGAATAAGGCAAAGTAGATAAGAGGAATAATATTTTTTTCCCAGAAACTTTGCAGTATCTGTTCCGGCCAAAGCGTGACGAAATCGAGTACATTTTGTCCCATTGTTCGAACCGTTCTGGCAATAGCTGAGGGTTCCAACCAGGTATCGGAATCAATAAAAACCAGGATTTCTCCACCCGTTACTTCAGCCAACTGGTGACAAGCCCAGGGCTTACCCACCCATCCATCAGGTTTAGGCCGACCGTCAATAATTGTGAGTTTATTGGAAAACTCGTCTTTTAAGCGGTTGAGGATGGCTGGAGTTTGATCGGTTGATTGATCATCCAATACAGTAACATTAAAATTCGGGTATTGCTGATAAAGAGCCGAACGTACGCATCTTTCAATAGTTCCTTCTTCATTACGGGCAGGAATACAAATACTAACAGAAGGGGCCTGATATGAAAAATAAGAAGAAGGCGCCGGTGGCAGGGTATCGAAATCCCTTTTATTAATCAGCAAAATAGCAGTAGTAAAGCACAGATACCCCAATATTATGTAGAATACGATTGTCATCATGGATATAAGGTATAAAGGGAAAGAAGGAATATGAAACTGAATTATTCAAGGTGGTTTGCAGATCATTTTTTAAAACTGTTACTTGCCGGTCTATGAAAATTATCTCAAATCATACTGAAGACACACGTACAATACCTCATTTTTCCGGGGGATACGAATGGTGGTATTTTGATGGGATTTCTGATGACGGGAAATATAGTTTTGTTATCATTTTTTATGAGGGAAACCCATTTTCCTTGCGATATATTCAAGCACTTGATCGGGAGAAGGAATCCGCGCCCTCTGAATATCCAGCTATTAGTATTGCTGTCTATGAAGATTCCCAGCCTGTTTATTATAGCTTTACTGAGTTTGAAAAAGAGAATTGTGTGTTTAGGGAGGATCAAATTTTTGTGGAGATTGGTCCCCATCAGATGGAAGGGACTGTTCATGGGGATCATCTCGAATATACATTACAGCTTCAAGAGCAATTACCTAGTGGGGACAAAATTGAGGTGGCACTCCGTTTTGAAGGGGAGATACCCGGACAATTATTTGAGAAAAATGGAAATAAGGATAAACAGAATCGGATAAGTCACCAGTGGAATCTGGTATTGCCAAGGGCAATCGTAGCCGGACATATTACTCTGAGTACTGGTCATAAAAAGCCTCTTCTTCGTACTATTGAGTTCAATGGTACAGGCTATCACGATCATAATACAGGAAGAGAGCCGATGCGAAATTCCTTTGAGGATTGGTATTGGGGACGTTTCCATTTCAACTATGCTACCTTGGTTTATTATATAATGAATCGAGAGGAGCAGCAGCAATACGAGGCCTGGCTGATTGACCGCCAAAATAACGAGGTTTTAACTACTTTTGATGAGATCAATTTATATGATCGAAGCTTTTCCCTTTTTGGCCTGTTGACAGCTCATAAGTTGATGTTTCGATCAAAAGGGATTGAAGTACAGGTTCAGCAATCGGATAAACAAGATAATGGCCCCTTTTACCAGCGATTTGGAAGTCGAGCCTATTTAAATATTCCTGATGAGGAAATATTGGAATCGCAAAAGGGTATTAGTGAATATATTCAACCGAGTAGGATTCATCGCCGTTTATTTTGGCCACTAATCCGAATGCGTATTCGCCAGGCTTCGGGTAAGCCACATTGGGTACAGCGGTCCAAAAGGCTTTACCGGTGGACGTGGTAAGGGTATTGGCAAAGGCCACCATGTCATGTTGTACTAGTTTCAGCATCCGTTGAAAGGATTGCGATGCTGTCTAACTCTAATTTTATCAGGACCTGATATGTTAACTGGTGAACAGGTTGACAAGGATTGTGCGACCTATACAAACAAAAGCAAAACGATAACTACTAAGATCAGATAAAACGCTCGAATATTGAATCATCAAAGCCCGCCGTTTCTCGAAGTTTTTCGAGGATGTTTTCAAGTTTATTTTCAAATTTTTGGGTTAATTCTTGTTTCGAATGAGAAGTCTCAGTTTTTATAGAGGGTCCAATCCATAGATGGAGTTCCGGTTTGTCATTGCGGACTGTGTGTATGTAAATACCGATTGGGACTATCTCTATATCCGTGAGCTGTTGACTGAGCCAGGCCAGACCTTTTTCAAAATGGAGGGACGAACCCGGGGGAGTAATTTCCCCTTGTGGATAGATGAAAAGACTGGCATTGGGACGTTCAAAGGATTCTACGGCATAACGAAGAGAGCGGAGAGTCTGTCTTTGGTCATTCCGATTGATGGAGAAAGCCCCGATTTTTTTAAAAAATGAATATTTCTGCATCTGCTGGATTCCCATAACAGCCCGAGCCCGTTGATGAAAAATATATTCATTTAATAAAAAAGGAATGAGTCCGTCCCACCACGAATGGTGATTCAAATAGTAGATTGTCTTGGAGCTGTTGTCTGGCTGATATTCCTGTTTTAACCATACTTTTGAGAAACGGCGTTTGAAAAGATAGTAGGTGTAAATACGAAAACCTTTAATAAAGAGGGGAGATTCGTCAGAAGGAATAAAATCCAATGATAAAATATTTGTTGAATGTTAAGTACCTGAATATCTTTAGGTCATTTGGAAAATACTAACGAAAAATTTCTTATTCATGGTTTCAAAGGAAATTGAAGATTATGCTATTTCCCATACATCGAAGGAGGATCCATTAATACAGGAGCTTCTCGAAGTCGCCAATCAAAAATTGGAGCATACTGATATGATAAGCGGTCGATTGGTGGGGCGCTTGCTTGCATTCCTTGTAGAACTATCGGGAGCTGATCGGATCCTTGAAGTAGGCACCTTCGTAGGTTATTCTGCTTTGACAATGGCAAAGGTTATGCCGAAAGAAGGAGTTCTTTTTAGCTGTGAATATAATGAACATTATGAAGCGATTGCCCGGCATTTTTTTGAAAAGAGTGAATATTCTTCAAAGATACATCTGGTAATGGGTAAGGCTCTAGAAACTATTCCAGCTATTCCCGGAAATTTTGATTTTATTTTTTTGGATGCTGATAAGATAAATTATCCAAGGTATTATGATTTGCTTTTGCCCCGCCTTAACAAAGATGGCCTGATGGTTGTTGATAATACGCTTTGGGGAGGAGAGGTGATTGACCCTCAGAGCGAAAAATCCCAAGTAATTGCCAGCCTAAATAAAACTATAAAAGAGGATGAGTCGGTCGAACAGCTTTTGTTGCCTGTTCGTGATGGATTGACCCTGATCAAGAAAAAATAAAAAAAGCCCGAACTCCAATGAATGGAATTCAGGCTTAGTATTGAATGGCTTAAAAAGGTTAGCTTTTAAGCTTAACCAGTTCAATATCGAAGGTTAAGTCTTTGCCAGCCAGCGGGTGGTTAGCATCAAGCTTAACATAATCATCTTCAACTGCAGTAATTTGAACAGGAATAGCACGTCCATCTTCCTGTTGCTGCATTTGAAGTTGCATACCTACCTGGGGATCTACTTCATCAGGCAGATCATCTTTGGCAACTTCTAGTTCCAGATCTTCGCGTCGCTCACCATATGCATCTTCAGAGGCGATCTCTACAGTTGTATCGTCGCCTTCTTCCATGCCGATAACCGCCTCTTCAAAACCGGGAATTAATTGACCTTCTCCCAGGGTAAATTCAAGCGGCTCGCGATCTTCTGAGCTGTCGAAAACTGTTCCATCTTCAGTTAATTTTCCAGTGTAATGAACTTTTACGGTGTCACCGTCTTTTACTTTTGGCAAAATACTATCAGTTTTTTCTTGTTCTTTGAATGTGCGTTAATATAAGGTTTTTTAAGGAGAATTAAGAGTGAAATTGCTAATTAAATGTTTTAGTTGTTAAATCAGCTTTGTTGAAGGTGCTATCCTGCACTACTTCAAAGTTTATGCGGCCCAGCACCAGTCCTTCTTGTGTAGTCACATTGACTCGCCAAACACCAGTATGAATATTTGTTTTATAGGTATAACCCCTAAATCCCCTCTTACGTCCGCCTATCACCTCATAGCTAATGACATCACTGGTTTCCCAACTTTCGGATGAAGGAGCATACCATTGCCATTGGTGTTGTACAGATTTTCTGAGATCCGTAGGGGCAAAGATAGAAGTATAAGCAAATACAGTATCTCCCATGCTGTGGTTGAACGTTTTTTGGTGGGTTCTCCAAAGCCGGGCTACGCCTTTTTGTTCTGCATACGTAACCTCAAATACCGGTTCATTTTTCTCTACATGATAAGCAATCATTCCCGTTTTAAGCGAGATCGGGACGGGAGGAATGAGGTTAAAATAGTAGCATCCATTAATAAAGATGTAAATGCCCAATATTAATACTGTAATTTTCCGGCCATCAATTTCTGCACGTGTAGAGGGACTTTTGTAATAAAGATAAAAGATGAACAGGAGGGTAGAGGCTAGTCCCAATAATCCGGATATGATAAAAATAAAAGTACTCATTTTACCAATCACGATGGGGAGGAAAAAAGTGAAGAATGTGAAAGATACGAACAAGTAAGCTCCAAACTGGAGATATTTGTTCGAGATTCGATGCTTTAAAAGCTCATTGGAAATAAGAAGTACGACCAGAAGGATGAAGAAGACTGCGGTCTTGGTCAGGCTAACACTTTGGAAGAAGAAAATGACATATGCACTTGAGAGTCCTCCCAAAAAAAACTGAACAGCCAGTGGAGCATATTTTTCATAGGGTTGTAGGAAAGTTTTTTCCCAGTGATTGTCATCGGATAAATTGAATATATACAAGCTTATTGTTAATCCACCTAAATACGTAAAAAGTATTGTATTACTATACCAGCCGTCAATTCTGCCAAGTGTCAGGCTATCCCATATGAATCCTCCGATAAAAAACAGTACCGGAAGGTATTTCTGGTGGCGTTTTATAAAAGATTTTGTTTTTCTGAGCATTTAAAATTAATCGTTTTTGATAAGGGCAGAGGATATTCAAA
The DNA here is from genome assembly GCF_039545095.1 of Fodinibius salicampi. Taxonomy (NCBI): domain Bacteria; kingdom Pseudomonadati; phylum Balneolota; class Balneolia; order Balneolales; family Balneolaceae; genus Fodinibius; species Fodinibius salicampi. Next base: position 1,339,817 of record NZ_BAABRS010000001.1, on the reverse strand, counting down.
TAGACGACATGAGTCTTTTGGAATACAAAAGGAATACACCTAATTAATTCACATCATTTTTTATTAGTTAAATTATCTGGCAGAGAGTAGGGACAAAATAAATTAAACCATTTGAATTTCTTAATTAATACTTTTGGAATTATACAGATAAGTTCCTTTGTAGTTTTCATAAAGGCTGTTAAATTAAATTCTTAAAAACGCCATCCTGAATGGAGAAATGGTATTTTAAAAGGAACAAACAATAATATAGTAGTAGTAACGATTATGAAAAGAATTCTCAGTGTATTTGTGTGCTTATTTTTTGTGATAGGAGCTTTGTCTTGTTATGCCCAGACTGACTCCAAATCCCAAACTCTTTTTAACGGGGAAAATTTAGATGGATGGCATATGGATGTGCCGGACCTGGAGGAGGATTCGACCTTAAGGGCTCCTTTTATTGTACGTGATGGCATGCTTGTAAGTTTGGGTGAGCCCAGGGGGCATCTGCTAACAGATGATACATACAGGGATTACCGGCTTGAGGTTGAATATCGTTTTCCGGGTGAGCCGGGCAATTGTGGCGTTTTGGTTCATGCATCTACACCGAGGGCGCTTTATAAGATGTTTCCCCAGTCTATTGAGGTTCAAATGATGCATGAAAATGCAGGAGATTTTTGGTGTATTGTAGAGGATATTGAAGTTCCAAATATGGAGGAGCGGCGCGGTCCGGAAGAGGAATGGGGAGTTACGGAAGGCAAAAAACGCAGAATTGTTAACCTGACGGACGGATCCGAAAATGATCTTGGAGAATGGAATACCATGGTTATCGAAGCTCTGGATGATAAGATAAAGGTCTGGGTAAATGGTGATTTGGTTAACTATGGAACGGATGCGACCGCAGAAGAGGGGAAAATCGCCCTGCAAGCTGAAGGAGCAGAAGTTGAGTTTCGCAAAGTAGTGTTAACTCCTATATCGGAACTGAGCAGTAAAGAGTAAGTTTTAAATTAAAGATACCTAATCTAAGATGCCGGTGGTGGATACGATCTTTTAATAAAGGAAAAATATATAAATAACGGTTCAAATATTATGGCTGCTAATTACGCTGATATTATTAAAGAAGCAGAGAATATTGCGATTATCGGTTGCTCGGCAAATAGGTATCGTACCAGTTATCATATTGCAAGTTACTTAAGGGATAATGGCTATCGCATTATCCCCGTCAACCCAAATTATGATGAGGTTCTTGGATTGCCATGTTATGATACTATGAATGATATACCTGAAAAGTATTCAGTGGATATTGTTGATATTTTCCGGGACTCGCAATATACCGCAGAAATGGTACAGCAGATCATTGACTGGTCGAAGAACAATGGACAAAAGCCCGTAATATGGACACAGTTGGATGTATCATCGAAAGAAGCTGAGGAGCTGGCTAAAGAGGCAGGGTTCAGGTATGTGAAAAATGAATGCCTGATGGTACAGCATGAGAAATCAACCTGAAATTGAGACGACTTTTTCACTAAAGAATATCAGGAGGAGGGGTTAATGTTCTCTATCTCTTTAGTTCTCTCGGATTCATGCTGTTTCAATTGATTGGTTAACAGCCTTTCAATAGTGAGTTCATCTTCTGAAGGTATAAAGGTTGTGAAATCAGTCAGCTTGTTACTACGATTTATATATTCGATTTGGATAACCTCTTCATTATACCAGCGGTAAGCCACAATTTTCTTCCATGGAACCAAATGATCGAGAATAAGAATCCCATTTTGACGAAACTCAGGTACAATACCAATGGTCAGGCTAAAAGCACCGAAGGCTATGAGCGAAAGCCCTGAGGTAATGCCAACTCCGGTAAACGGGCCGAAGGTGAAGAGATGTGTTCGATAAAGTCCGAAAGCAATTAGAATAATGCTAATAATATTAGGGGCCGTTTCTGTCCAAAAAGAGCGATAGGCATAATCGATATAGCTCCCTTCTTTTTTTAGAAAGAATTGTTTCAAAGCATATCCCGAAAAAAAGCCAGTCGCTGCCGAGTAGAGTCCCATCGTAAATTTAGCAGCAACATCCTGGCTGAGATAGCCCAGATGGTTAGCGATAGTCATAATGGTCAGGATAACCATCGCTGTAGTTAATCCGAAGATAATGCGTTGTCGGCTTAAGTGTCGTAAACGAAACAGACGCTGGTATCCCACCCAAAACATAGCTAAAAGAATGATCACCAAGATAAGGACCAGCAAATACATAGCGTTAGTTTTATTATTTTAACGTGAATTCGATATATATGATATATAAGAGAAAACCGACAAACAGACTCTTTCCAAGGGAGATTATATACTCCTAATTCTTACTAATGACAGAGTCACTCCCGCGAAATATACGAAAACAAGTTTATGAATCACGATTTACGGCCTAAAAGTATTGAAGTTTCTAATAGCAAAGGTATCCTGGAAATAGAATGGTCAGACGGGCATCACTCTGAATATACCCTCTTTGGGCTCCGTAAAAATTGTCCCTGTGTAACCTGCCGTGGGGGACATGGTAGCATGAATACCTTCGATCGTTCCCTGTTTTTTGTTGAACCAACGCAACAATTTCAAATCGAGGATATTAAACAGATCGGGAATCATGCGATCAAGATTTTTTGGAACGACGGACATAATAATGGGATGTACCAGTGGGAAACGTTGCGTGCAATGTGCCCCTGTACGGAATGTTATCCCGAACAGGAGTAAAAAGCTGAAATAACAAACCTGCCAGCTCTTATTCTTAGCTCTGCATAGTATTTATTTTGGATTCGTAGCCCATACACTGGTTTCAGTGATAAAGCCGCGATCCGGGAGGGCAAGCATACTCACAATAGTCTGGCCAATATCTTCAGCTATCAATTTGGTTTCGTTAAAGGCTCGGCTGCCGCGCCCTGCGTTTTCGGAAAATTCGGTCTGTACTTCACTGGGATTAATCTGCATGACCCGAATATTGTGGGGACGAAGTTCCGACCGCCAGCATTCGGTCATGCCGCTGAGCGCAAATTTGCTTGCTACGTAGGCTGTACCTCCTTCAAATCCTTTCTTGCCGGCTGAGGAAGAAACATTGATAATATTTCCATATGATTGTTGAATAAAATATCGGGCAGTCTCCCGGGCGACCATCATTGCTCCGATCGTATTCGTTCTGAGCTGACTTTCAAGATCCGTCGCTGATAAATTAACTAACCTGGAAAATGTACCATAGCCCGCATTATTAATGAGAACATTATAGTTATCGAGCTGTTTAGTTGTTTCTTCAACAAGGTCAATAACTTCATTTTCTTTCCGTACATCGCACTGGATTGGTATGGCCCCGATTTCGGCTGCAGATGCTTTTAATTTTTCTTTGTTTCGAGCTGCAATTACGACCTTTCCACCGGCTTCGGTGATTGACTGCGCTGTAGCTTTACCTATGCCCGAACTCCCGCCGGTAACTAATGCATTGATATCAGATAGATTCATAATAGCTGGTTTTTTGTTTTAAAAATAATTCGAAGGACATTGTCACTTTATTTAGTAAAGTCTTTTAACGGGTAATAAGTTTCGCCGCCAGCGATTGGATTAAATTCCAGGCCTTTTCTACGTGTCGCTGTTCCACATTTGTATTTCCTATTACCATGCGGATGGTATACTTATCTTTGAGGGTAGTGTGTGTAAGAAAAAGTTCACCGCTTTGTTGTATCTGATTAAGCAGCCGTTTATTTAATTCATTCAACTTTTGTTCATCAGAAATATGGGATGGCTGAAAACGAAAACAAAGCGTATTCAGTGGAACAGGGGCCAAGAGTTCAAAATCTGGGTGCTGATTGATTTCCTCCTCTAAATTTTGTGCCAGGGCAATATGATGTCTTATTATTTTCTGTAACCCTTCTCTCCCGAAGCTTCGCAGGACAAACCAGAGCTTTAGGGCACGAAAGCGTCGTCCCAGCGGAATTCCCCAGTCGCGGTAATTCTTAACCCGCTGGTCTTCTGGTGTTTTCAGGTATTCGGGCATAATTCCTAGTGTTTGCACTAACAGATCTTCATCTCGGACAAAAAAGGCTGAACAGTCGAAATTAGTAAACATCCATTTATGAGGATTGAATACAAAGGAGTCGGCATGCTCTATGCCGTTATTCATCCATCGCATCTCTGGCAACAGCAGGGCCGTGCCCGCATAGGCAGCGTCCACATGAAGAAACAGGTCATAGTCAGAGCAAAGTTTCCCAATCTCTTTTAGGGGATCAATAGCTGTAGAACCGGTAGTACCGATTGTTGCCACCACGGCCGTTGGTTTCCTGCCGTTTTGTAGATCTTCTTGAATTGCTTTTTCAAGTTTCTCCGGCTGCATGGCAAACTCATCGTCAACTGGAATTTTCCGGAGATTTTTTCGGCCGAATCCGGCAATTTTAACGTCCTTTTCAATAGAGGAGTGAGTCTCTGAGGAGCAATAGACCGTCAATCTTTCATTCTCCATAAATCCATTTTCATTGATATCGAAATCCGTTGTTCGCTCGCGGGCCATCAGCAGGGCACAAAGAGTAGAGGTAGAGGCCGTACTTTGTATGACGCCGGTAAAGGAATTGGGCAAGGCAAGTAACTTTCGGAGCCATTCCATGGATCGCTCTTCAAGCTCTGTTGCAGCGGGAGACGTCAACCAACTCATGCATTGGGCTCCCAGGGTGGCGGTAAGCATTTCGGCCAGTACCGAGGGATAGCTTTTGTTAGCAGGAAAATATCCCATAAAGTTGGGACTTTCCCAGTGAGTCATACCGGGCATAATTATTTCTTCAAAATCCTTAAATATTTTTTGAAAGTCTCCCTGTTTCTTCGGAGCCGATTCCGGGAGTTGTTCTAAAATATCACTAGGTTGAACGTTGGGTTTGACCGGGTAATCTTCGACTTCTTCAAAATAGTCTGCCATCCAGTCAACCAATTTATGAGCATGTTTGCGAAATTCGTTATTGTCCATCTTATTATTAAATCTCTTTTTAGTAGTTACTAATGGAACTATATAACAAATTTTTGTCGAATAATTTGAGTGTTATGCCGGATAACCCACTGGATTTTTATAAAACAATCAGTCCATCGGAAGCCAAAAAACTTCAGCAGCAATTGCGGGAAAAGATTTCTCTGGAAGCACTATCTGCCGCACCAAAATTAGTTGCCGGAGCTGATATCTCATTTGACAGGGGATCGGATTGGATGCACGCTGCGATCGTTGTACTTGAATTGGCTAGCTTAGAGCCTGTAGCCCGTTCACTGGTTTCGGACCAGACGAGCTTTCCTTATATCCCGGGCCTGCTTGCTTTTCGGGAAATACCTGTACTGTGGAAAGCATGGCACCAGCTCCAGATAAAGCCGGATGTATTGATTTTAGACGGACATGGAATTGCGCATCCGCGCAGAATGGGTATAGCCACTCATTTTGGGATAGAAATTGATCATCCGACCATAGGTTCTGCCAAAAATATTTTGACCGGATCACACGCTGAGTTAGCATTGGAGAAAGGAGCCTATGCTGCTCTTATCGATAAGGGCGAAAAAGTTGGAATCGCATTACGAAGCCGGACTGAGGTGAATCCTATCTATGTATCACCGGGACATAAGCTCTCTTTTGATGATGCGTATTCTATTGCCATGAAAACACTGACCAAATATAAGCTGCCACGGACAACCCGGCTGGCTCACCAGTGGGCAAATCAGCTGCGGAGGGGAGAGGCGGAAGAAGGATATCTAGAAGTTCAGTGAAACAGGGTGCCAGTAAACAGTGACCTAAAAACTTTTCTAAACAATCTCTTACAAAGTAGAATGATAACTGCCCACTGTTTACTGATTGCTGAATTCCTGCCTTAAGGCAGATCCTGCTGCATGATAGCCGCACATGCCATGTACGCCCCCACCGGGAGGAGTAGAGGACGAACAGATGTAGAAGTTTGTTTCAGGAATATGGTACGGATCAAATAGCCCCGCCGGACGCGTAAAGAGTTGCGTTATATCCTGTTTTCCCCCGTTGATATCGCCCCCTATATAATTCGGGTTGTATGTTTCCATGGCAACCGTATTCATCGCATGTTGTGCAATAATACAGTCGCGGAAGCCGGGTGCGAATCGTTCAATCTGATTTAATATGGGATTGGTCATATCTTTGTTAGCGCCATTGGGTACGTGGCAATAGGCCCAACAGGTATGCTTGCCGGAGGGGGCCCGACTGTCATCAAATAAACTTTGCTGGGCAACCAATACGTATGGTTTTTCAGGATGCCGACCACTGTTTGTAGCTGCTTCCGAGCTTGCAATTTCTTTAAAGGTTCCGCCCACATGTACGGTTCCTGCTCTACGACAAATGCTGTCCTTCCATGGAATAGGTTCACTAAGGGCTAAATCGAGTTTGAAAACCCCGCATCCATGTTGATATCGGCGGAGTTTATTTGAATACTTTTGGGAAAGTTTATCCCCGGCAATGCTAAGAATTTGATTTGGCGTTGTGTTAAAAAATACGGTTTTGGAATCAGGAAGCTGATCAACTGTATGTATTTCTGTACCTGTTTTTATGGTGCCACCCAGTGATTCGAAGTAGGCCGCCATCGCTTTCGTTATGGCATGAGATCCGCCTTTGGGCAGCGGCCATCCTACTTTGTGAGCGGATATTCCCAACACCAGGGGAATACCGGCAGAGGCTGTTTTATTAAAAGATAGCATGCCGTGTCCGGCCAAACCAGCAAACAGCGCCCGGCCTTTTGGGGTAGTAAACCTTTTCGCAAGTCCTTCGGCCGACCGAAGCGCCTGTAGCCCAAATCGGGCCATCAGCAGGGGGTGGGACGGGGTCAGAGAAAAGGGAGCTAAAATATCGGTTGATAATTTTTCCCAGGAGTTGAGAAGCGTACCAACTAATTTTCGGTACTTTTTCCCGTCCCTGCCCAGGTGCTCCACAGTTCTGTCGAGGGATCGGAATAGAGCTGCAGCCGACTGCTCATCCAAAGGATGGGCAACGGGTACATCGGGCTGTATCCATGCGAGACCGTAATCTTCCAGGGGCAAGGATTTTAGAAACGGAGAGGCTTTCGCCATGGGATGAATGGCCGAGCATATATCGTGCTTGAATCCTGGCTGCGTCAGTTCCCGGGTTCGGGTTCCTCCACCGATGGTATCCGCTTTTTCATAGATCGTTACGGATAGTCCCTCTTGGGCAAGGCGGATAGCGGAAGCTAATCCATTGGGACCCGATCCTATGATTGTGGCATCTGGCATTAAACGAGTTTATTAATTATACAATTTTACTATTGTATTCTATATAAACAAGTTTTTTGAATCTAATAAATAATGATCCAAAAAATATTAAAATATTAAGTTACGCTCACCAAAAAAGCTTTGTAAAAAGATTTTCTTTTTAATAGTATAAGAGCCTGTTAGCTTGAGGCGAAAGCAGGGAGATCAGTACGTTTGTTAAAATAAATAATACAAATCAATACAAGAGACCTAAATGAAAGAAAGGAAAATTATAAATGACCTGGATTTTGAGGTTGAGTACCGGTTGGTGAAGAAAAAGGGAAGCCAAAAGCCGTTTAAAAAGCTGAAACCGAAAAAGGGAGCCGTAATACCCAAAGGGGATTTGGGTAATATACGCCTGGACTTTCGTGTGCCTAAACAAAAAGATATTAAGACTATTTTCCGCAACTATATTACTGTTTTTTCAGCGAGTAGTATCCAGACCCAAACGGATTTCGATATTTTTACCTATCATCTGATTCTTTCAGAGCTCAAAGAAGACTGGGGATTTGAAGGAAAAGATGAGGATATCGAGCTTAAGGATCCTAGAGACGATAAGGACTATTAAATCATACTAAGTAATAGTTTTCGGAATTAATCAATAGAAGATTAGGTGGATGTACAAAAAATAGGGATAGGTATATTTGTATTCTTGCTTCATAGCTATGCTATGTTTGGTCAAAATAAAAATGTTCAAACTTATTCTTATCCACCTATACAAAATTATTCTGATCAGGAATATGACAGCTATATTCAAAATTGGGACATCGCCCAAGATACCAGTGGAATTATCTATGTTGCCAATGTAGGGGAGGTGCTGGAATATGACGGGGTGCGGTGGCAAGCGATCCAAATCGAAAATAATCGAGCCTTGTCCATTAGGAGAGGCAGTGACAATAAAATATTTGTTGGTGGAGTTGGCTCGTTTGGTTACTTAGAGAAGCCACCAGCTGATACTTCTATCGCCTTAAAATATCATTCTTTGGTACCTGCGATACCTGATTCAGGCTCTAAGATTTTAAATATCTGGAATGTAATTACTCACAAGGGAGCTACTTTCTTTGATGGTGGTGAGGCTCTATACAATGAAAAGAATGATGCTATTAATATATATAAGCCTAAGAATGCATTTCGAAGGAGTTTTAAAGTAAGGGACGAAATAATACTATCTGATACTGGGGAAGGGTTATATACTGTAGAAAATAACAGCCTGGTACCTGTGCCCAATAGCAACCAATTTATAGACCGCGACGTTAATGCTATGCTTCCCCATGGTGATGACAGCTGGCTGGTTGCAGATCGAACTGAGGGCTTATCAGTTTTTGATGGTACTCATTTAATTCCACTGGAATCGACAGTGGATGGCTTTTTGGTAAACAACAAGGTCTATACCGGAATCCAGTTGCCCGATGATAGCTACCTTTTTGGAACGCTCAACGGGGGTATTGTGCAGGTTGATCAAGCTGGGCGACTGCTTCGAAAAATAGACAGCGAAAGCGGTCTGGCCAGTGATCAGGTGCACTCACTGTTTTTGGATCAGGCTAATAACGTTTGGGTGGCACTGGGCAATGGACTGAGTGTTATAGAACCCATGAACCCCATTTCTTATCTTGATGAGCGAAGTGGCTTGCCGGGCACAGTAATTGATTTAACTGTTTTTCGTAATGATCTATATGCAGCTACCAATGAAGGACTTTTTCGATTAGATATTAAGCAGAAAAAAAGCAGTGCCAGCCCAAACACACAATTTGAACCCCTTTTTGATCAGTCTATCCGGTGTAACAGCATTACGCAATACGGAGATAACCTACTGATTAATTGTGATAATAGTTTGTATCAGATTAGTGAAGGAAAAGCGGTAAAGCTTTTTGAGAGTTCAAGTGTGCAGTTTGTACAAGCTTATCATCGTGATAAAAATATATATCTTGTACTGGGTCGAAGCCGACTTCAGGTCTTTGATGCAAGTCATAAGCTAGTCTTTTCCGATGAAGAGTTTGGCTACGAAATATCATCCTTGATTGAAGAACGAGATGGAGATGTTTGGGTTGGCACCATCCAGAGCGGAGTTTTTCGTATTGAGAGCACATTTTTTGATTCACTAATGAATTTTGAGAATTTCCTGCATCATTATGAGGTTCCACATGATCAGGAAAACCGAAGCTTGCGGGTGTCTAATATTTCCGGGGAGGCCGTAATCGGCAGTTCCGCAGGCTTGTACCACTATGATGCGGCTGGGGATTCACTGATCCGTGATCCCCGGTTCGGAGAAGAGATGGCCGATCCCGAGCGACAGATTTTTCTCATGGAAGAGGATGCAGAGGGTAATATCTGGGTACGGTCCAACCGGGAGCACCAAGTGTTGCTCAAAGAAAAAGATAGGTATCGTTTTGCCGAGGCGGGCCTCAAGCGTATCGACGCCAACCAAGTGAATCGCATCTATGCCCATGAAAGTGGTTTGATATGGATGGCCACCGATGACGGCATTATCCAGTACGATCCGTCTAAAGATCCCTATCTGCAGGGAAATCCACCGGAGCCGTTCAAGACGCATGTCCGCGGGGTATACGTCCGGGGCGACTCGCTAATTAATGCCGATTTAAAGAATGAAGGATATGAGCTGGAATACGAGGATAACGAGCTTCGGTTCCAATATGCGGCGGCACAATATAAAGAACCTTCTGCAACACGCTACCAGGTGTGGTTGGAAGGTTTTGAAGAGGGATGGAGCGACTGGACCTCCGAAGTGCAGAAAGATTATACAAATATTCCGGAAGGAGACTATACTTTTCACGTGCGCGCCAGGGATGTGTATGGTACGGTCAGTAAAGCGGATACATTTTCTTTTGCAGTACTTCCCCCGTGGTATCGCACATGGTGGGCCTACGCCCTGTATGTGCTTCTCATTGGCGGTATCCTGTATGGTATTCACAGGGTTAGAATTAACCGGATTTTACGCGAGCAGCGCATTCGCAACCGCATTGCCAGCGACCTACACGATGAGGTCAGTGCCACGCTGAGTTCCATTACCTATTTTGCCCAGGCTATTCGTCAGGTGCCGGATGAGCAGCAGGCTGATCGCTTTGTGAGCTTAATATCAGAAAGTGCCAGTGAGGCCAAGGAGAAAATAACGGACATTATCTGGTCCATTGACCCGGAAAAAGATGATTGGATAGACCTGCTTTCCAAGTGCCGCCGTTTTGCATCGGATTTATTCGAGAGTAAAGATATAGCATACGAGCTGGATATAGATACGGATATCGACCAGCCTCTGGACTTGGAGCTGCGCCAGCACCTGTGGCTTATTTTCAAGGAAATGACCGTAAATGCGGCGCGCCATTCAAAGGCAGATAAGGTAAAGGTGATTTTTGAGATGGAAGGGAATCTTCTTAAACTGGTAGTACAGGATAACGGACAGGGTATTCAGCAATCGTCCGGCAAGCGGGAAGGTAAGGGAATTAAGAGCATTCGAAACAGAGCTGAACAAATTAAAGCAGATCTTCAGCTGGAAACCGAAGAGAAAAGGGGAACAAAATGGACGATGGCACTGAGGATTTGAAAGCGATTGAAGTAAAACTACATGACTATGTGGTGCATATATGATGCGGTGAATATTATATTTGACCTATGACACGAAAAGTAGAAAAACTCATCAAAATTGTTATCGTAGAGGATAACCGCTACATGCGCGAGGGGTGGGCTACCATTCTGGACTTTGAACAGGATTTTGTGGTGATGGATACCTTTGAGTCCTGCGAAGAGGCGTTTGAATCAGAAGCTATTCCCAAAACCAATATCGTGTTAATGGATATTGAACTGCCGGGAATGTCGGGCATTGAGGGGGTCAAGTATCTGCAAAAAGAGCATCCTGATTTGCCGGTAATTATGGCCACGGTCTTTGACGATGACAAAAATGTATTTGATGCTCTTTGTGCCGGTGCTGTGGGATACCTGATGAAAAAAATATCCCCCGAAGATCTTAAACAGGCTATTCGGGATGCCCATGACGGCGGTTCCCCCATGACGCCCAATATTGCCCGCAAGGTTATTAAAACCTTTCATACTCCTTCTGAAAATGATGAGGGCGAGCAACTTACTGAGCGCGAGCTGGAAATCCTGGAGGAGCTGGCCAAAGGTAAATCTTATGCTGCCATAGGGAATGCCGTATATCTTTCGGTGGATGGGGTGCGCTACCATATCCGGAATATCTATCGAAAATTACAGGTGCATTCCCGGTCGGAAGCGGTTTCTAAGGGAATCTCCCGACGTTTAATCCACCCCGACAACTCCTGATATGGTATTTCATGTGGTCGATTGGCCTGCATGGAATGTGTTTTCCCCTCCCAAGCAGTAAATATTCTACATGTTCATGCGGTGACTGAAAGTGTGACATACTATATCTTATAGATGGTTTCATGAAGTAAATAAGCCGACTTCGAGATATAGCTGCTTGAGTGCAGAGAAACAATGAGAGAGAGTAAAAGGGCCCCGGCTTAATGAGGTGCCGGGGCCACTTTTTTTCAAACAGGCCTGCCTTTCGTTCAATACTTCCGTATCTTTTTGTTAGTGCATGATGAAATCTTATCTTATCAAAAAAACTAACAGCCAAAATGTGATATCGTGAATAAAACTATTCGTATTGCATCGGGACAGGGCTTCTGGGGCGATTTGCCTAAGGCCCCAATTGACCAGGTTCGAAAAGGGCCTATTGATTATTTGGTACTGGATTATTTGGCAGAGGTCACCATGTCTATTCTGCAAAAACAAAAAATGCGGAATAAAGAACACGGGTATGCGCGGGATTTCGTAGATGTAATAAAAGAGATTCTGCCTGATATTTCCGAGAAAGGGATCAAGGTGATTGCAAATGCCGGCGGGATAAATCCCGATAGCTGTAAAGATAGAATATTGGAGGAAATCGAAAGACAGGGACTATCCGGACTGAAAGTGGCTGTAGTAGATGGAGACAATATCCTGGATGATATCGATAAGCTCATTGACGAGGGACACCCGCTCAAAAATATGGATACCAGTGAGCCAATTAGTACCGTTAAAGATCAGCTGCTTAGTGCTAACGTATATTTTGGATGCCGACCAATTGTAAAAGCCTTACAGCAGGAGGCCGATATTGTTATCACAGGTCGGGTTACCGATACTGCACTTACGCTCGGCCCATTGGTACATGAGTTTGGCTGGGACTTTGATGACTATGATAAAATATCCGCGGGCACGATTGCCGGACACTTTCTGGAATGCGGTGCGCAGGTAACGGGCGGAAATTATACGGACTGGGAGCGCGTCGATCGCTTCGCGGATATCGGTTTCCCCATTGTTGAGGTTAAAGCCGATGGTAATTTCTATGTTACCAAGCACGAAAATACAGGAGGATTAGTAAACGAAGAGACCGTGAAGGAACAGCTGATCTACGAAATCGGAGATCCCAAAGAATATATAACTCCTGATTGTATAGCTGATTTTACTTCCATTCAGCTTAGTCAGGAAGGTCCCAATCGTGTTTATGTATATGGAATTGAGGGGAGAGAATTTACCCCTACCTATAAGGTATCAGCCAGTTATAAAGACGGATATCGTCTTTTTTCTACCCTAGTGTATTCCTGGCCAAAAGCCTTAAAGAAGGCGAAGGCAGGAGGCGAAATCCTGCGGGAACGCGCAGAAGCACTGGGTTTGGAGCTGGAGGATTTCCGGGTTGAGTATCTAGGGGTAAATGGCTGCAGTGAGGAACCGGTGACTGATGAAATGCTTGAAAAAGATTATGATGAAGTACAAATGCGGGTAGGAGTAGCCGGGCCAGACAAAGAGGATGTGAACCGATTTGGGAAAGAAGTAGTCCCTCTCATTTTAACAGGTCCAGGTGGGGTGACTGGCTATGCTGGCGGACGACCAAAGGCCAGTGAAGTTATTGCCTATTGGCCCGCTCTGCTAGATAAACAGGCCGTTGCGCCCCGGGTACGGGTTTATTAACGATGATATAGGTAGTTATTCTCCACAATATTATTTTTTCATAAAAAATGAATTGATCTTAGAAATTTGGAAGAAAATTTCGGATTTTTACCCATTCAATATTATTTAATATTTAAATAGTTTATCAATTAACGATGGTTATAGGAATAATTGGGGCAAGTTTTGCAGGGTTGGTTGCCGGAAGTCGACTGGCCAGAGCCGGTCATGAGGTTACAATAATTGAACGCAATGAATCATTGGGTGGTCGGTTGGCATCCATTGAGCTGGACAATATGATTTTGGATAACGGTATCGCTCATCTCTCTGCCGAGACAAATACCTTTCAAACCTTTCTTGCTGAGTTGCAGCAAAAAACAGAGCTTCATGAATGGGCCGAAGAGTTTAGTTTTTATGATGGGTTAAACCTGCATAATGAGGATCCCAATGCCTCGCCACTGACAAAGTACGCTTTAGATGGGGGGATCGGGCAAATCAATAAATATTTAAGCCGCTGGGTTGATATTCGGGCACAGGAGAAAGCCGGGGGACTCACTTATATTGGTCCCGATCGTGGAAAAAAACGATCATGGATGATTAATTTAACTGATGTTAATGTTTTTGAATGTGATGCGGTTATTATAGCGACTCCTGCTACAGAGGCATATGGAATACTACAGACGGCACAGGATGAAACGGCTGCCCGAAAAATAATTCGTGTAATTGATGAGGTATTCTATGACGATTGCATTTCCGTTGCGGCTACCTATGATCGAGAAGCCCCGGAATGGAAAGGCATTAAGTGTGAGAACAGTGCCATCCGGTGGATTGGAAATGAGTCTTCCAAACGCGATACAGCCGGCAAAACGGGACTTGTTATTCATTCTTCACATGGTACTTCAAAGAAATATGAAAGAGTTAGTGATGCTGAAGCAACTCAGTATATACTCGGGGAAGCGTCATCTGTTATAGATTCCTGGGTATCACAGCCCGAATCCACCTCTTTGAAGCGCTGGAAATATTTTACGGCACGAAATGTTATTGACGAATATTTTATGGAATTAGAAATGATTGATGCCCCACTTGCGTTAGTAGGGAACTACTTCGGTGGAAGATCCGTTGAAAAAGCATATCTATCCGGGTACAACCTGGCAGAATACTGGATAAATAAATACAGTAATGCTACGGTTGCATAGTTAAGTTCAGTTGGATAGAAACAAATAGATCATCAAACCAAATCAGTTATTGGTGGGTTCACTACGTAAGTTAAATAGGTATTTTAAAAAGTATAAGGGGACCATCATTCTTGGATCGTTGTTTTTGACAGCATCCAATTTTTTCTTGGTCTGGATACCTGTTTATTTACGCCGAACGGTGGACCAGGTAACAGAGATAGAACTTGACCGGTCTTCAGAAAGTTTTGGCAATATTTTTGAACTACTATTCAGTAGTGATGCAAGCTGGCTTCTGGCAAAAAATGCTTTGTTGTTAGTGGGAGCGGTGGTACTATCGGGCGTATTGCTCTTTGCTACTCGTCAAACCCTTATAGTCGCTTCCCGTAAAATAGAGTACGATCTGAGAAACGATATTTTTGACAAGCTCCTAAAACTACCCCAGCGTTTTTATAGCAGTTACGATTCCGGTGAAATTTATGTCCGTGCTACAGAAGATGTATCTAAAGTCCGGGAATACTTTGGACCTGCTTATATGTATACCATTAATACGTTAACAAGAGCAGGTTTTATTATTACAATGATGATTATTGTAAGTCCGGAATTGACGCTTTGGGCTTTACTTCCGCTCCCTTTTCTCTCTGCTTTTGCTTATTGGGTAAGTGGATATATCAATGATTATTCCCGGATAATTCAGGAACAATATTCTACCATTGCAGGGCGAGCCCAAGAGTCTTTTACAAGTATAAGGCTGATTAAAGCCTATAATCGCGAAGAGTATGAAAACGGTCGTTTTGAACACGAAAGCGAACGATATCGCAAGAAAAAGTTGCGCCTCGATTTGGTGGAGTCTCTTTTTCATCCAACTCTTAACCTATTGATTGGTCTTTCGGTAATAATCGTTGTTTGGAAAGCGGGCCAAATGGTCATAGAGGGAACACTGACTGTTGGTAACATTATGGAATTTATAATTTATGTGGCCTATTTGACCTGGCCGGTCGCTTCTCTTGGGTATACCGTTAATCGCTATCAACAATCTATGGCATCGTGGAAGCGGATTGATGAAATGCTAACCGAAGATATTGATATAGCTGATAAAGAAAGTACCAAGCATGATATTACTGAAATTGAGGGAAGCATTGAATTCAGGAATGTTTCTTTTTCTTATCCGGAAGCAGATGAGCATGTGTTAAAAAATATTAATCTAAAAATTGAAGCAGGCCAAAATGCAGCCATAGTAGGCCGTACGGGCAGTGGGAAGACCACTCTTGTAGAACTCATTCCACGTCTTTTTGATGCGACGGAAGGAAAAATATTAATTGATGGAACGGATATTAAGGCAATTCCCTTAGAGATATTACGTAAGAACATTGGGTTGGTACCACAGGATACTTTCTTATTTTCAGATACGATTGGCGAAAATATCGCATTCGGTACCGAAGACGCCAACAAAGAAGAAATTGAGACTGCTGCAGAAAAGGCTCAGGTTCGTGAAAATATTTTGGATTTTGAAAAGAAATTTGAGACTATGTTAGGAGAAAGAGGGATTACGTTATCCGGCGGTCAAAAACAACGAACTGCTATTGCTCGAGCCCTGATTCGAGATCCTAAAATTATTATATTAGATGACTCATTAAGTGCTGTAGATACTAAAACAGAAGAATCTATTCTCCGACATCTCCGTAAAGAATTGCAAGGACGAACAACATTGATGATCAGTCATCGTATATCTACGATAAAAGATGCAGATATTATATATTATATGGAAAATGGGACTATTGTAGAACAAGGAACACATGAAGAATTATTAAATAAAGAAGGTCGTTATTCAGTTATGTACAATAAACAACTCATAGAAGAAGAGTTGGCCGAAATCTAAAAAAACAAAATAGTAAAATTATAACCTTATAAGATCTGCTGCTTGATCGCAGTAAGATCTGAAAAAAAGACATAGGAGTTAAATCATGATTATCGTACCATTAGGTGTAGCTTCAGCGACACCCACGGCAACACGTCATTTATCATCAGTAGCTGTTTGGAGAGAAGGGAGCGTTTTTCTCTTTGACTGTGGAGAAAATGCTCAGATGAGAATGCTTCAAGGGGGCTTAAAGCGGTCTCAAATTGATTACATCTTTATTTCACATTTCGATACAGACCATTATTCCGGTCTGATTGGATTGCTTTCCACTTTGCAGCTCCAAAGGAGAGACCGGGAAATTACTCTGGTTGGTCCGGAAGGACTTCAGGAGTTCATAGAATTTAATTTTGATTTTTCCAATATCAGCCTGAGTTATGATATTAAGTATGTGGAGCTAGATGAAGATTTTGAAAGCGAGCGCGTTGTTGATGCCGATGAATATTATGTAGAGGCACGACCTCTGAATCATACAAAGTTCTGTATCGGCTATCGCTTGCAGGAAAAAGATCGACCCGGCAAGGTTGATGCCGAGAAAGCCCAAGAGCAGGGTATTAGTGAAGACTGGCAGTACAAAGATCTTAAAGACGGCAAGGATGTAGAGCTCGAAGATGGTACGGTAGTTAAGTCTGCCGATATTGTAGGGCATCCGCGTCCTGGTGATAGCTTTGCCTATATAACGGATACCAAATATTGTCCTAACTCTGTTAAGTTAGCTAAGAATACGAATGTATTGATTCACGAGGCTACCTTTAATGAGAGTCTTTCTGATAAAGCAGAGGAGACGGGACATTCAACAGCTAAAGATGCTGCCCGTGTGGCAAATGAGGCTAAGACAAAGCTTCTGGTTATCACCCATTTTTCAGCCCGTTACACCAATGAATATGTGCTTCTGCGTGAGGCCCGGGATGATTTCTTCCCAACATGGGTTGCTACAGAGCTTCGACCGATATTTACTGATCCGGCTCATGAGAAAGGTATTATTGAGCCAAAGGTTTATCTCAAAGAGATTAACCAAAATAAAGGAGATAGTAACAGCGGCGGAGGCGGCAGCAAATCCAAGCGAAACAAGCGAGGAGGCAAGAAAAAGAAGCGTCGCATGAGAAAGAGGAAAAAAACATCCTCATCTCGCAGCCGGAAGAGCAGTAGCAGTAGTAAGAGCAGCAGCTCTCGTAGCAGCAGAAGTAGCCGATCTAAAAAGTCTTCTTCCAATAATAATAACAACAATAACAATGGAGGAAGTAAGGATAATAATGAGCGTAAGCCAAGACAGATTACGCCGCGAACTCCATTTGATGATTTCGATCGCTTCTAAACAAATAGTAGTGTGAGCAATAAAGAAAATGATAAAGCCGTCGATACTAATCTTCTTCGACGGCTTTATCAATTTATAAGACCCTATCGCTGGTATGTACTGTTGGGTATAGCATTAACGCTTGGGGCCTCCTTTTTAGGCACCATCCGCCCAAAGTTAACTCAGATCGCGGTAGACGATTATATAGCGAACAATGACTTTGAGGGTTTGCTATGGATAATTGTACTCCTTTTAGGAGCACTAGTTGGTGAATTTATCCTGCTGGTTATTAACACCTACCTCACGCGCTGGTTCGGACAGGGGACATTATATAATTTAAGGAATGCAGTATTTCAAAAAATACAGTCTCTCCATGTCCAGTTTTTTGATAAGAACCCGATCGGCCGGCTCATTACTCGTACAACCAGTGATATTGAGGCGCTCAGTGACCTGCTGAGTGATGGAGTAGTGAATATCATGGGAGATATGTTTCGCATCTTCTTTATCCTGTACTTTATGTTTAGCATGAGCTGGGAACTTTCCCTGGTAGCTATTTCTGTATTGCCCCTGTTGTTTTACGCTACTTTTTTGTTTAAGGCGAAAGTACGGGTTGCATTCCTCAATGTTCGTGATCAAATAGCACGCCTGAACTCCTTTGTGCAGGAGCACATTAATGGAATGTCCATTGTACAGCTTTTTAATAAGGAAGAACGGGAGCGCAGCAAATTTGAGTCTATAAACAGCAGTTATAAAGGAGCCTATATTGATACCATTTTCTATTTTGCCATATTTTGGCCCGCCGTTGAAATTATCGCGAGCCTGGCAATGGCACTCGTAATTTGGTATGGAGGCGGACGAGCCCTGATGGATCAGGTAACGTTCGGTATTCTACTGGCTTTTGTTCAATACGTTCGTGATTTCTTTCGACCGATTCGCGGGCTATCGGAAAAATTCAATACCCTTCAGTCAGCTCTGGCATCTTCCGAGCGTATCTTTAATGTCTTGGATACTGAGAATAAAGTTACTGATCCAAAAGACCCTATACACATTGATAACCCGGAAGGGAGTATTACCTTTAAAGATGTATGGTTTAGCTACAATAATGATGAAGAAACCGTATTGAAAAATGTGTCCTTTGAAGCCAATGCAGGGGAAACCGTCGCTATTGTGGGAGCTACCGGCGCCGGCAAATCTACCATTATTAATTTACTTATGCGCTTTTATGATATCAATGATGGGGAAATTCTTTTAGACGGCGTAGATATCCGGGATTTAACAATTGAAGAATTAAGGTCAAATTTTGCATTGGTCCTGCAGGACAATGCGTTGTTTTCCGGCACGATTTTGGAAAACATCACATTAGGTAATCCAAATATTTCCGAAGAGCGTGTTATTGAGACTGCTCGCAGTATAGAGGCAGATCGCTTTATTGAGAAGTTGCCCGGGGGGTACGACTTTATGCTGAACGAGCGCGGTTCCTCATTATCAATGGGGCAGCAACAGCTTATCTGCTTTATCAGGGCGATGGTCTATGATCCTAATATTTTGGTATTGGATGAGGCCACATCGAATGTGGATTCGGAGACCGAGGAGATTGTCAATAAGGTGTGTGATCAACTTATGGAGAATAGAACCTCTATTGTGATTGCTCATCGTCTTTCAACCATTCACGAAGCCGATAAGATTTTGGTAATGCATAAAGGCGAAATTCGTGAACGGGGTACCCACCAAGAGCTCCTTCAAAAAGAGGGCGGAATCTATCGCAAGCTGTATGAACTGCAGTATAAAGATGAATATTTGCCTACTTCTGCCTCAAAATCTGCTTAAGGGAGTAAGGCCAGCCTTAAGAACCTGTGACATTTATGGGAACTCGGTCGATATAATATAAGAATATAGGAGCATGCAATCTGCCCTTTGGAATAAAAGATCTCTCATTCCAAAGGAATCATTCGATAAGATAAAATGGATCAGGTTTCTGCTCTTAACTCACCTAATTTCATTTACTCAAACATAGCCAGAAATTCATCGTAAGCCTCAAGTGCTTCTTCATCCCGGTTAGTTTCTTCCAGGATCTCAGCTTTTTTGATCATCGCTTTTTGAAGCTGATTGCGATACTCCGTGTTATTTTTAAAGCGATCAATAAGCTGTTCACTTGCCTGAAGAATTTCATCCTGTGTTCCCTGATCTAAAACCAGCTCATATCGCTTGTTAAAAATGCGATCAACTTTACCTTTGATCTGTTCATTTTCATTATCGCTGAGTCGCCGGATAATAGAATCATACAGCGGGAGAAGATCAGAATAATTTTCCTCATGCTCTAATAGCTCTGCTTTGTGAAGCATGGCCACCGATGCATGATTATAAAACTGCTGGTCACTTGCATTTTTAAATCGATTGATGACATTATCCAATGCAGGCAAAGCCTCGTCATTTCGGTTTAATTTGACAAGAACAAAAGCCCGGCGCACAATAGACTGGGAAACAACATCCTCCAGATAGGAATGCTCAGTATTATCAAATCGCTGGATAATTTTATTCAGCGTAGGAATAAGTTCATCCCAGCGCTGAAGCTTGTGAAGCAATTCTGACTTTCGTATAAGAGCTTGCTGAACAAGGTTTTCCTGATCGCTATCGTTTGCGGTATTTATCGGTCCGTCATCTGTTTTTTTGACGTCTATTTCCGACAGCGATGTGTTAAGCTCAACAGGATCATTATCGACTGCTTGTGTTTGTTTCTTTTTTTCTTTCTCTTGAAAGTCTTCCCCTTCATCATCTACCGTTTCAAACGGATCAAAATCTGCCTCCGATTGATCTTCACTATCATCGTAAGAGGAAGAATCTTCAAAATCACTCGTTCGATCAGTACCAATATCATTATTTCTTGAAGGTTTATCAGTATTGTTGGAGGTGTAGGGATTGGCACTGCCGCTGTCACTGTCGTGTTCGGTATTTTTATCCATATCTATAGATGAGTTTTGGCCTGCGTGATACATGCCATTTGAGGAATGGTTGGCAACGGCTAATTCCGCTTCCGATTCGTTTTCTGTTTCAAAGGCTTCTTCGCGTTCGTCCATTACGGCTTCAATAGTTCCAGCTCCGCAATAGTTCGTAATTTTCTGGAAAGTACCAGAAATATATTTTACAATTAAATCAGTTTTTTTCCCATTAAACACTTCATTAAAGGCCTTCTTTAAATCACCGATATCCGCTTTATAAATTTGCGGATCTTTTTCGAAAAGGGGAGCATAGGCATCAAGTACTCCTCTGGTCAAAGCTTTTTTTGTGGTTTCCGGATCACGAAATTCATCAAAGTATTTGCCGGCTTCTCCATCCTGATCAATAATAGATAAATCCTTAAGAAGTCTTACGACAAGGAGATCATTGGGATCCGAATAGCCTAACATTTCTAAAAGGGATGAGTCTATGACGAACTCTCGATCCTCATAGTTTACAAGAGCTTCGATTATTTTATCGAAGTTTTTAGTGTTGACTAAAAAAGCTTCTGAAACCTTCATAAGACTGAGACTTGATTTTCAATGGGGTAAAATGGGTAACATAGTTTAATGATATATCTGGCAAACCCTAATTAAAATATCCTAATATAATTAATAAAGCCTTTTAAAAGTCAGTTATCAACTTTTTTTGAAGGAAAGGCCTTAAAAAAGGCCTCTTGGAGTTCCTCTTCTTTAATGGGCTTCAAAAGATAGTCGACATAATTTGTTTCCTGGGCTCGCTTAAATTTCTCCGGGTCTTCTGTGCCGGTGATGTATATAAGCTTTACTTCCCGATGTTTGCTTATTTCACGGGCAGCTTCAATGCCATCTATATCATCGGCCAGGTTAATATCCATTAAAATAATATCAACGGCTCCAATGCGTAATGCAGATTCAATCGCCTTGCTTCCCGCCGAGCTTGAACCTATTACGGTATGGCCAATTTGATTGACCATCCGTTCTAGAACAATTTGTTGAATATTGTCATCTTCAACAATAAGTACATTTTTTGTTTCTGTTGCGGGTTTTCCCTGGGCCATACTGTTATTATACGCCGTTTTATGTAAATGATTATATGTATTATGCAAAATTACTCGCTATAATACAATTTGTTGTTCTGTTTGGTACTGATATCTGTGCTAATAGTAAAATACAGGCGGGACCACGTACCTTCGATTTTCAGCATTTTATCTTTAAGATCGTTCTTCTTGTATCCCTGACCCCATTCAGTACCTGTCTTAAATGAAATAAATATTAATTTTTTGATATAAACTTCTCTTACAGGAGAAGCTAAAAATAAAATGGGTGAAAATCTACTTCTTTAATAATATATGGAGAAGAAGAGCTGCGACTACTTTCGCTAAACAGATGCAATATGATACAGAAAGAAATAATATTTCACTATTTAATGGATATGTATAAAAAGTATTTGACTTAGTTATTCTTTTTTATAGGTTTAAAAGATTGTTGGAGGGATCAAAAGGGGCAAATCATTAAGGTTACTCTATGACCAACTACCAACAATAGTTAGGGTTAATGGTACTGTACCTTAGTGGTTTATACTATATATTAGGGCATACCAATAACATTTACAGGCATGGACAATTCAAAAGGAAATAGGGAAGTTTGGGAGCAATTTATTCGCGGTGAAGAGAGCTGTTTTAAAGCTCTTTTTGACCGTTATTATAAGCCGATGTATGGCTACGGTATTAAGTTATGTGACCGGCCGGAATTGGTAAAAGATTGTATCCAAGAGCTATTCCGGAATATTTGGGAGAGAAGAGATGCACTAACCCATATTGAGTCGCCCAGGGTGTACCTGTTTGTATCGTTACGCCGAAAAATTCTGAAGAAAATAAAGGCCCACCGGAAGACTGATTCTGATTTAGAGGAAGTTGATGAAGCGGATTTTATTCAGTTTGACAAAGAAGAACTGATCATCAGGGATGAAGTAAAATTTCAGCAGAAAAAGAAGCTTCGGCTAGCGTTGAATCAGCTCTCAGACCGCCAAAGAGAAGTGATCTACCTGCACTATTATAATGGAATGAGCTATGGAGAAATAGAGCAGATATTGTCCATCAATCGGCAATCGGTACGCAATCATATATACAGGGCTATGGAGACCCTTCGTTCACTGCTGGATACTGAGATCATGAAACTGGTAATCTCTTTATTACTATCTTTTCTTTGGTTCGTGTAGATATTTACTTCCGACCCCTCCCACTCTGCAAGGAGAAAACTCCTATAGACTATTTTGGGGCAACATATCCTTTCTACTTCCAATCGTCATTTAAGCGTCTTCCTTTATTGTAGAGATACGCTTTTTTTCCCTCAAGTACTATTTGAAAATTTTTTTGAAATAATTTGAGTACGCACGGGATTTTTTTGACTCTCCTATACCGAACTGTGAAAAGAATTATTTTTAAATCATTATTTGAACGTGCAAAATAACAATTATACCGTACAGGAGCTCATTCAGAATCAATCCTTTCGCAGGATGGTCAATGGCACGGCCAGTGAGAATGAGATCAGCAGATGGAATAACTGGATTGAAGACCGTGAGGAAAATCGGGCAAAGGCCAAAAAGGCTATGGCCGAGATAGCGGGTTTTGAATTTAAGGATCCCGATCAGCCGGACATGAAAAAAGAGTGGCGGCGTCTATACGATACAACGATGGGAAAGGCTGATGCTAACATTACCTATTTGCCGAATAGAAATTCCAATTCGCTATGGATTTACCGCATAGCGGCGGTATTAATTATCGGTGCAATGGTGGGGGTAGGATTGTATATATATCCTGAAAGTAATGCTCCTTCGACTCAGGTCCAGCAAATTACGGAAGAGCATACCATTTCAACGGGAGCGGGTGAGCACAAGACCATAACGTTTTCTAATGGATCCGCTATTACCCTGAACAGTAATTCTTCTGTAACCTATACCCTTGGGCTCCTTCACAATCAAACGATTGAGGTGGTATTAGAGGGCGAGGCCTACTTTGATGCAGAAGGAGGGAATGAAGAGTCCGAACCAATATTTTCAGTACGTACTCCTGATGGAATTGTTCGTGACATAGGAACGGAGTTTTTAGTGACCATTCGCAATGGGCATTCCAGTGTAGTATTGCAGGAAGGAAAAGTTGAAGTAGATAACGAGAGCCGGGGAAAAGAAGAAGTAAAAAAAGGTGAAATGCTGACGTTCACCAAATCAGAAGTTTTAGACAGGCAGTTCGTAAATCCCACTTTTTATACTTCCTGGGCAACAGGCACAATGAAGTTCAATGAGACGAGTATAGAAGAGTTGGCTAAATTTATTGAGCTGCGGTTTGCCGTTGAGGTAGAGCTTGTTGATAACGATTTATCGGATATAACACTGGATGGAGCCATATATTTTAAATCACTCGAAGGACTGGTGCGATCGGTTTCGGAGGTAACTAAGATTCCGGTTTATCAATCTGAGGATAGGGATAAAATATATTTTGGAAAAGATAGCTGTAATGTTAACAAAAACTAAAAGGGAAATGTTAATGAAAAATGGGATAGGATTATGAAGAACGCTGCATATCGATTTTTAAAAGTCATGGTAATAGTATTAGGGATATCTATGGTGGGTAGCCATACGCAAGCCCAAACATTAGGTTCTCTGCTTTTGCCAACAGAATCAAGTCAGGAAAATGATCAACTTCTGGTGGAAGAAGGGATGAGCTTGAATAAGGCTCTTGAACAGATTGAGCGACAGTTTAATGTAGTTTTTTTATACCGGACAGGCGTATTAGTTGATAAAAAAGTTTCCACCACAAGGTTGTTATCTAATAATGTTGAAAAGGCAATTGATGAGTTGTTGAAGGATCAGAAACTTGTGTTCAAGTATCTAAATCCCAAAACATATGGAATCTACGAACCAGAAGAGAAAACCAGGGAAAAGAATCAGGTTGTTCAGGAGATGATAAACGGTACTGTATCCGATGCGCAATCTGGAGAAGTCTTAACCGGTGTTAATATTCTTGTAAAAGGTACGTCAATTGGTGCTTCAACTGATATAGATGGTAATTTTGAACTGGAAGTCCCATCCTTGCAAGATACATTAGTAGTTTCGTATATCGGTTATCAAAGCCAGGAAGTGCCTATAAATGGTCGACAACAACTGGATATTCAGTTGACACCTGGAGCTATTGCAGGAGAAGAAATGATAGTTGTTGGGTATCAAACTCAAACTAAGGCCACAAGTACAGGTTCAATTTCAACTGTACAAGGTGAAGACATCGCAAAAGCCCCTGTTATCAATGCGGAAAATAATCTAGTCGGACGACTACCGGGTGTTGTTGCCATAAATAATACCGGTCAGCCAGGAGAATCAGGCTCAACATTGCAAATACGGGGTAGTAATACTTTGGGTGATAACAGTCCACTGGTTGTTATCGATGGAGTCACAAATAGGACCGGTGGATTATCCAGACTGAATCCTAATGATATTGAAAGCATTACGGTATTAAAAGATGCCTCTGCTGCTATTTATGGATCACAGGCTGCGAATGGCGTTATCCTGGTAACTACTAAACGTGGACGGGAGGGAACTCCAGAGGTTTCTGTTTCCTATAATCAGGGATTTACGCAACCTACCAGGATACCGGAAATGGCCGATGCTGCTACTTATGCCCGGATGGTCAATGAGATTGACATGTATCGCGGGCGCGAGGAACGATATTCACAGGAAGATATTCAAAAATACCGGGAGGGAACCAACCCCTGGACACATCCCAATACCGACTGGTTCAATGCGGCTTTTAAGGATCTATCTAAACAGAATAAAATGAATGCCTCTGTTTCGGGCGGCAGTGAGACGATCAATTACTACCTGTCATTGGGGGCTGCTAATGAGAATGGTTTTTTTAAAAATAGTGGATTTAAATATGACCAGTATAATTTTAGAAGTAACATTGATGGAGAGATCAATGACAATTTGAGTATCTCAGTGAATTTATCGGGGCGGCGTGAGCTACAAGAAGCACCCATACGAGGAGTGGGACCTACGTTCCGTGCGTTGATGCGGGGTAAACCAACGCTTCCAGCCTATTGGCCCAACGGACGACCCGGTCCCGATATCGAATACGGTGATAATCCTGTGGTTACCGGAACTCAAGCTACGGGATATAACCGTGATAAGCGGGATGTTCTTCAAAGTAATATAAAGGTCGAGTTTGATGTTCCTTTTGTCGAGGGGCTCGAATTTGAAAGCAATGTTTCCTATGATAAGAATTACCAGTTTAATAAACTCTGGGAAACACCGTGGTACCTTTACACCTGGGATTATGAGACTTACGATGATAATGGCGATCCAGTATTAACGCGCGCTAAAAGGGGACTGAACGAACCCCAGTTAACACAGGATGCCGCCGACAACTACCAGGCAACGCTTAACCTGATTGGGCGTTATCAGCAAGATTTTGGAGATCATGCATTCAATTTGCTGCTCGGTGTTGAACGACAGACGTTTCAAAATCAGTACTTTAGTGCCTATCGCGAACGATATTTGTCTAGTTCCATTGACCAGCTTTTTGCCGGTTCGGAAGAACAGAAAGACAATAATGGTAGTGCTTTTGAGGGGGCCCGTCAAAACTACTTTGGACGTATAAACTACAATTACAATGAGAAGTATCTTGTTGAGTTTGTCGGCCGTTATGATGGTTCCTTTATATTCCCGGAGGGGAAACGATACGGATTCTTTCCCGGTATCTCTATAGGATGGCGCCTGTCCGAAGAATCGTTCTGGCAAGAAAATGTTTCATTTTTGGAAGGATTTAAGGTTCGTGCGAGCTGGGGACAAACCGGTAATGACCGCATCGAACCGTTCCAGTATTTGACTACTTACGGGTTCGGTAATGGATATATTTTTGAACAGACTAATCTTGTTAAAAGCCTGCAGCAGGAGCGTATTCCCAATTCCAACGTTACCTGGGAGGTGGCCAACCAGTTTGATGTCGGATTCGATGCTGAAATGCTCGATAGCAGGCTGATGATAGAAGCCGATTATTTTTACTACCTCCGCTCAGATATCCTCTGGTGGCGTAATGCTTCTATTCCTACAACGGCAGGGTTTTCTCTGCCACGGGAAAATATAGGCGAAGTGGTTAATTCCGGTTTTGACGGAAGAATAACCTATTCCGATCAGTTTGGAGATCTGTCATTTGATATTGGTGGAAATGCCGGATATGCCTATAACAAAATACAGTACTGGGATGAGTCTCCAGGTGTACCTGATTATCAGCGATCTACGGGCAGTCCCATGAATACGGGTTTGTACTACCGTGCAGATGGGGTCTACAATGATCAACAGGAGATAGATGCGAATCCAAGCTGGCCCGGAGCCCGGCCTGGAGATATTAAATTTGTTGACGTAAACGGTGATGGAGAAATCAATGGCTTGGATCGAGTGCGTATAGACAAAAATGAAATGCCCCGGTTTACAGCTGGTCTGACACTCGATGCGGCATATAAAAACTTTGACTTTTCCACCCTGCTACAAGGGGCAACCGGAGCTGTGCGCTATGTATTTACCGAATCGGGTGAAATAGGTAATTTCATGCAGAGTTATGCAGACAAACGCTGGACTCCGGAGAATTCGGATACTGAACATCCGCGCACATACAACAGAACAGATGAGTATTGGACGAGCAATCAGAATACATACTTTCTGAGAAGTGCGGATTATCTTCGGTTGAAATCTGTAGAGATCGGGTATAACCTTCCGGCCAGTCTGGGTGAACAAGTAGGGGTTCAAAATATGCGGATCTATGTGAGTGGATATAACCTGTTGACTCTTGACAAGCTTAACGTATTTGATCCGGAGGCATCCAGTAGCTCCGGACAGTACTATCCGCAAAAAAGAGTTTTTAATGCCGGAATCTCGTTAACCTTTTAAATATTGATAGCTATGAAGAATTTAATAGTCAAACAGTTCTTATTTCTTATTTGTATTGCAGTGATTGTCACATCCTGTGATGATCAGATTCTTAACAAGAAACCACTAGATCAGATATCAGAGGGTGATTTGTGGAATGATCCTGCACTGGTGGAATCGTATGTTAATGATATCTACCAGGGTGTTGGTCATGGGTTCTTTGCTGTGAATGTGAGTTCTGGGGTTGATGAAACGATCATTACCCATGGATGGAATGACACCCCGATAAAACAAAGCAACATGACACCAGATGAGTTAGGCTTATTCGGGGATGGAGCAGTAGCTCCTTTCGATCATTTTCACTGGGATGACCTCTACAGTAATATCCGGAGCATAAATGTATTTCTGGAAAATATTGAGGAATCTCCAATTAACCAGGATCTCAAGGATCGTTTGACCGGAGAGGTTCACTTCCTGCGGGCGTATTTCTATCACAATCTGGTTAAATTGCATGGAGGAGTACCAATTATTAAAAAAACCTTCAATCTTGATGATGACTTTTTGGTTGAGCGCGATTCATTCGAAGATTGTATCAACTTTATGGTCGAAGATTTGGATGTTGCAGCATCGATGCTGCCAACCGTTATTGAAGGGGACAAAGCTCATGCCAGCCGAGGTGCGGCACTTGCACTGAAATCTCGTATTCTCACTTATGCAGCTAGTGATCTGTATGCAGAGAATCCCAGTGGAAACGATTATACCGGCTATACCGGTGGCGACCAGTCACAACGCTGGGAGCGAGCCAAGGCTGCTGCTGAAGCAGTTATGGATCTCGGCTATAGCCTCTACCGGGAAAACCCGGCTCCTGGAGATTCCACAGCTCAAAATTATGCTGATCTGTTCCTCCAGAAAGATCACGAAGAAATTATCTTTGCGCGATATTTTTTGCAGAACCAAAGTTATCAGTGGTTTGAAGCAGACATGGGACTGTTTCACGGGCCCAATGGCTGGCACAACTGGGGTGGAGACACACCTACGGGACAAATGGTTGACGCCTACGAGATGTCGGATGGAACCGAATTTAGCTGGCAGGCGTACCAAAATGGAGATCCGTCTTATGGGGAATCACCGTATGAAAATCGCGACCCGCGTTTTTACGCCTCTATTTTTTATAACGGTTCACAGTGGAGAGAGCGTCCGTCAGATATGACTGATCTGGATCCGGAGGGTATTGTAGAAACTGCTTCATTTGAAGTAGAGGGCCAAAATGAGCTGCGTCCTGGTCTGGATACTCGTGACGGTCCTATTGAAGACTGGAACGGAACCTATACAGGCTACTACATGCGGAAATTTCTGGATCCCAATGTTAATCACCAGTTTTTTCGGCAGGAAGTCCCCTGGATTTTTATACGGTATGCTGAGATTTTGCTGAACTATGCCGAAGCTTCAATAGAGCTCGGAGATGAGGGGGATGCGCGTACGGCCCTCAATACCATACGGCAAAGAGCAGGCATGCCCGAAATTACAGAGACCGGGCAGGATCTGTTGGAGAGATACCGAAATGAACGGAGAATTGAGCTGGCGTTTGAAGATCATCGTTATTTCGATGTACGCCGCTGGATGATCGCCCCTGATGTATACGAAAACGGAGAGGGCGTCAACATCATAGGGAGACTGAACAATGACGGCAGTTATACTTATGAGTATAACGTCGTTGAAATTGACCAGCGTCAGTGGAATGATAACGCCTATTTTGTGCCTATCCCCCGGTACGAGATGGATAGAAACGAAAACCTGGAGCAAAATCCCGGGTATAACTAGGAAATATGTTTTTTGTGACCCGGGAAATGCCTGGAATTAGATTATTGAGTTATAAATAAACTATTTCCAATAACCTCTTTCCCTTATATCCCTATTAATACGAAGCAGATTTATGATGAATCTGCTTCGTATTCTATACTATTTACTGCTAAATTTTTTTTAAAAAATGGAAAATAAACACCTAGAAAAATCTATTTCAGGCTACAGCCCACTGAAATTGTGGCCTATAATTTGCGTTTTTTTTATAACTTTTGTCGGCTGTTCTGAAAATCAACAAGATATTGAGCAGCTCAGCGACTCCGAAAAACGAAATGCCGAGCACGCCCTGACCGGGCTTGAAACCAGGGAGGGATTGGAAACGACCTTGTTTGCTGCTGAAGATATGTTGGTAAATCCCACTAATATGGATATTGACGGCCGGGGCCGGGTGTGGGTGACCGAGGGGCATAACTACCGGCCGAGCTTAAACCCAGATAATCCGATAAAACCCGACGGAGACCGGATTGTCATTTTGGAGGACACCAACGGAGATAGCCGGGCCGATACCAGTAAGGTATTTTACCAGGGGAACGATATTAATTCGGCACTGGGTATTATGGTGCTCGATAACCGGGTGATTGTTTCACGGAGTCCGCATATCTTTATTTTTACCGATACGGACGGTGACGATAAAGCTGACGAGAAGGAAATTTTATTTAGCGGAATTGAAGGAGAACAGCACGATCACGGGGTCCACGCTTTTGTATTTGGTCCGGATGGTAAGCTGTACTTTAATACCGGTAATGAGGGCAAGGTTATAAAAGACGCAGATGACAATATCGTCAAAGATATATTTGGCAATGAAGTAAAAACTGGCGGCGACCCGTACCGGCAGGGGATGGTGTTCCGCTGTAACCTAGATGGCAGTGAATTTGAAGTGTTGGCCCATAATTTTCGTAATAACTACGAGGTCGCGGTTGATTCTTATGGGACCCTCTGGCAGTCCGATAACGACGATGACGGCAATAAGGGCGTCCGCATCAATTATGTCATGGAGTACGGGAACTATGGGTACACGGATGAACTGACCGGGGCGGGATGGCGCACGCGCCGTACGGGTATGGCCGATGATATTCCCACCCGCCACTGGTATCAAAACGACCCCGGGTCAATTCCGAATTTACTGCAGACCGGTGCAGGATCGCCGACCGGCATTCTTGTTTATGAGGGGGAACTGCTGCCGGAAGTCTTTCACAATGAAATGATACACGCCGATCCCGGCCCCAATGTCATTCGTTCGTATCCGGTTGAGAAGGATGGGGCAGGCTACTCAGCATCTATTGAAAACATCTTAAAGGGAAATAACGACCAGTGGTTTCGGCCTTCGGATGTAACCGTTGCCCCGGATGGGTCCATCTTCGTAGCCGACTGGTATGATCCCGGCGTGGGCGGACACCAAATGGGTGATCAGCAGCGGGGACGGATTTTCCGCATTGCCCCGGAAGGCAGTAATTACGAGGTACCCGACTTTGATCTGAGTACCCCCCAAGGAGCTGTGGAAGCGCTTAAAAATCCGAACATGAATTTGCGGGCACGGGCCTGGCTACAGTTACATGAATTGGGGAAAAAAGCGGAACCGGCACTTGTGGACCTCTGGGAGTCAGAAAATGACCGATATCGGGCGCGGGCGCTCTGGCTGCTGAGCAAACTGGAAGGGAATGGAGTCGATTATATAGAACAGGCACTGGCAGATACAAATCCGGATATTCGTATTACGGGTCTGCGGGCGGCCCGTCAGCTGGATGTCAATATTATTCCTTATATCGAGAAACTGGTTGATGACTCCGCACCGGAAGTCCGGCGGGAAGTTGCGATCGCCTTGCATCGAAATGATGATCCCAAGGCAGCAGAGCTGTGGGCTCAGTTGGCATTGCAACATAATGGCAATGACCGTTGGTACCTGGAGGCTCTCGGTATCGGGGCTTATGGACAGTGGGATCGTTTTTTTGAGGCGTGGCTGGAGGAGGTCGGTTCGGAATGGAACACCCCGGCCGGTCGGGATATCGTTTGGCGGTCTCGGGCCGATGCGGCCGTGCCGATGTTAGCCGAATTGATTAAAGAATCTTCGGTTGATACCGATCAAAAATTGAGATATTTCCGGGCTTTTGATTTCCATACAAGTCCTCAGATCGAACAGGAATTAGTCAGCATCTTGGGAACCGATCTGCCAGACCAGCAGCGATTGGATATTCTAACCCTAAAACACTTGAAAAAATCATCTTTTGAATCTTCCTCCGAAGTTCAGGCGGCACTTGATGGTGCCCTTGAAGCGACCCGCGGCACCTATGAATTTATTGACTTGGTAGAAAAGTTCGAACTTTCCACTGAAAATGATGAATTGGTTACGTTAATGCTTGCTTATCCCGACAGCAGTTTGGGAGTAAGTGCAGCACAGCTTGCCGTGCAATATGGCGGTAAAGAAAAGGTGGGGAACGTTATTAATGATGGAAGCCGTAGTGAGAAGGAAAGTGCTATACAGGTATTGGGACATACCGGAAGAGAAGAAGCCCTGGATCTTCTGCAGCAGGTAATGTTGGATGAAGACCGGGATATAGAAATGCGCAGTCTGGCCGTAACAGCAATGGGTTCAAGTTGGCCAGGAGAAGAAAAAATTGCGGATATGGTTAGGAATGGCATCCTTCCGCCATCATTGGATCAGCCAGCAAACCAGGTTCTGAGCAACGCCTGGCGGGATGAAATCAGGCAGGTAGCAAAAGATTACCTTGCAGGTAGTGACAATGATCAAGGTAATATGCAATCGGTATCTGAACTGGTAACAATGACCGGTGATATAGATAACGGGAAACAGGTGTTTGAACGGTCATGCCAGATATGTCATGTGGTGAACGGGCAAGGTACGGAGTTTGGTCCCGGATTATCCGAAATTGGCGATAAGTTGCCCAAGGAGGGTCTTTATGAAGCTATAATTGAACCCAATGCCGGCATAAGTTTTGGCTATGAAGGATACATTCTTACTATGAATGACGGTTCGAAAGCAGCAGGTATCATTCAAAGTGAAACAGAATCGGAAGTTGAACTCCTTTCAGCAGGAGGATTTGCAACCACATACCAGGTTTCTGAAATCGCATCAAGGGAACAGATGGACCGTTCACTTATGCCCGCCGGACTCGAGAGTGGAATGAGTCAGCAGGAATTGGTGGACCTGGTGGAGTATTTGTCGTCACTGAAATAACGATCATATTTATCATTCACATATAAACAAATATTATGAGTGTATCCAGACGTAACGCGTTAAAGAAAATAGGAGCTATTGTTGGATCGGGGACAATGGCCGGATGGTTGGGCAGCATGGAGAACCTAGAGGCACTTCTCGGAAGCGAACTCAACGGGAACGTCAATCATTCGGTGTGCAAATGGACCTTCGGTGACATACCCTTGGATGAATTTTGTCAGGCGGCTAAAGAAATAGGACTTCAATCGGTAGAGCTGCTCGGCCCCGACGAATGGCCTACCCTTAAAAAGCATGGGCTGACGTGTGCGATGCCCTGGGGTGCTGGAAAAGGAATTGAAGAGGGATTTAATAACTTGCAGCTGCACGACGAATTGATAGCGGATTACGAACGTGTTATTCCCATGGTTGCCGATGCGGGGTTCGATAAAATTATCTGTTTTTCCGGTAATCGGAACGGCATGGATGACGAAGTCGGTCTGGAAAATTGTGCTAAAGGTCTGAAACGGCTCATGAGTACGGCTGAAGAATATGATGTAACCGTATGCATGGAGCTGCTGAACAGCAAAGTAAATCATCCTGATTACATGTGTGACCATACCGAATGGGGAGTCGAGCTTTGCAAGCAGGTGGGGTCGGACCGGTTCAAGCTACTCTACGATATTTATCATATGCAGATTATGGACGGGGATGTGATCCGTACCATCCGGGATAATCATCAATATATAGCGCATTATCATACTGGAGGGGTCCCCGGCCGAAATGAAATCGACGAGACCCAGGAATTATATTATCCGGCTATCATAAAAGCCATCGTGGATACCGGCTATACCGGATTTATTGGACAGGAGTTTATTCCTACCTGGGATAATGAGTTGGATGCCTTGCGCGAGGCTGTAGAAATATGTGATGTATGAGGCGGTGTAAAGTAAAAGTTAGTGTACCAAGACAATAAATAATATATTTTTGGTCACAGCTGAGGGCTTAATATCCTGCACAGTCAGTGCAGGATATGTTCAGTTATAATTGCCACTCTCTTTTTCTTTCTTCCCTCCCCTTCTGCTTCCCCAGCACCAAATGCAGGTGGTAATTCTGGGCCAGCCCGAAGATAATCATCACCATCTGGTAGATCGAAAACAGGGAAACCAGTATCAAAAGCAACAGCACCCCGAAACCAAGGATATTAATCAGGCCATAGGCCGGGGAGAGCCATTCGATATGTACCTTTGCCAATAGCCGGAACAGGAAGGCCGTCCCCAGCGTTATCGACTGCTGCGCCAGCGTAAAGGTAAAGGCGAAGATTACCTTTTGATAGAGGGTAAGCGGACCTTCACCGCGGATGGTGGTTTTGCTAAGAAAGGCGTTGTCGCGGAAGCCGAAAAAGATAGCAAAGCCGCCCAGCAGCACGCCCAGGATATCCGGGAATATACGGACGGCCAGGTCCATTATATCCATCAGGGTCCCGCGCACCGGCGTCCCGGACCACCGCATAAGGGCCAATAGCAGAGCAGTTAGGGCCGTCGGAATGCCCAGCGTCTGTTTCAGCTTGCTCTTGGGATACAAGCGCACCAGGGCAGCGGGACCCGACTGGTGCCGGGCCCTTAACTGCCTGATGTTCATGGGGTGGGAATAGGGGCTATGCTTCATCAGCGCGGGGATAGGTTTGCAGCAGATGGCGAACGATTGCTTCTGTTTCTTGTTCCTCGCTACAATGCAGCCGGAACTGCCGGGGATAGTCGGAGGTTCTGACCCACTGCGGGTATCCGTCCCGGTTTACGATGCGGGCCGTGGCGTAGCCGTTGCTGGGCACCAGTCCCATCGCTCCCATAAGAAAGGTACTCTTCTGCAGCTCTACACTTTTGCCCTCCCGAGCCCGGCCGCTGATCTGCAGGTATTCGATCTCCGCATCGCGCAGCTGGCTGTCCACCAGGTTCGTGTACTCATCATTCAGATCCTGGTTGCTGTAGGAGATGCGGAACTTAATATCGGAAATTTGAGGCGCATCCAGCAGGTCGTCCAGGAAATCAGGGGACTTTTCGAGGGTCACGTGCACCTCCTCCTCTTTTTGTACGGCGTTATTGAGGCCCTCTTCTAACAAGCGCTGCAGCGTAGTGAGGGGCAGGGGAGCGTCTCCGGCAATCAGGCACAGGCGATGGATGGCCGGGATGAACAGGTACTCGTTTACTTGATAGTGGGGAAACCCGGCGGGAGAGACCGTCTGAGACCCGATATTTACGGGCTTTTGAAACCGGCAGAGATGTCCCTTCAATACCGGTATGCCCGCGTAACGCGTGCGTTTCATGGTGTGGAATAAAAGGCCCTGGCGCTTGCTTCCGGTAGCGGATTTATTTATGGCAAAGAGCCTTCGGAAGAGCGTAAAGTAGAGCCCCGGAGTGCGGGACCGGTCGGTAAGCAACCGGATGTTAAATACGTAAAATTGAACTTCCTGTTGGTTGGTCATAAGTAGTATCCGTTTTATGATTACAGGTTTGATATTTGGTATGTAGAATGAACGCAGTGGCGATTTTAGAGAGATTTGCAAAACCCTTTTATAATTACATCGTCTCCCGGAACCAGACCATCGGTTTGGGAAAGGGCTCCATCGACAGCACTTCACGGGCACGGTCGCGGCCGGTCTGCATCATGCGCCGGATATGAGCGTTGCTGAAATCCATGGCGTCTCCCAGCGGATCTTTGGGCGCGATAATAAGCGGATGCACCTGTTGGTAGGGGCGGCCGGTCCGGTGAAGCAGCTCCACGCCTTCCTCGGACGCCTGGCGCACCAGGTGGTTGATCGTCAGGAAGCGGGCGATATCTTCATAGAAGATTTCGTCCAGCATGATATGAATGGCGCGAAAGCCGATATCGATGATATCGCGGCTCTCCACCCGGTGGTTGGTATCACTTACCGGACGGGTAGGGATGATAATAGCGCGGTGCGGATGGTAGGGAAGGACCTCGCGGATGGGGGAAATGTCCCGGAGTCCGCCGTCCACACAGAGGTGATCGCCGATCGGTACCGGGTTGAACACGGCCGGTATGGCCGTAGAGGCCAGGATGCGGCGAATATCCTCTTCGGTAATCGTCCGGGATTCTTCACCGGGAATGGTAGCGCGGACGTACCGGCCTGTTTCCAGGGTTACGTATCCGAAAGTAAACGGAACGGAAGTGGTTTTGCCTAGGAAATGGGTGCGCATTAGGGCGTGCAGCGGACCGTTATCGTATTGGGAAACGGGCGGCTTACCTATCCCGATTTTATACTGAAGGTACCGGCGGGCCAGTCCGGCCAGCGTCTTCTTGCGGTACACCTGTTTGGGCGTCAGGTGCTCCCAGATCTTCATCATTCTGTGAAACTGATTGGTGGCCATCATGGTCCCGTTCAGCGAGCCTACGCTGATACCGCTGATAACATCGTAGGTGAATCCCTGCTCGCGCAATACCTGCAGTACCCCGGCCTGGAAAGCGCCCCGGGCACCCCCGCCCGACAGTACCAAAGCAGTACGTTCCTCTGTTTTATAGCTGATATTATAATTATCTGACATACTAATCACCATCTGTAAATAGTTTAGGGTTTATAAAAACCTGCCGGCTGTTATTGTCGGGCCGGCAGGGAATATTGAACCGCTATCCGTAATGTATATGCAAACTGATTATCATATATATGGGAACCATCTTCCCATAGTAATGGGAGACTCCTTCCCATATATATGGCAGATACTTTCCCATAGTAATGGGAAACACCTTCCTATATATATGACAGACACCTTCCCATAGTAATGACAATCTGTTTGTCGAAATCAGGAGCATTATGGCTCCCAATTCGAATAATAAATAGGGTTCCGATTTTATATTATGGAGTTCACGGTTCTACGGTCAGTAGATCAGGCAGGCTGCCCGTACGTATATCTGAGGTGCTCTTTAATACGCATCGTACTTCCATCTCGTATTCCCCGGCCGGCAGGTCCGGAAGCGTAAAGATGAGGTCCTGGGGCATATTGCGCAGTGGTTCAAAATCCACCCGGTGCTCGGTTTGATCCCCGGTATGGATAAAAAAGATGCCCTGCTGGGAATCCTCATGATCGTACTTGAGCCGAGCCCCTCTAATACGCGCGCCGCCGCCGGGTGTAAGCAGCTCATTCTGGGTGCCGGAAATATTATCCTGCAGGTATTTGAGGGTGGGAACGGGAGAGGAACCCTCGACCCGTTCCGGTGTGATCGTATTGGAAAGGTCTTTAAGCCGCACGCCGGAATTGAGGTTTATCTGTACCTGGTGCCGATTGGGATCAAACCGATCCTCTTCTTCCTCGAAGACCCCGGTTATACTTGATGAGATATTGAACAGGGGCGTATTGATTGCATGGCCTTCTTCCAACATTCCAATGATACCCCGGGTGATCTCCTCGAACACCGCCATGGCTTCAGCTGTAGTAACGGTGGATCCCTCGCGGGTCATGTTTTTGAATACGTCCTCAAGATTATAGCTTTTACTGTTTCGACTCACCGCCCGGTAGTCATCCGGGTTGTCAGTCATATTGTTTGGAATTAAATAATATTCTAGTGACATAAGTATATTATTTAGTTGTGGTTGGCCGGCCCGCAGCGAGTCGCTGTAGATGGTATTGCGAAAGGATCCAACGTCTCTCTGATGCCGGGTTTTATTTGTTTATAATAGACGCAGCCGAAGCTACGTCTACGTTCTTGACTTACGTTTTTAAGTTCGACTTCTCTAATGATTTATACCCGTGCTCCTACTATACAAGAGTGTTGAAATAGCGATTTGTTACAAAAAAATTTTCTTTATAGTTACTGATATGCGAGATATTAGCCTTAAAATAGCTGTTTAATTCACGTAAAGGCCGATTATTACTAATATTTTTTTTATGATTTTTTTCGCCAGTTATGAAATATTTTTTAGAAAGGGGAGAGGATTCCGGGGTTGACGGATGAAAATATTTTCTAATACTTCTGATGGTATGTAAAATTCCACCGTGTAAATGCTAAAAATAAAGCCCCGGCCTTGCCTAGCCGGGGCTTTTTAAATTAACCGTCTGTAATAAAGCTCTGCACACAAGCAGCGTTTCTACCTCATTACAATCATAGGACGACCGAATAGGAGAGAGGTAACATTAGAACTCCTTAATAAAGACGGAATGGATCAATTATTAAGATGTTTTATGTAAGGATTGCCCGCTAAAAACGTACTTGCCTATAGCCGTTGAAAATTCTCATTTAATGAGGTGGGAAGGTCAGCCTTGATCGGCTGGCCTTTTCTTATTCGTATATGTTTTAAGGAAATATATCCAAGAAAAGCTAAAAAATATTCCAGTTTATCCATGTGTCGGTGGCCTCCAGCGAATCCTCGGTAGCTTCGTTAAGGTCTCGAAAGAAATTCAGGCCGGTCATCGCTTCAATGATATCTACGCTCACCAAAAAGTCTTCGATCTCTCCATGGGGTTCTTTGTGATGCGGAAGGAGAAAGGCCAACACGACCGGCAGGTCATTTTCCCCATTGCGTACCACGATTTTAAAGAACATTGGAGGGACGGTTATTTCCTTTGGGCCTACCTTTTCCATCTCGCCGGGACCCAAAACCGGACCGGCCATCACCCACACCTCTTTTTTTTGCTCCTCGACAATGGTCCCCTGGATATATCGCTCGAGGTCACGCCATATCCCTGCTCCGCCATTGAAACCATTTTGGTCCTGGGGCGTCATATTTGAGAGTTGGTTGATTTGATAGACTCTGGTGATTTCATCGGCGTCTTCGATATATTCCTCGCGATCCCGGCCAATCATATCTTCCTTGGTAATGAGGCCGTCCCCGTTCGTATCGCCCACCCCTAGCAGGCCGTCTGCGTCCCTATCGCCTCCTGATATATTAAATGGAGCCAGGTGCCCGCGGGCATAACCGCTCCCCCCGTCGTACACCCCGTCATATTCGTGGTCGAAGACCGGATTGGGAATGTTCCAGTCCGTGCGATACTGGGCAAAGATGCCATATCGCGGGACGGTATTCGTGTAATCCAAGCCAATATGATAGGCGACCCAATTCGGGATCCGATGGGTGTGATTATAAGAGAGGATGTAAGCCTGCCGTATATGAATATTATCAAAGCTGGGCATACCTTCGTAGATATGCTCGTCCACAAATTGTTGGTCATAGTCGGAATAGTTTTGCCCGCTGGCAACGGAGGCTGCCAACAAGCAGCCGATACATAATAGAAATAGGTTCGGTTTCATAACTGATGGAATTTAATCGCAGGTAGCAGTAGACCTATAATCTGGACATAAAAAGAAGTTCTTCCAAAAATTTGTAAATATTTTCTCTTCAAACGGTCTTAATAGCTGCGTATAGGATTGGCTAGTTAATAAAGTCTCTCATCTAAACCGGTGCTGGACTTTTTATGAGGTAGAATTTGAATACCAGCAGGTATGATAATCCGAGCTTGATCAACGACACCGGTTGCCAGCTAAAGGTTTGGAATGAGGATTTGTTGAAATGAAGTACCTAGATGTAGGTGAGAACTATCTGCTTGACAAGACCCGGAACTAAGTCACAGATTTTCCAGTCGGCTTTGACTAGATTGGTAAACACAGTATTGTTTATCGTAGGTGAAGTGGGTTTGTACTGATCTGCTATCTGAGTAGTGCATCAGGTTCCTATATAAAAGCTTCCATCTGTGAATGCTATGTGGTGTAGCGGCATTACTACGGGGCTTTCCAAACACTGCATCAAGCATGCACTCACATCAAATTACTTGGCATATATTAATTTATTTTAATTTTGCCTTTGGAGGCATTTAAATTTACTTGGTAGTGATGTATAAATATCAAGAGGCATAAAAATAAAAAAACGGGGTAACTATGATTAAGAAAACCAATCTAATTGGGATACTAGTACTTGGAGTTTTTGTAGCTGTTGGATGTGAAGAATCAACGACCAGCATTGACTCAACGACCAACACCGAAAACAACGATATATTATCGACTTCCATGTCTAGTGGAGAAACGGCAAGCCTTACGGAATGCCAAGACACGGGAGTTGGCCTTACCGCTCATTATATTAACGAAACGCCTAATAGCCCATTGGATATTACATGTGATATAGGGGTTTACGTTGATAAAGATGGTGAGATAGATGGGGTCACATTAAATGCAACCTTTGATGGTGCAAAATCAAAGCAATATGGTATATATGTAAAAGGAGCAAATGTAAAACTTGCAAATTCATCTGTAAATACTGATGCTGATTATCCACATCAGTTTGTACCAATTACATATCAAGATGGAGCGACTGGTAATATCACAAATAATGAAGTAACAGGTGTACATCGTGCAGGGATCGTTTTACGTGGTGCAGGGACAGATGTAAATGTTGATGGGAATAATGTAATCGGTATTGGCCCGAAATCAACCGGATGGGCTCAAAATGGGATACAGGTTGACCAAGAAGCTTCCGGGGTAATAAAGAACAACCTTGTAGAAGGGCATTTTTATAATAAGGACACTTTTGTTTCAAGCGGAATTGGTGTTTTTTCTGACAATGTTAACGTACAAAAAAATACGATTCGGAATAATGATCTGGGAGTAGCACTGGTAGGTAATAATACTAATGTGAATCACAATACGATAGAGATCACGTATACTGAAGTTGACGTAAATTATATTTTTGGAGTATGGGCCTATCCAAGTGAAGATAATGGCATTCGTCAGAATACCATTACATCCAATACGGGAACTGGTTTCGGTATATTTTTACAAGGAACTGAAAACACAAAACTTATCCGAAACGATGTATCCGGATGGGGAACTAATCTAATTGATGGGGGAGACGATACAAAGCTTCCGAAACCATTTGAGATTGATTAGATAGAATCATGTATCAGGATACTTGAAACTGGTCTTAGGACTCCCCTGTTAAAAGCAGGGGAGTTTTTTATTTATTGCGTCATTTAAAAAATCTGAATGTTTGATATAGTCAAGGTGCCCAGATAAATGTGTAAGTATAACATTATTAACGATACGTTTACCCTTTTCAATTAATGTAACGTGCAATTCTTTTATTCAACTGGATCTATTAAATCTTTAGAATTATTCCGGACATTCCCCACCTTCTTATCAATCTGGTAGTAGTTGATCGCATCATCCGGGAATGGGTTTAACAGGTCCTTCAGAGCATTGGTATTATGGTTGTCCGGGTCCAGCCACTCATCCCATTCTTCCTTGAGCAGCATCACCGGCATACGGTCGTGCAGATTAGCCATCTTCTGGTTGGGCTCGGTCGTTATGATACTATACGTGGGTATTTTCTTGCCCTCCGGGGATTCCCAGACGTTATAGATCCCCGCAAAAGAAAACAACGGCTCATGGGTCGGGTAAATATAATAGGGCGTTCTATCCCCCTTCGGTCCGGTCCACTCATAAAACCCACTGGCCGGGACCAGACACCGGTGACGCTCGAAGGATTGTTTATAAGATTTTTTGCTGTCTATTGATTCCGCCTTTGCAATAAACATGCTATAACTGACCTTTTCCTCTTTGGCCCAGAATGGAAGTAGGCCCCAGCGGAAGGGGCGGATCGTTCGCTCTCCTTCCCGGTTTTGCCCCACTACCGGCATGGTATGCGAAGGTGCGACATTGTAGTTCGGTCCAAACTGCTCAAAATCCTCCATTACAGCATCAAAATAACCTTCCAGCTCCTGCTCGTCCTTGTCTAAGGTGTATCTTCCACACATAGTTATCTGATTTAGTTAGCTCCGATCTAAAAAATGCGTTTTTCCGGGGACAGAATCCAGTACCGATGCTTTTTGGATCATCTGCTGACCATAGTGGTTATTGATGGCATCCTGGACCAGGCAAAACCGGCGCTTCCGGTTGTCCTCCCGGAAAAATAGTTCCTGCTGGCCGGAGTGGTCATGCTTGACCGTCCCAACGCCAATGCCCCGCAGGGTATGCCCTCCTTTTAACAGTCCCTTGATGCGGGGAGCAGCCTTTTTCATGCATTCATAAAACACATAATCATCAAGGTTGGTAAATCCTTCGGTATTAAATCGGAACGAAAGGCCCTTATTACTGCTATCCTGAATCCGCAGGTAGCAAAAGTATTGCCGGGCCCGTAGGTTATAGCCCCGCATCCGGTAGCATAGCTGGCCGACGCCCTTCATAATCTCGCCCTTGATATGGGTAAAATCATCTGACCAGTTGGAAAAGGTATGCATGTAGTTGAGCTGCTTGGGGATCAGTTGCTGGTCGGTCAGTACCTTTGCCCGGTCCTTTCCGGCTACCATCTCCCACATAATTTTACCAAAATATGGACCAAACAGATCCTGAAAGGGTGGATACCCTCTGTTAATGGCCTCCCCAATGGTATGGATATTCTGCCCTTTCAGCTTGTGATACCGCTTGCGGCCAATGCCCCAGACTTCATCCAGTTCCAGCGGCCATAGCGTATCTTGTGCATCCTGACTGTTCAGGACCAATGTTAATCCTTTGGGTTTATGCAATTCACTGGCCAGCTTGGAATAGGTTTTTGAATAGCTGATGCCTACTGAGCAGACCAGTCCGGTTTCCCGGTAAAGTACCTCCTGGAGCTGCTCCCCGTACTCCTTGATTTCCGTCCGGTCCTTATCCTTCATGAAATTCAGATCAAGAAAATACTCATCCATGCTGTACTTTTCCACGTCCATGGCAAAGTCATTAAGCACCGCTTCAATCTCCCGGCTCACGCCCTTGTATTTTTCATAGTGGGCCTGCAGTCCAATCAGGTAGGGGCAAAGCTGTTCCGCCTCATAGGCGCTCATGCCGGTCTTGACCCCAAAGGCACGGGCTTCGTAAGAGCTGGTAGCCACAATACCCCGGGGGATGCCTTTGTCGCCTTTATACCAGCCTCCGATATATATTGGCATCCCATACAGATCATAGCTAAGCTGCTCCACCTGGGCGTAGAAGCAGTTCATATCCAGATGCAGGTACAGCCTCTCCTTGATCGAGGTGTGCTGCATGTCGGCACTCACGCACCGGTAATCAGTAATCTTGTGCACATTCTCGTTGACATCATACGTGCCGGTATCGATCGAAATTTCTTTGCTCATGGCATTGCATTTAACATGAAAGCTCTCCTATATTATATGAACGATTTATGTACTTTTGCAATACCGAATAATCAGGGCCATGCAAACGCTTATACAGGAAAAGATCAATGTCAATGCCATATACCGGGGATTTAAGGATGATGATGAGTCCATGGGCCGGGACTGGACCCATAAGCGCATTGAACCGCTAAGCTTCAAACGTGCGAACAAGAAAATTTTTGAGATTGCCCAGATCCGCAAATCCTATGCCGCCCGGAAGGGCGATACCCTTCATGTACACTTTGTAGTACGGACCACCGAAGACCGGTTCTTTGAAATGGTGTATGACAGCGGCAAAATCACATGGATTCTGCTATACGAATTTGATGACGAACTACTGTTTAATTGACATACCGGACCTTCCCATCATGAAAATGTGCGATATACTTGCCCAGTACCCGAATCTCCTCAAATTCATCGGGTTCTATAATGATCGGTCTGTGATTGGAGCTTTTGGGGTATAGCACGACCTGCCGGTCGCTTTTACGGATCTCTTTGAGCGTGGTCTGCCCATCATACAGAATAGCACCAATATCCCCGTCCGTAATGGGGCTGTCATCCAGAATTACCAGATCCCCGTCATGGATTCCGGCCTCCTCCATGCTGGTCCCAGACACACGGACGCAGTACGGCGATTGTGCCTGGGGGAACAGGTTCCGAATGGACAGGCTTCCCAAATCCGTATCCACGGCCTCCTGCATGGCTCCGGCGGTAATAATCCCCCGAATGGGAATAGGATTTTCCGGGCTGTCAACCAGGAACTGTTTTGAGGGGTGCAGCTCATAACCACCCCAGCCGGTTGACTGAAGGTAGTTTTTATCACAGAGCGCTTTAAAATACTGGTGAACTCCATTCTTAGACGTGATCCAGGTATGCTCCATAATTGTCTGATAGGAAGGAAGGTTGCCGTGATCACGAGCGTATTCCAGCAGGTGCCGGAAGAATTTCGACTGTTTATTAGTAAGGTCTTTCGTAATCATGACGATACAGTTATGAACGATTTATGGAAATATAAGGCAATCGATATATTTTTTAAAAAAATTTGTAAGGATTAGCCCTTAAAACGTACTTACTTATGAGAATGTATTTCTCTTTGATGAAATGAGATAAGTCCTGCATTGTGAAAGGTGCAGGGCTTTTACTTTTTGTCAATTATCTTAAGATTTTTTGTAAGGATTGCTTCCCAAAAGGTACTTACTATAAAAACAGCAATTAACTACTGTACTGTTGGATCAAAATAAAATACTTTCAAGAGACATCACGAAATATCTTCGGGGGCAACTTTCAGAAGATGAGGTTATTGACCTCTGGCTACGGTTACTGAAGTATCCGGAATGGATCTTCTATCTTCAGGTTGAAATAGCTATTAAAGAGATGGTATCCCTCTAAATCAATTGGTCCCAGGCGGCAGATGTGAATGTTATATCAACCTATTATCGCAATGCTATGTGCGATAATATCACCAGATAATACGTTATTTGTATTTAAATGGGATTTTTCAGAGTATTATCGTATGTAAGATAATACATTATCAAATACGCACCTTTATATAATTAAAGGTTAGCTACGAGATTTGAGGATTATTTATAAAATTGGAAAGTCATCAAAAATACAATTCTGCCGCGAAAGCAATCGCATCAAGCTTTGGTGTTCTTGGTGGTCTCGGGGGGCTGATTCACG
Organism: Fodinibius salicampi; assembly: GCF_039545095.1. Lineage (NCBI taxonomy): Bacteria > Pseudomonadati > Balneolota > Balneolia > Balneolales > Balneolaceae > Fodinibius > Fodinibius salicampi. The sequence goes on along the minus strand of NZ_BAABRS010000001.1, from coordinate 1,295,477 downwards.
GAATAGGTGAAGTGCTCCAGGGAAATATTATGATTGATGGGTTCTATATTAATTCTTGGGATCAAGGTCCGATTGCTATGTACCTTGGAGGGGATCCTGCTATAACGATCTTTCAAAGTTTTCTTATTGCAGGAATTGTGACACTGATTATTTCAGGTGTATTAATTGTGTGGTCCGTAGCATTTCTAAATAATAAACGTAGTGGGGTGGTATTAATGTTGCTTTCAGTTGCAATGTTACTTTCTGGCGGCGGAGTGGGCCCACCAACACTTGCTATATTAGCTGGTATTTCAGCATCGGGTATTAACTCATCCTATGATTGGTGGCGAAAGCATACAACTGAAAGCTTGTTATCTCTGTTTTCAAAACTGTGGCCTTGGATATTTGCTCTCACTGTTATCAATGGAATTTTTCTTATTGTAGGGCATGTTATAGCCGCCTACTACTTTGGTTCACCGGCTTTGGAATCTATTTTTTTAAACAGTTTTGGTTTTGCCGTTATCACGTTAATTATAAGCATGATTACTGGTATCGGTTATGACCTTTTCAAAAAACGGCAATGAATGTTACAAACGATTCTTGCAAAGGTAATAATCTGAGATTTGAACCAGTGCTTAAGATCTCCAGAAGCTAACAAGCGCTTCAACGGGACGGTAATACGTTGGCAGTCAATCAGTAGAGTAGGCCGCTCCGCCCGTTAACCGCCACGCCGTTAGGCATACAGCGAATTTATAATCAATACGCAAGTTTATCCCAATGAGTGGCGATAAAAAAATACCTGATCGAGAAGATGTTCTTAGTACAGTTATAGAGTCGATGTATTCAACACGGATTTTAAATAATTCACACCGTGGTGATGTCGCTGAAGCACTTGTTATGATGGCGTTGGGAGATGAATGGAATTTTGTCGGTTTGGGATGGCATCCTTGGGATTTACAGTATGGCTCAGGCTCAAACAGAATTAGAATACAAGTAAAGAATATTGCACTTCGCCAAATTTGGGGTAAAACTAAATCCCCAACACTGGTCTTCGGATGGAAATCTAATCCACCAAGCTATTTCGAGAGAGATAATCCGGGAGTAAAAATCGAAGACGAAGGCTATTTCTGCGAATTGTTTGTCTTTTGCCTTCACCTTGAATCAGATAAAGAAAACGCTGACCAAGTTGATCCGCGACAATGGAAATTTTTAGTCATTCCTGCAAAAGATCTAAAATCAAAACGAAAATCTATGGTTTTATCAAAAGCCTTGGATAAATGGACTCCTGTAAAATGGACTGGATTAGAGGAAAAGATTGAGACAGTTGCTAATAAGTTATAAACAGAGTTGTATGCCTAACCCGCCAAAAAGGAAAATGTCAAGCAGATAGTCCTCACCTACCTTAGTATCGTATTATTCCAATAAATCCTTGGTTCAAACCTTTAGCTGGCAACCGGTGTCGGTGATCACGTTCGGATTACCTACTGGCATCCAAACCCCTTTTCGGGCTTATTCTCCATCAATGGACAGAGACTGCAGCTCCAGGAGAGCTACTATCCCAGATCTCTAACCGGCCGCCAGCCTATTTCCCAATCCCGCGCACGGGCTCGCTGTCCCTCTTAGGCATTCGTGTTTATAGCCTGCTGTGGCTGCCGGTGGTTACACGGTGGTGGCAAGGGGCAGGGCAATCATTCTGCCCGAGCTTTATGGCTCAATGTCGTCTAACTGGTTCCCTGCCCGCCACCAACCTTCTGTTTGAAGGAATATCTGCTAATCAAAAATACCAGTCAATACTAAGTGTTTTAAACATGGAATGTCGTTAGCTATAAACGAACACAACATTTAGAATTCTATCTTATAGCTAAAAAATGGTAGCGGAGTCCCCTCTTTGACCAGATCAACTTGGTTGGTTTGAAAGTTATAATCGTGGGACAAATCTTTTTCCATAAGTACATTTTTGACTTGTAGGGCCCACACTGAGGCATAGTCGTTACGATTGATGCGGTAGGTCACTGTCAGGTCAGCAATAAGACGGTTGGGAAATTGCTTTTCGAAAGCACGTTGTTCTATAAATTCGACTTCTTCTCTGTTACGTGATGCTTTACTGTCAATAGGACTGTACCGTTCTCCTCCCATATAACTCAATCGGCCATTTACGCCCAGCACGCGTTGACCATCTTTCCACATGAACTCTTTTCCACCCAGCAGATTAAAGGCAAAGTCTTGATCGAATCGCGTGTTTCGCCATTCTCCGCCACCGCCTTTGTAACGAGAGTTATAGATAGTACCTGTAAGCAGGTAGTAGTAGCCGTCATCCAGAAATCGTTCCAAGGTAATTTCCAAGCCGTAATTACGCCCCCGTCCACTGTTGACCAGTGGATCATTGAAAGTCCAGTCCTGCATGAAATTAAGCATGGAAAACGATCTGTCGGCGATAACCGGTACGTCATAAAGCTCCTGATTATAAGCTTCGACTTTCAGCCTGGTATTTTGGTTGAACTTCAGATCATATCCCAGTACAAAATGATGGGCTTTGGCCATCTTGAGTGATTTATTGGGATACCCTGCATCAGGTTGCACAAAATAGATTCGCAAATCTTCGAGCTGACTATGCAGCCCATATCCCATATTCAGGCTAGATTTATCGGTTAGCTGCCATTCGACGCCTGCCCGGGGCTCTATGGTAATCTCATCATTGAGCGTGAACCACTGCGAATGGAGACCGGTCTGTAATGTTATATCCGGTGACAAGTTTAAGCGGGATTGAGTGAATGCCTGAATCAATTGACTGTTGCCCACACCGTCAATATATGTGGATAACGGTGGCTGATCATCGGGAGCAATCCCAACACCCATGTTGTAGTACAGGTGCTGGATACTGAATCCCGTACGGTTCAGATGACGCTTGTTAAAACGATGATCGAGCAGAGATCGCGCTGTAAGCCGTCCAGTTGTATTTTTAATAGATAAATTAGGTTCAAGCTCAACATTTTGATTAAGCCGCTGTTGCTGCCAGTCGGTATGATTTACAGTTGCTGCCAGTGATGTCTTAATAGTGCTGTTCTGCCCCACAGCTATATTATGAGACAAACCTGTGGCTCCGACCCCCATTTTCATATCGTACTTGATGCGATCCCAAAGCTCATACTCCCACTCGCTTTTATCCATGGTAGGATCCATTTGCTGCCCATCCCAGCCGCCAATACCCCAGAACTCAAAACGCCCTGCATTTGAGGTCCGGAAATCCATTTTAAATGAAAGATCTTGGTACTGAATGCCTCCCTCGGTAGGCAAAATGGGCATCAGCAATGCCAAGGTGGAATAGCGGTAATTAAAAAGATAGGTAGAGTTACTTTTTCCTGAAAACGGCCCTTCCGAAGCAAACTCCAGACCATTGATACCGATCTGGGCGGCATGCTCTCGCTGATTGGTATTACCTGATCGGAAGTTTATATCAAATACGCCCGCCAGGGCATTGCCGTACTGGGCCGGGAATGCGCTAGTCAAAAAGTCTGAATCAGCCAGAAGTTGTCCACTGAACAGGGTAAGACCACCGCCACCAGCGACCGATAGTCCGGCAAAGTGATTGGGATTGGGAATTTCAACTCCCTGTAAGCGCCACTGCACATTTTTGGGTGCATTCCCCCTGATTACCAAAGCATTTTGTTGGATGCCTCCGCCGGACGATACCCCTGCAAAAGCGGTTGCCATACGACTGGGATCATCAAGTCCGCCGGCATATCTGCGGGTTTCTTCCACCGTAAACGAGCGAGAGCTGGCATAGGCCATATCATTTAAAGGTTCTGCCTTGTCAACTTCTGGTGATACCGTAATTTCCTCTCCTTCGAATACCTGTTCCTCAAGCTCAAAATGAAGGACCGTTTCTTTACCAGAGCTTACAAGTACGCCCGTTCTGATCACCGGTTTGTATCCGAGAAAGCTCACTTTAATATCATGTCTACCCAGCGGTACATTTATCAGTTCAAACTCTCCATCCTGGTTCGTGGCCGTTCCAATAAGAGGATTGGTGCCGGGAATTGTAACATTTGCACCAGGCAGAGGTTCGTCGGTCAATGCATCGGTTACCGTTCCCCTGATGGTCCAGGTTTGAGCCTGTATATCTTGAATAGCAAATGCAAAGAGGAAAAAGAAAACAACTGTAGCAAATCGGGTGTACATCCTGCAGAAAATATTTTGAATTGATATTTAATATTCTGCAGGCAAAAAAAGGCTTTGAAAGCTCTTATTCGTCTTTGCCAGTGGGATTGGACATCATTTTCGGCATACTTTATCCTGGTATAGAATGATTCTTTCTAAATTGGGAAGGGGTCATTCCCGTCTGCTTTTTGAATACGGAATTGAATGAAGATTTGGAGTTGAATCCGGCATCAAGAGCCAACGCCAGTAGCGTTTTGTTTTTGGAGCCGGGATCTTTCAGCTTCTGTTTCACTTCTTTGACGCGATAGTGATTAACGAAATCATAGAAATTTTGTCCCATATACTGGTTAAGAATTTCCGTCAGATTATGGGAAGAAATTGAAAACTCCTTTGCCAAATCGGCTAGTTTTAAATCGCTGTCCTGATATAGTTTCTGCTCCTCCATTACTTTTCGTATTTCCTTAGCATAGCGCTCGGCCTCCTCTTGAGTTAGGCCGGATTTCTGATATTGTTCTTGTGGTGTGTGATTGCTGTTTTCTGCTGGTTTTGATTCTGTAAAAACTTCCGCCTGGTATAAGCCCATATATCCGATACCATATACAAAAATGGTAACCGACAGCAGGGTAATGTTGCTATAGACACTCTCTCCCAATCCCATCAAAGTCGTATTAGAAAAGTTGGTAAAGTGTATTCCTCCGGCAATGGCAGCTAATACAATGGAGGCAATCACGAAATTTTGCAGCCAGTTCAGGTTCACTTTTTCAATGGAAGAAAAAGAGTCTTTTAGCTTCTTGCGGTAAGACAGGAGCATAAAAATGAGACACCCCGCATAGGTTAATCCATGGAGAACTTTGAGGTGATTAATAAATCCAAAGCCAAATGTGTGGGATAGTTCTTGAGGACTAGTAATAAATGCTAACTTTGCAGTGGACGTCCCAGTGTAAAACGGGATCATATAAATCAGTAAAATGATAAAGGGTACAAAATGTAGATAATCGTATCGCTTAATGGTAGAACAGCCATCTTTCATTGTTTTTACATAGAGATAAAGAAGAGGCCCATAAAGCAATGTGATGGGGTAGTCGATCCCGATAAAATCAGGATATGCCGTATGCAGTCCAAAGCTATGAAAAGCTGCCATCCCCAGATCGATCGAAAAGACTATCATTAGTAGTGCCAGCAGCTTGTTTGGCAGACGATTTACCTTTTTTTGTGATAGGATGAGTGCCAAGATAAATCCATGAATGGCTCCCAGTAAGAAAAAAGCTTCAAGAATCATATTATACTATTAATATTAAAATAACTTGATTTATAAAAAAATCTGTTCTAATCACATCAGACTTAATTATGGATATAAAAAAATATCTGAAAAAATAAAGTTCTGATAAAATTAATCCATTATTTATAGCTAACCCCCTTCAAAAAGGAAAATGTCAATCTGCCAGCTAGCAGACTTACCTACGTATTCAATTAATTCCTTTGCATCAATCCTTGTTACCAACTTATCGCTTGAGAGACAAATCATCATCAAAAAAAGAAATCCCGACTTTTTTATTCAAGGAATCCTTTGTACCCTTGAAAAAATGATATTCAACAAAATTGTTATATGACGTACAGACTGTTAGAACTGATGGGTTCTCCGGAAACCATTAAGGAGGCGCATGATATAGCGGAAGAAGAAAATGTGTTAGGGGTTTGGACTGATACTCTGGATGAAGATGAGGTTTTTGATCATGTGTATCAGTCGTATTGAGAGATTGGAAAGTTTCACCTTTCCTGATTGATACCTCTGAAAACCCTGATTATGAGGGGGGGAACGGTATGGCTTCCAGGTAGAAGAGGCTTGGCTGGAATGAATTAAGTAACGTAATTGGAAGCTTAGGTAGTAGACTGACTAAATTGATTAGATAAAATCACTAAAACAAATCAATAATTTTCACATATGAAATTTTCAAAATGCTGGTTCTTTTTATTTGCCGTGATTCTCATAACAACTCTTGCCTGTGAGGATACAATTGCTCAGCAACCTGACTCTGTCTCATCTGTTGATATTAACTACGCTGTGGGCGCCGACCTCTCATTCCTGAAATCGGCCGAAGACGGGGGCGTGGAATTCAAGGAGAATGGGGAGGTAAAGCCGGGACTGGAGATCTTCAGTGATCACGGGTATAACTGGATTCGTCTCAGGCTGTTTCATTCCCCCGACCGGCTGCCAAACGATCTGGAATACACCATTGATCTGGCCAAGGAAGCCCAAGAGCACGGATTCAAATTCCTGCTCGACTATCACTATTCCGACACATGGGCTGATCCCGGCAAGCAGTATATTCCCGCCGCCTGGGATACGACCAATGTTGAAGTGCTGATTGATTCGGTCTACCAGTATACCAAGAATACAATTGAGGCATTTCGCGAGGCGGGCGTAATGCCGGAGATGGTACAGATCGGTAATGAAGTGAGGAATGGCATGATGTGGCCACTGGGCAAACTGCCGGAGAACTGGGATAATTTTGCTGCCCTGTTTAAAGCGGGTGTGGATGGAGTAGACGCCGGTCGGGGACAAGCACCACGACCATTGATTATGCTTCATTACGATAACGGGGCTGATACAGACGGGGCAAAACAGTATTACGACAAGTTCAACTCCTACAACATTCCTTACGACATTATCGGGCTTTCGTATTACCCATGGTGGCACGGCAACTTGCTGCAGCTTCGTGAAAATCTGCTTTCGCTGGTCGAGAATTATGACAAGGATATCGTGCTTGTAGAAACCGGTTATCGTCCTCACGAATATGAAGATCATAACGCACCTTATCCTGAAGATATAGCTGGGGGGGCGCGCAAGGCCTTTTTGGAGGATGTAAATGAAACGTTGTTAAATGTTTCCAGCCGCAAGATTAAAGGCGTCTTTTGGTGGGAGCCTGCCAGTCGATGTGGAAGTGATTACTTTGACGAAGATTGCAATGTACGTCCGGTCATTAACGTGTTTGACAGGTACAAGCGCGGGAAGACGGGAGAAGATGATGCCCCGGAGTAGTGCATACTTTAGCTTCTATAGAAGAATAATTTGAAATTAAATCACTAAATATAATGAAACTAGCCAGACTAGCATTTATGAAAAGAGCCACTGTATCTCTGGTATTGACGATGTTTTCCGTTGTTGCCGTCACTGGCATTAGTATGGGACAGTCTTTTGAAGAGCCGGTTAACAGGGTGATCGATACAGACCACAAAACAATTACGGTAACCAAAGATATCCGCTATAAGGAGGGTGGAAGTGACGCCTGGAAGCTCGATCTGGCGATGCCGGCTAATATCGGAAGTGGGCTGCGCCCGGCTCTGGTGATCGTCCACGGCGGCGGCTGGAGAGCGGGATCAAAGTCGGTGGATGTCTACCAGAAGATGATGGTTGACTATGCTCAGCAAGGATATGTCACTATTAATATCAACTATCGTCTGCTGGATGAAGCCAAGTTTCCGGCCTGTATTGAAGATGTTAAGACTGCGGTTCGCTGGCTGCGCGCCCACGCCGACAAGTACCAGGTAGATCCTGACCGTATCGGGGCTTATGGTCATTCGGCAGGTGCACACTTAGCCATGATGCTGGCAATGGCTCCTGAATCAGCCGGTCTGGAGGGGGAAGGCTGGAACGAATATTCCAGTATGGTTAATGTAGCAGCCGCCGGTTCACCTCCCACAGAATTAGGTCGCGATATGCCGAGGGCAAAAGAGGAATGGTGGCCCATCGGGTATATAGCAGGTGACCATCCACCGCTGTTTCTCATCCAGGGCACTGAAGACTCGGTTGTGCGCCCTGAACTGACTAAAGACTTTGTGGATAAGATGAAGGGTGCAGGTGCAGATATCAAATATATGGAATTGGAAGGCGGGCATGGCGTAGCCTATAATGAACAGCTTGACGTTACCGAACCCGCACTGGAGGAGTTCTTTGCCAAGCACCTGAATCCGGAACAATAAGGAATTTTTAATCAGGTAGAAGAGGTGCGCTCTCTTTAAAAACTCTACAACAAATGGACAGAGATACGCATAAATATTGATTAAACGTGTTTACCTGTAAAAATATGGATTGCAGAATTAAAACAAATCGCCAACTGGTAAACACTTTATTGACTAACTGTTTATTAACGAAAATACTTTACGCTTATATAACCAAAATCATTAAAACAGAACTAACGTAGGAATAAATACTATGAATAAAAGGGAATCATTCTTCAACTATCTTCAATTGCTATGTTTCCTACTCATGCTGCCATCATTGGCAACGGCACAGCTGCCCGACAAGCCAGCGGGATGGTCGGATGGCTACGTGTACGCGAACGGAATTCGCATGCACTACTACCAGGCCGTTCCGGCACCGGAAAAACCGGTGATCGTAATGTTTCATGGCGTTACGGATAACGGTCTCTGTTGGAGCACACTGACGTGGGAGCTACAGGAGTCGTACAATATTTTTATGGTTGATACCCGTGGCCACGGCCTTTCGGATCCTTTCACGACTTCAGACGACGGTGATACCTTGGTGGAAGATGTGGTGGCGTTTGTGGAGAAGATGGGATTTGAGAAGCCAATCCTGATGGGGCATTCGATGGGCGCTGCGACAGTCATGAGGGTAGGAGCTGAGTATCCCGAGCTGGCAGAAGCCATAATCATGCTTGATCCCGGTCTGGGAAGAGGTCCCGGTCAACAGAATGAAGACGAGGACCAGGAACAGGAAGAAGACCGGGAGACTGAAGAAGCTGAAGAGCGTGAAGCACCGCCTAGGCCCCCGCAGAACCCGGATCAACTTTCTGTAAGCATGTTTGGTACGCCCGAATCGCTGGTAGCCCAGAACAACTACAGCTTCGAAGACCTGGTGGCGTTATGCCAGCGTCAGAACAGCAAGTGGGCGATGATGGATTGCCACTATTGGGCACTTTCTAAAAAGCAGTATCACGGTGCCTACAGCAGCCAGAAGTGGCAGGCGATGTCAGGCACCATGCAGACGGGGAATTCGCTTGCGGAGATTGCAGTACCCGCACTGATCCTGAAGGCAGATGCTCCCTCGCAGGCACGTGAAACTCACAAAGAAGCGGTCAGCGTGATGCAGCACGGTGAGCTTGTGCATATCGATGGAGCCGGCCACAACCTGCACCACGACGAATTAAGGCGAACCGTAGAGGAGATTACCGAGTTTCTTTCTGATCTCTAAATAGCAGCGCATTTTAACGAGTATAATAGCAGAATATTTAACATCAGGAACCGCCGCATCTGTGGCGGTCCCTTTTTTGTTATTGCTTTTCCATCCAGACCTCTCCGAGATAGAAAGAAGCACAACTTAAGTTCTTCCCGCTCACCACTCTAATCAATATTCTTCTTTTGGACGGTCCAGTGGGGAGATTCAGAGAGGCCGCTGGGAGAGCCGGTAAACAGTTTGCCAGCTTTTTCATCACCCTTTAACTGCCATTGGTACCAGGCAGTGGCAACCCTGGCAAATTCACCCCCGTGAGGCTCGGCATAAGTCCCCCCGTGTCCGACATCCATGTTGGCCATGAACACCGGCACATGATTGATCCGTCTGAAGTCATCCATGCCATTGTCATAGGCAATATCAGATTCACCGCCTAGCATATAGAGCGTAGGGGAGTGCAGTTTATCTAGTTGATCCTTTGAAAGGGAAGGCATGCCTTCCATGCCGCTATCAGGGCTTGGCAAGATGCCGCTATTGAATACCCCAACCGTTGTAATACGTTTATCCGGGGCTACTTCGAGGGCCTGAAGTCCCCCGCATGACATCCCGCTAACGGCGATGTTCTCCGTATCAATTTTGTTGTGATAGGGACTGTTCTTGTCACTGTTTTGTGCAATGGCCCAGTCTATGGCATCCGTTAACAAAGAGGATTTTGACAGCTCCCTCTTCTTTTCTCCTTCTTCTGGCATAGGTCCAATCGCTATAACCAAAAACCCGTGGGATGCTACTTCATTCAAAAAATTGACATGCTCCCAGGGAGAATTGTTACACGCACCGTTTCCCCAGGCTATGACGGGCAACTTTTTTCCATTCCCGAAAGCACTCAGTTTTTCGGGCCGAAATACCGTATGGGTGGGTAAGGTCTTTTCCGATATCATTAACGCTTTGTAGGATCCTGTACCCCCATCCTCTATAGTACGTGAGTTACCTTGAGCAAAGGCTAAATTTAAAAAGCCTGATCCGATCCAGAGTATGACTAAAAAAATAGTGTAACTACACTTCTTGTGATGTTTAAATTGTTTCATAAGTCTTTTATTAATTTTTATGATGAATGTAATATTCGGATACTCTTGTGGTGTGGTATATATTGTAAATAACTAATAATAACGCTTTTAGGGATTAAGAAAAAAACTGGACCTGACAGCGTATCAATGGATGTTGATTCCTGTCAGCATCTTTAAGACAACGCTTTCAGGTCCTGTGGACGCTGACAGGTTGTTTAAAGCCAATTCCTAAACTCATTAATAAAAAAGTTATAGGTATCATAGCAAGATATCACAAGATTTTATCATATTTTAAATTGCATAAGCTCCAAAATTATTTAGGTTGTACCGATGAGTCATGCCGGTCAATTCCGGGTTCCGCTACTGGTAGTGGACAAATATTGAACATTGGAAATTGAACATACATCATAATACTATGAGAATCATTCTTTTTGCACTGATATTAATCCTGAATTTTTCTACAGTCTTTGCTCAAGGATGGGTACCCGAAGTAAGAGAAGATGTCCCCTTAGACTCTATCAGACTTAGCGATCCCGCCATTCTTGCTGATGAAAAAACGCAAACCTACTACATGACCGGAACGGGTGGCTTACTATGGGAAAGCGAGAATCTGCGTACGTGGACGGGTCCTTTTAAGGTTGTAGAGACCGATCCTGAATCATGGATGGGGCCTGATCCAATGATATGGGCCGCCGAATTACATCAATACCAGGGAAAGTATTATTACTTTGCCACATTCACCAACAGGGATGTGGTGATCGATACCGTAAAGGGCAATGCCATTAATCGGCGTTCCAGTCATGTGTTGGTGAGTGACCAGCCTGACGGTCCATATGTTCCCATGGAAGACGATACCTATTTGCCGCCGGATATTCCCACATTAGACGGCACGTTTTGGGTCGGTGAGGATGGCAAACCGTATATGGTTTATTGCGAAGAATGGTTGATTAACTGGAACGGGACTATGGAAAAGATTCAATTGAAACCTGATCTATCCGGCACTGTGGGGGAAGGAGAAGTCTTGTTTCGGGCATCTGATTCTCCCTGGAGTAAGGAGCGGGATGAAGACGGAAATGTGATTCCCAACAAGGTTACCGATGGCCCCTGGCTGTTCGAAACGCAAACCGGAAAGTTGGGGATGATATGGACAAGCTGGGCGTTTGATGACTATGTACAGGGTGTTGCATATTCGGAGAGTGGTACGCTGGACGGTCCATGGGTACACCAAGAGGAGCTGATCACTCCGCCAAATTTCGGGCATGGCATGCTTTTTCGAACGTTTGAAGGAAAACTGCTAATGTCGGCTCACAGCCACAAAAGTGTAGATGGGCGCTACATCCGAATACCTCATCTTTTTGAGGTAGATGATTCCGGGGATAGAATAGAAGTAACGGGACCATATCAGCCGTAGAGAAATTTATCTATAACCAGAGGGTACTTCCCGGCAGCCGTTTTGGGCGGGGGGATAATGATATAGGGCCGCATTGCATACGCTCCTGCAAGATACGGACCAACAAAATCGCAATACATCCACCTAAAATAATACAGGGAATCAGTTTAGATTATATGCCCTCAATCGTACCTACTTTTACCACCGGCACATCGTCGTCATCAACAAAATAGAACCGGTCTTTTTCATCCATCCAGATGGCAGGATTATTGGATTCAAATACTAAAAGGTTGCTGTCTATGGCTATCTCATCAAAGGAGCCCGTTCCGACAAGTCGCCCCGTGGATTAAAAACCTCAACCACGGTTTTTAGAGAATCTTTGTTCTGCATGCGCTGACCGCTGAAGTGAAGTACTTTGCCATTACTCATTTGTACTAATCCAATACTATAACTTATATCAACAAGCCTGAGGCATAATGATATTATGTTGCAAGGAGGTAGTTTGGTAAAAATACCGCTTAAACACAAAAAACGTATTATGTTTGGTATATATAAAGGAGGGAAGAGGAATCAAGCATAATATCAAATAAAAAAGACTATAAGTCATTTAAAGATAATAACTTATAGCGTAAAGTACCTGAGGGGGGACTCGAACCCCCACGACCGCAATGGCCACCGGATTTTGAATCCGGCGCGTCTACCAATTCCGCCACTCAGGCTTCATTTCAACAAAGAGCAAATATAAGATATAATAGTCTACATCTACAACCATCATTTATAAAAAAGCGGGAGGTGAATATACTCTTAAAACAAAAGCTGAATTTCTTAAAAGGGTGGCTCTTCGTCTTCATCTTCCGCCGAAAGATTTATAACGGGCACCGAATCCTGTCCGGCTGACTGATCTGTTATTTGATCGCCTTTTTCAATTTTCCAGGCTTTCACATCCGTGTACCAATTGCCTTTATATTCCCGGCTTTGGATATCTATATAAGCAACAATCTCTTCACCTTCCTCCAGATCAGCTTTGTCAATATTATCCCCCCATTGGGTAATGCAAACCTCTTTGGGGTACTGTCCCCCGGTTTCTAAAATGAAGTCGCGTTTACGCCAGGGACCATTTTTTCCTGATCCTGATTGTTCTTCCAGTATTTTTTTTACTGTACCTTCTATTTGTAAATCCATTTTGCTAATTCCTGATCATTGCTAAACATTCTGTGGGTCTCTGAAGAATAAGATCTAAGGGGTTGGAATGCAATTTTAAATAGCTAATTTTGATGTGCTAAATAATCAGGAATATAGATGATGACAACCCAATAATATGGTATGTTTGCATGACATACAGAAGTATTAAACAGGAGCAACATGACAGATCCTTCACTTTTAGTAATCGGTTCGGTATGGCCCGAACCCGATTCTTCTGCAGCTGGTCGGCGGATGATGGAAATCCTGTCCCTGTTTCAAAAGCAGAACTATGAAATAACTTTTGCTTCAACAGCAGATAAGAGTAATTACAGCGTTGACCTGGAACAAAAAGGAATTAATGAACAGCCCGTTAAACTTAACGATTCCTCATTTGATGAGTTTATAAGAGGTTTGCGACCGGAGGTTGTGCTTTTTGATCGGTTTACCACTGAGGAACAGTTCGGATGGCGGGTTGCAGAAAACTGTCCGCAAGCGATGCGAATACTGGATAGTGAAGACCTGCACTGCCTCCGACGAGTACGAAAAAAAGCTATCAGGGACGGACGTTCTTTTAATACTGAAGAGCTGTTGCAGGCGGATGTAGCGAAACGGGAGGCGGCCAGTATTTACAGGTGTGATCTCTCGTTAATCATTTCAGAATATGAAATGGAGGTATTACAGAAGGTATTCAGGGTCGATCCATCTTTACTTCATTATTTGCCTTTTTTGATAGAGCCGATTGATAAAAAGCAGCAAAATAACTGGCTGGATTTCAGTGAGCGCCGGCACTTTGTTACCATCGGTAATTTTAGGCATCCCCCTAACTGGGATGCGGTGCAGTACTTGAAAAAAGATATATGGCCTTTAATTCGATCATCCCTTCCCAAAGCAGAATTGCATATTTATGGTGCATATCCTTCTCAGAAAGTTCAGCAGCTTCACCAGCCAGAGGAGGGCTTCCACATTAAAGGCAGAGCGGAAGATGCAAAAAAAGTGGTAGGCAAAGCAAAAGTAATGCTGGCTCCTCTTCGTTTTGGAGCAGGTTTAAAAGGTAAATTAGTTGAAGGAATGGAATGCGGAACGCCTTCGGTTACTACTGATATAGGTGCAGAGGGATTACAGGGAAATTTAAATTGGCCTGGCGCTGTTGAAAACAACCCAGAGAATTTCGTAGATAGCTCGGTGGAACTTTATACCAACCGGGAGAAATGGCAAAAAGCTCAAAAATATGGAGTAAACATTATTAACAAGCGGTTCTCTAAAAATAATTTTGAAGAACAGTTTATTACCAGGCTAAACAGAATCAAGGAAGGTTTGGAGAGCCATCGCAGACAAAATTTTACAGGCAGCATGTTAATGCATCATACTGCCGCCAGTACCAGGTACATGTCAAAATGGATCGAAGAAAAGAACAAAACGTAGTATGTTGTCTGTGATAGCAGGTCGGTTACGTATTAGCTGTTTATTATATTTGATATGTTAAATTAACGATAGAATTTATGGGTACCCATTCTCATGGTAATGATTTTGGCAGCAGTTGTCATCGGAATATTAGTCCTTATTTGGTTATGGAAAGTTCCATTGGCTGGACTGGTCAACGCACTTAAAAAGGGAGGAAGCAGCACCTTCGAAGCCTATTTTGTTGTTATTCTCCTCTTTGCTGTTGGTGCAGCTGCCATTTACATGATGTGGCAAGTAGTTTAGGTAATAATTTAGTTAACTTAATGTGAACTCGATATAAGAATAAGGATAATGTAATCTCCCCTTTAGGGAGTCCTCTCGGTGATTTTCCGAGCGGAAGGAGGGGGGGCTTTACCAAGGAAACACCTCCCGACCTATCCACTTATTGGTGGATAGTGCCCCTCCTCAAGGAGGGATTTTTCGAGCCTTTTTGTTGATTTTTACATCAAACTCAGGATAACATATCTTAATTTATAAAAATAAATGTCATGAAGATTAAAACCAGTTTTCTGTTTTTTTTGCTTGTCGGATGTGTAACAGCAACTAGTTTGTCCCAGCAGTCCACAACAGTGGTCGTACGGGCCATAGCTAAAGATGCTAAATTTATAGGCACTTCCATGGATGGCGCTTCGATACTCATTGAAGAGGCAGATTCGGGAGTTATTCTTGCGGAAGGGAAGACCGAAGGTACAACGGGAGATACCCAACGTCTGGTGCGGGAGCCGCACAAGCGGTATGGAGATTTACATACCGAAGGAGCTGCAAAGTTCGAAGCCCAGCTGGATCTATCCGAGCCCACATTGGTGAAAGTATCTGCTACGGCACCGAAATCTCAGAGGCAATCGTCAGTTACGACGAGCACAGAACTGTGGTTGATTCCGGGTAAAGACATTACCGGAGATGGTATTGTTCTTGAGATTCCCGGCTTTTCCATAGATATACTTCAGCCCCAGGCCCATGAGCGCAATCCCAATGAAACGGTAACCATTACTGCTAATGCAGTTATGATGTGTGGATGTCCCATTGAACCGGGTGGTTTGTGGGACAGCGATGAGATGGAATTTGTGGCTGTCATTGAAAAAGGAGGAGAAGAAGTCGAACGAAAGCGGATGGAGTTTGCTGGAAAGCAGAACACTTTCGAAGCTTCCTTTGCACCGGAAGAAAACGGGCCATACCAAATTTTGGTATACGGTTATGATCCAAGAACGGGGAATACAGGCGTGGATCGGACGACCTTTATTAAGCAGTGACTACAGTGATCAGTCTGCAGTGAAAAGTACAACAGTGATCAGTGTGTCAGTTGTTTTGGGCATCAGGGAGTGGAAAGATAGGAAGGTTAAAAGTTGAATGTTACTCGTTGGATGTTAACAAAACTTTCAACCTTCAACATTTAAACCTTCGACCTGCAAGTTGCTCAGTAACCAGTGGGATTTTGGGACTGCCACCGCCAGGAGTCCTCACACATTGTTAATAGGTCGCGTTCCGCTTTCCAGTTTAGTTCTTTTTCCGCTTTGGAAGGATCGGAATAGCAGGTAGCGGCATCGCCGGGACGGCGATCCGTAATTTTATATGGGATTTCTTGTCCAGATGCCTTTTCAAAAGCCTTTACTACATCCAGCACGCTGTATCCTTGTCCGGTGCCCAAATTGTAGGCAACTACTCCCGGATTCTCTTCAAGTTTTTGGAGAGCCTTTAGATGTCCGATTGCCAAATCCACAACATGGATATAATCCCGTACCCCGGTGCCGTCATGGGTCGGATAGTCATTGCCAAATACAGAAAGATAATCGAGCTTGCCCACCGCTACCTGGGTAATAAAAGGCATAAGATTATTGGGAATATCATTGGGATCTTCGCCTATTTTGCCGCTTTCATGAGCGCCAACCGGATTAAAGTAGCGCAATAAAGCAATATTCCAGCTGTCATTGGCAATATGGAGATCTCTTAATATCTTTTCGATAAATAATTTGGTCCGGCCGTAGGGATTGGTTGTTGTAAGGGGGGCATCTTCTTTTATAGGAACTTCATCCGGATCTCCATAAACGGTTGCTGAAGAACTAAATACCAAATTATAAACGCCATATTTCTGCATCGCTTCACAGAGCATGAGAGTGCCGGTGATGTTGTTATGATAATAGGAGAGTGGTTTCTTAACAGATTCGCCCACGGCTTTATAACCCGCAAAGTGGATTACGGAATCTATTTGATGTTGATTGAAAATATCATCAAGCTCGGCTTTGTCAAGCAGGTCGGTTTTATAGAAAGTGACCGAACGCCCGGCAATATCCTCTACCCGTTCAAGTGCTTCTTCCTTGCTGTTATTTAGGTTGTCGACTACAATAACATTGTGTCCTTCCTTTAACAGCTCAAGAACGGTATGGCTGCCGATATATCCTGCCCCCCCGGTAACTAATATTTCCATCTGTTTTTGCTTTAGTAATTAATTAAGAAAAGAGTCTGTTTTGTCCTCCCGTGAATCTCCGGTTATTCCCCAAATTGGTTTACTCTGGATTCTGGGCTAAATGCTCAAGCTCATCAATGATTGTTGCACATATTGAATCCATTGTATCAACTAATTCTTTGAGTTCTTCATCTGGAGCATCTTCTTCCAGCCTTACTTTGGCCTTTTCATAATTATCCACCACTTCATCAGCCCCCATCATTTTAGCACCCGGCTTGATCTTGTGGCCGGCTTCCCGCAGTTGCTTCATATTGCGATCCAGAAGATGGTTATGGAAATTGTCTTTAAACTCAGTAAAAGAGAGCACGCCGGCCTCACAGAATTCAATGACATATTCCGACTCATCGAAAAGCATTTCCGATATTTTATCAGGCTCTATATATGTATAATCCATAAATTATGCGGGAGTTAGGGTGAAATATAAAGGTATTTGAAAAAACGATATCCTGTTAACAATGTAAACCTATTGGGATCTTTCATCAATAATTTATCAGGAAAGTTAATTTTGTGGTTCTGTTACATTGTGGGGAGCAGGTCGTCCATCGTCGTCAAGGTTTACAAACACAATTTTGTCTATTTTTATAATGGTTTCCTTACTAAACTTATTTCGGACTACACAACGGACGGTAATGGAGGTTCTGCCAAATGAGACCGTTTCCATCCCAATTTCAATAATATCGCCGAGTCCGGCCGAGCTGACAAAATTTATTTCCGTCATATACTTTGTAACGATATTTCCTTTATTAAGTTGGCAAGTGACAAAAATTGCTGCTTCTTCATCAATCCAGCTTAATACAGTTCCACCAAAGAGTGTTCCGGATGCATTTAAATCCTGCGGTTTAATAAGTTTTCGGCTAAAGAATTGCATAGATAAGGTTATATTATTTTAATAATTAAATTTTTGCGTTTAGAATTACTGATCAGCAGGTTCCCACAACTCAATTTTATTGCCTTCAGGATCCATGATCCACGCAAACCTGCCAAATTCGGTATCTTCCATCTCCCCGACCTGATTGATACCTTCCTCTTTTAACACCTGTAAAAGTTTAGGTAAATCCGCTACTATAAAGTTGAACATAAACTCCTTATCACTCGGATTAAGGTAGTCGGTATCACTTTTGAATGGACTCCAGATCGTATATCCTTTTTTGGGGCGCAGGCTATCATTTTTCCAGTCGAAGGTATAGCCCCCATATGTTTCATCAATAGGAACTCCCAGGTGTTTTTTATACCACTGGCTCAACGCCTTAGGATTATCTGCCTTAAAGAAAATACCCCCGAATCCAATAACTCTTTCCATGCCGTTGATTACATCAATTAAGTAACTATTAAAGCTTATCTTAGGTAAAATTCCGATAAATAAAAAGGCCGCTCCCTCTATGAGGAAGCGGCTTAAGTATCGTTTAAGTATTGTTACTAAAAATAATAGGTTCCAATTACTGCAGCTCCGGTAGATAGCGAGCTACCACCTCCGTCGTTTATAAAAAAGTTTAGTTGTCCTTCTACGCCTAAACTGAAATGATGATCGAGAAAATATTCGCCTCCTCCCGTAGCGCCCAGCAGGATATCGGTTTCATCGTTGTCGTTTACGTCATTCGAAGTGTGCTGAATAATACCTCGCGCACCGATATAGCTGCCGAAATCATTTCCCAGATCTTGGTAAAAACGAGGAGCAACTCCCACATTTAAAGAAGTAAAAGCATCTTCCTGGTGACTTATCCCAAATACAGGGGCGATGGTAACATTATCCGTCAGCCAAATGGGAATCTGCAAGTTTGTCTGGCTGTGCTGGATTGAGGCTGACAGCCCAACGGAACCCTCACCAGGTCGGTCTTGGGCATGAGCCATTGAACTAATACAAAATAACGTGATAAGAAGTATGGATAGTTTGGTAACAATTTTCATATGACTCCTGGTTTAATTACAAATGATATTATGCTTATAGAAAGGAATCGATGAAAGTGTTCCAAAGACGACTGTGGTCAGGACTTTTTTAACGCTTCCTGGCAGGCTTTGAGGTCTTCCTGTGCCGGTTCGTAATCGGGGGCAATTTCAAGGCATTGATCGAAGTACGAAATCGCTTTTTCATATTGACCGATGTGCTTTAGCATCAGTCCGATATTATTGTATGCCTCATGAAATTCCGGATCCAGTTCTATCGCTTTTTTGTAACAGCGTCCCGCTTCTACTGTATTATTTGCCCGCAGATGATGATTGGCGAGATTGAAATAGCCCATCGCATCGTCAGGCTTGATTTTGGTGATATATTCGAAGAGTTCTCGGGCTCGTTCGTCTTCATCGGCGATTTCATATATATCCGCCAGGTTATTAAGGGCAGGAACATAATCGGGACGTATTTCAAGGGCATCCAAATAATGATTAACCGCCTGATCGATTTTATTCAACTCAAAAAAAGTATTGGCCAGATTAAAATGAGCCTTAAAGTGATTCTGATCTTTTTGAAGAGCTTGTTGATAGGCTTTAACCGCCTGCTCATATTCTCCCAGCATTTGATAGCCGATCCCGAGTTCATTAAATAAATCCGCATCCTCGGGGGATTCCTGCAGTTCTTCTTTTATTTCGGAGATCTGGTTTTCTATTTTTTCCATAGAACGCGAAGATAAGAAAGTTCTCTCTTTTTCTCAGTGCTAAAGTTTATAAACCTGCCGGCCAATAAATTGGAAGTAAGTCCACAACCCCAAATAGGCACGATGTGTTTTAATTTGTGAAGGGATAAAATACTTTTTGAGCAGCGGCAAAAAATGCCCGTCAAAATTGACATGATTTATTTCCATCCATTGCCGAAACCATGGGAAACGGCTGGTATGAAAATCGACAACGGCTAGATATCCGCCCGGTTTTAAATCCTGGTGTAGGTGGTTAAAAATATCGTCAACCGGTGCTTGGAACATGGTTAATGAATAGGAAAGCAGGATGAGATCAAATTGATCCAGATTGAGTGAGACTCTCCCATACGGATTGTTTACAAGGCGGATATTTTCGGAGGGTTGAAGGCGATTCCTGGCTTTTCTGAGCATTTCAGTTGACATATCCATTCCAACAATAACAGCATCGGGAAAATGATACTCCAGCTGTTCTATGTTTTTGCCGGTCCCACATCCGATTTCTAAAATGCGGGGTTGAGGCGGAAGATCCGGAATCATGGTGATTAAAGAGGTCCGGCCGAAGAGGAAACTCCACCGGGTTATATCATATATATGGGAATGAAACCGGTAATAGTTTTTGATTTTGGAATCGGTATGAGATGGAGTGGAGTTTCTCATTGTACGATAGCTAAATGAGTACTTTCATAAGTTCCTACTCGGTCCTGAAAATGTAAGTTTTCGGTAAGTGAGCAGGCAAAGTTGAGTTTTTTTCTGGCGAAAGAGGGAATGAAATCGGCTTCTGGCGCAACAGAGCGAAACAGGATTCGTGTGCCGGCTACAGCATTTCGGAGAATATATTCCCATTCTCTGGCAAGTAGTTCGGGATTTTGACCAATCATCCAATCCTGGTGATCGAGTAGTACAAAGTGTGAGTAGGTACCGGGATTTCGTTTTAAAAACTCCGATAAAGTTGAAGTATGGATTTCAATACGATTAACACGTGACTGAAGAGTGTCAAAGTATTCTTCCTTTAAATAATTGGGGCAACAGTCCGAAGTATAAGAACCGGTTAGGTACACCCGCCAGAAATAATTGTCTTGTATGGGGATTTCGGTAAAGACCTTCCGCAGTGATTTACGGATATAGTGGAGAATTCCTTCCGAATATTCTTGTTCAATAATCTGGCGCTGTGTAGAAGGGACTCCAATCATTGACAGCACCGCATTGCGGCTGAGAAGCCAGCGCTGAAAGCCATTCCAGAGCAAAGGTTCAATCTCATTGAAATAGTAGGCTTGTTCCTCGAGCGTTTGGGCATTAAGGAGATGTTTTATATCGCCATAAAGTCCTTTTTTTCTAATGCTGTTACGCATCAGCAGGGCAAACTTTCCGGAGGTACCCCTGAAATAGAAAGAGGATTCACTTGAATATGGGGAAAAGTAGTGTATATGGTCATCCCAGTATGTCTGGGCACGGGGAGACAGGTATTTTCGAAGATCCTGATTATAAATCATTTCCGCTCCTTCTATTTCCCCACACCCAAAGAAAGACCATAACAGTGATGGATTTCCTTTTTTAATCAGTGCTTGCTTTAGTTGGAGCAGAGCATTTTGTACCGGATTTTTATCGATGCAAAAAATATGCTTGGGATTGTCGATCAGGTAATCCAGGGCATTGCAGCCGGCGCTGGTAAGCATCACTACTTTGCTTTGATCATCAAGCTGTAACATCTCCCGGTCGAGTCGTGGATCTTCCCAACAAGTATTGTATACCAGGTTGTTGGACACCACTGACTTAAACAGTTGGTCCCGCAGTTTTTCTACTATATCTGATAATACATTCATACGCTATTAAAATATATTTTCTATGTGTAATAGATGTGAACAAATCGTAACTTATATGTTAAGAATGTGGCTGAATGAGAGAAATCCTCTCTGTAATCCCGGTTGAAATTTGTATCTTTTAAAAGAGTTATTAATCAAATTATTAGAGTCATGGCACAGGATAAGGAACACAACGAATCGAATGGTGAAGAAACAACGGAAGAGCAAAAGAAACAGCATATCCGCAGCTATGAGAAACTGATTGATCAGCTTAAACAAGAGCGCGATTCCGTGCGCGAAGCGGTTGATCACGACTATCGCGAAGCCCGACGCTATGTACGGTCACATCCCGAAGAGGGAGTGCTTTTTGCTTTTGCCGGCGGACTTGCACTCGGATTCATCTTGGGGAAGCTGAGCAACAGGTAGTTTTTACATTACAATCATTGAGTTTTGAACTAGCCATCCTTTAATCTTTTAAAGAATAATTTCGTGAGTACTACAACCATCAATGCCGATTATCTGAATGAACTATTTGAGCGCGTGGATGCGCTCAGGGGGTATCTTTGACTATGAGCAGAGAAAAGTAAATATCATAGAGCTGCAGGAACAGACCCAGGATCCTAACTTCTGGAACGACCCCGATGAAGCTCGCCGGATTATGAAAAGGCTGGATCATGAAAAAGGCATGGTAGCCCAATGGGATGAACTGGATGAGCTTCGGGATAGTATCCGGGTTTACCAGGAGTTTCTTGAAGAGGGAGAAGATGTATCTGATGAACTTGAGCAGGAAGCCCGCAAGCTGGAACGGAAGCTAGAGGTTCTTGAACTCAAAAATATGCTCAGGGGCGAAGATGATCATCGTGATGCGATATTGACCTTTAATCCGGGTGCCGGTGGTACTGAAAGCCAGGACTGGGCTGAGATGCTGTACCGCATGTATACCCGATGGGCCAAGAAAAACGAATTTGATATTTCAGTGATCGAATATCAGGATGGAGATGTTGCCGGGCTTAAAAGTGCTACTATAGAAGTTAGCGGCGAATACGCATATGGTTATTTAAAAGCCGAAAGTGGAGTACACCGGTTGGTACGTATTTCACCATTTGATAGTAATTCCAGGCGTCATACCTCTTTCTGTTCTGTATTTGTATCTCCGGTCATTGACGATACCATTGAAATTGATGTTGATGAGAGTGATGTGGAACTGCAACGTTTCCATGCCAGCGGGGCCGGGGGACAGAATGTTAATAAAGTTGAGACCGGCGTTCGCTTGATTTGGGAAGGTCAGCTTTCGGATGGAACGGAAGAACAGGTGGTGGCTGAATGTCAGCAAGAGCGTTCTCAGCATCAGAACCGTGAGAAAGCAATGGTATTGTTGCGATCCAAAATTTACGAGCTGGAAAAGCAGATCAAGGAGCGGGAAAAGCAGAAGCTCGAAGATTCCAAAAGCAAAATTGAGTGGGGGTCACAAATTCGGTCCTACGTCTTTCATCCCTATAATATGGTTAAAGATCATCGTACCGACCATGAAACTTCTAGTGTTGAAGATGTAATGGATGGGGAGATTGATGAATTTATCAATGAATACCTCCTTTCTATCTCAGCAACTGAAAAGACGGAATAATGGTTATTGTCGGCATTACGGGAGGGATAGGCAGCGGAAAATCTACCGTTTGTGATGTTTGGAAAAAGGAGGGAGCTTATATCCTTAATGCCGATGAATTTGCCAAGCAGCTGATGGTCGATAACGATGAAATTCGCTCGGAAATAAAGGCTGCTTTTGGTCCTGAATCATATACGGCTGAAGGAGAGCTTAATAGGAAATTTCTCTCGGAAGAAGCCTTTGAAAAGGGGCGGGTGGATGAGCTGAATGCGATTATTCATCCCAGGTTGCCTGCTGCGGTACGCGAACGGATGAAGGAGGCAGCGGAAAAAGGCTATAAGGTAGGCGTTTACGAGGCCGCCTTGTTACTGGAGAGTGATCACCTGGATCTGTTTGATTACCTGGTGTTAGTATTGGCCGATGAGAAGCGCCGGCTCCAGTGGGTCAAAGAACGCGATGAAGCCAGCGAAAAACAGGTAAAGAGCCGGATGAATAAGCAGCGAAACTTTGAGAATGCTGTGAGCCAGGCTGATATTGTGATTCGAAATGAGGGGACACTTGAGGATTTGAAAAAGAAAGCTGAAGTTGTATTTAATAAGTTTTTGCATTCATAAGACTCTTTCTTGCTAGCTTAATTTTATTTAAGTGACTATGATAAGTCAAAGAGGCTCTTAGTTTTATTGTTCTTTTAAAAGTATAGCTTATACCTCTAATAAATATAAATCAGCCAATAATTAAAGGGGAGAAAACTATGGTAGATAGAAATAAGAAGCGAGTAATTACGCTCGAAGAATATATTATTCAGGCCCAGAATAAGTTCCCCGGGGCTACCGGCGACTTGTCGCAATTACTTAGGGATATTGGACTGGCAGCTAAAATCATATCCAGAGAAGTAAATAAAGCAGGTATTACCAATATATTAGGAGAAGACGGCAGCAAGAATATTCACGGTGAATCCGTAAAAAAACTGGATCTTTTTGCTGATGAGCAAATGATTTCTGCGCTCAACCGTGCTGAAATTACCTGCATGGTTATATCGGAAGAAAATGATGGTATTGTTGAGCTGGATAATGCCGGAGGTAAATATATCGTATATCTTGACCCCTTGGATGGTTCATCAAATATTGATGTAAATGTGTCTATTGGTAGTATTTTTTCTATTTATATGCGTGAAAAACCCGGCTCGAATCAGCTTTCTGCCGATGAAGCCCTCCAACCTGGACTTAAGCAGGTAGCAGCAGGCTATGTGCTTTATGGTTCGAGTACGCTGCTGACTTATACCACGGGCATGGGGGTATCTGTATTTACACTCGATCCAAGTATAGGAGAATTTATCTTATCGGAGGATGACGTTAAAATCCCTGATAAAGGGACCATTTATAGTGTTAACGAGGGCAGCTACCACTCATGGGATAAAGGACTGAAGCAGTATATTAAATATTGTCAGGTGGAGGATAAAGAAACGAGCCGCCCCTACAAAGCAAGATATATCGGTTCCATGGTAGCGGATGTTCATCGAACGCTTAAAACCGGCGGTATTTTTATTTATCCGAACAGCAGCCAGTACCCTAACGGAAAACTTCGGCTGATGTATGAATGTAATCCGCTAAGCTTAATTATTGAACAGGCCGGCGGACTGGCTATTGATGGAAAAGGACGTATTTTGGAAATAGAGCCGGAGGCTATACATCAGCGAACTCCTATTTTTATAGGTTCGCAAGAGAATGTGTTGAAAGTGAAAGAATTTTTGGATAAATATTCCTCAGAAACAATATCAGCTTAATTATTTATAGGTGAGTTATGGATTATACGCGGCGAAATTTTCTTCAAACTATTACTGCGGCCGCTCTTGGGGCAGCCGGGCTGGCACTAACTCCGGCGCAAGAAAGACGGAAATCGGGAGATGACTTTCCGGTTATACCAGAGGATGCTACAATTCTCTTTCAGGGTGATTCTATAACCGATGCGGGAAGAAATAAAGGCGAAAAAAATGCAAATAGCGGATTAGGATCAGGATATGCAATGCTTGCTACAGCACATCTGCGGCACAAGCTGGCAGAACGGGACCCCCAAAGTTATAATCGCGGAATAAGTGGCAATAAGGTGTTTCAACTGGCTGATCGCTGGAAAGAAGATGCGCTTGATATTGAACCTGATCTATTGAGCATTCTCATTGGAGTGAATGACTATTGGCATACGCTTAATGATTATGAGGGTACCGTTGAGACATACGAGCAAGATTTTCGATCACTGCTTCAACGTACCAAAGAACAACTCCCGGATGTTAACTTGGTGATTGGGGAGCCCTTTGTTGTCCTGGAAGGATCTGCCGTGGAAGAAGAGGATTGGCTGCCTGATTTCAGGAATTATCAGGCAGTAGCGAAAGAGATAGCCCAGGATTTTGAAGCGGCTTTTATTCCTTACCAGTCTATTTTTGATAAAGCATCACAAAATGTAGAACCTACTTACTGGACCGGTGACGGTGTGCACCCGACACTCGCGGGCTCTCAGCTTATGGCTAATGGATGGCTGGAAACAGTTAAACGAATGTAGAGCCTTGTTAAAAGGTTACTTGCATTCCTTCCCGTATATCGTGCGACATGCAATAGCCGGCATTGGTTTCAATAACATACCGGGCGGGTTTCCCGGAGGTTAAATTTTTGTCGGAATAGGGTTGTGTATTATCATGAATACGCACGATCTCTTTATCCGCATTGACGAAAATAATATCCAGAGATAAGGGCGTATTTGCCATGTAAAAGCTGCGTGGTTGATTATCATCAAAGATAAAAAGCATCCCTTTGTCCGAGGGTAAGTCGGTCACATTCATGAGCCCTTCGCTTCGTTCCTGGTTATCATCGGCAATTGCTACGTCAACCGTTGAAATGGAATCTCCCTCTGCTGTCAGAAATGTGACAGAGCGTTCATACTCCAGCTGGCGACCAGAATTGGTATTATTGTCAGTAGTCTTCGAATTCGATTTCTTCTGGTCCTGAGAACACGCGCTGACCAGTATTGCTGTTATTATTAGGAGAAGTAATTTCGAATGTTGTTTCATCGGTAGATCCATTAATATTATAAGTAATTATATAGTTTCCGGGACTTAAATAATCGGCCGTTTCGCCTTCCTTGGCCTCCTGAAGCTTAAGATTCCATTCAAAGGTATTGAAGCCATAGCTGGCCCGATCGGTGAGGGTAGTAACGGTATTATCCTTATTATCTTTCACAGTAATTTCTATAGACTGATTTTGTACCTGCTCGTCTCCAATCCAGTACATCCATTTTGCGGATGGTTCATTAACCGGGCGATAAGGGACCGGGCGCTGGCCCCAATTTTCGGAATGTGAGATATCATCAATAGTAAGAGCCAAAACCTTTTGGTTCTTGTTTTTAGCTACTGTGTGAATAGGTTTGAGATCCATAACATATACGCTGCGCCCGTGTGTTCCAACTATGAGCTCCAGCTCGCGGGGATGAACGACCATATCGTAGGCCGCCACGTTGGGAATATCATTTATCAGAAACCATTCATTGCCATCATCAAAGCTGAGATAGGTACCATGGTCGAAGCCAGCGTACAGAAGATCCGGATACTTTGGATCCTGAGCAATAACATTTGCTACGTCGTCGGGTAGATTCCCTTTTATGGAGTGCCAGTTTTTTCCGTAATCCGTTGTTTTGTAGAGATACGTTTTAAACTCATCGTAACGGTAGCCGTTGAGAGAAGCGTAAGCTGTGGCCGTATAGTGGGGAGAAGCCTGTACCTCGCTAACCCACCGGCGCCGGGGCAATTCATCGGATACCAAATCCCAGCTGGTCCCTCCATCTTTTGTGACCTGTATGTTACCATCGTCGGTTCCTGCCCAGATAACACTAAAATCGAGGGGAGATTCTGAGATAGTGGTGAGAGTGGAGTAGGGAACGTTCCCGCTCGGAAGATCATGAGTTAAATCGGGACTGATAGTTTTCCAGGTTTTTCCAGTATCCATACTCCGGTTGATTTTTTGAGAACCGAAATAAAGAATATCGGGATTGTGATTACTCATTTCGATGGGCGTGTTCCAGTTGAAGCGATAGGGAGCTTCTCCAATATGATGTTTGGGAGTGATGCGTTCGTATTGGCTATCGGACCTGTCGAGCCGAAAGTAATTTCCGAATTGATATCCCATATAGATACGGTCACTATCTTCGGGATGAACGGCTATATGCATGCCATCCCCGCCAAACAGCTGCTCCCATTCATTGCCGTCGTTGGGGGAACCTTGGGAAGAGCCGGTAAGCACTCCGTTATCCTGAAGTCCCCCATAGATGTTATATGGTTCTTCCATATCCACGGCAACCGTATAAAACTGTCCGACCGGGGCATTGTTATGATGGATGAAGTTTTTACCTCCGTCATGACTTTCATAAAGTCCGCCATCATTACCTAAAAACAAGTGTTCCGGATCCTCGGGATCGATCCACATAGCGTGATGATCAACGTGTACATCCTGGTTTTCGGCAATGGCTTTCCAGGTCTTTCCCCCGTCGGTAGATTTTAGCAGGGGAACACCCAGAATATAGAGTTCATCCGGATTCGTTGGGGATACCCGCACCTCACCAAAGTAGTATCCATAGGTATAAATAAGATTATCGAGTGGATAGCTGTTAATCTTATTCCAAGTCTTTCCCCCATCTTCCGAGCGATAGACTTGGGCCCCCTCAATACTACTCTCAAAAAGGGCTTCATTGGCGTCACCCAGATAGTCGGCGAGGGCTTTCGGAGGATATTCGCCCGCCCGGACATCCTCTTTTACGCTTTCAGCAGTGTATTCCCGTTGAAAGTCATTGTTGCGCAAAAAGTCATTTAACTTTTCGTTATCAAGATTTAGAAACTCCTCCCGCTCCATTTCAATAAAGTCGGCTTGCGTCAGTTCATCCGAATCGGTCTCCTTTTTTGTTTTGGTTTCTTTTTGGTTGTCGAGAAAAGCGTAGAGGATATTCGGGTTGCTTTGGCTGATATCCAGGCCGATTCGTCCCACGTATTTCTTATCGGGGAATCCTTTCATTGATTTCTGCCAGCTTTCCCCTCCATTTTCCGAGACATAAATTGCAGAACCTGGTCCTGCTTCGTCGAAGTTCCACGCCTGGCGGTAGCGCTCCCAGGTGGTGGCCCAAAGCTTGTCAGGATTTTTGGGATGTTGGATCAGATCAATAGCCCCGGTACTGTCGGGCGGGGTAAGGGTTTGGGTCCAGCTGTTCCCGCCATCGGTTGTTTTGTATATCCCTCGCACTTCATTGGCGGAGTAAAGGGGACCCATACTGGCTATCCAGGCAATATCCGGATCTGTAGGGTGAGTAATAATACGCCCGATGTGCTGTGAGTCCCGTAGCCCTACAAATTCCCAGCTTTCTCCTCCGTCCATACTTTTGTAAACCCCCGTTCCGGCATAACTGGATCGGCTGCTGTTGTTTTCTCCGGTTCCTACCCAAATAATATCCTTGTCCGCTTGTGATATGGCGAGGTCTCCAATCGTAAGCGTTCCCTGATGGTCAAAAATGGGTTCCATGGTGTTGCCGCTATTATGGGTTTTAAAAACCCCACCCGAAGCAAAGGCAATGTAGAAATTTCTGGGATTTTCACTTTGAACAGCCAGGTCCGTAATCCGTCCCCCGACTACGACCGGTCCGACATTGCGCACGGGATATTCCTTAAAGATGGAGTTGGTTCGCATTTGGTGGCGCTGCTCAATGGACTGGGCTCTTTCCCCGGCAGAGGTAGCCTTGATATCAATTTGTTGAGCTAGGGTGGGAGCTGTGAATAACAGAAAGAGAAGATAGGTAAATATAAATTTTAACATTGAAAGAATGATTTTAATACGCTTCTTTTACAATAGACCTTAAACTCGAAAGAGTATGGTACAAGATTTTCTAAAAAATAAAAATGTAGAAATATAATTTCGAAATAGGGGTCAAAGCATGAAAGAGGGATTGGGAGGGAGTTGTTTTTTAAGAGTATTAACGGTATCTTTGATTGCTTTAAGTGAGCGCCGCAAGGTACTCACTTTTTTTTGTACCTGTAATTACGGAAATTGTGACGAATAGCGTTATAAATAAAATATCAGAGCTGGCTGAATCGGTGCTGTCAACGACCGATTTTTTCCTTGTTGATGTTGAAATAAAAGGCGGGGATACTCCCGAGATATGGGTCTCCGTCGATGGCGAAGATCGCGGAGTAAATATGGACGAATGTGCGGAAATAAGCAATGAGCTGGGGTTTTTAATGGATGCCCACGAGCTTTTTTCCGGACATTATCGCATCAACGTGTCTTCACCCGGACTGGATCGGCCACTGATTGATCGTCGCCAATACCCTAAGAACGCGGGACGTAAGGTTGAGGTAAAATATGAACAAGACGGAGAAGATCTTAAAGTAGAAGGTATTTTGCAGGAAGTAACCGAAAAAGGTATTGCTGTAGAGATCAATGAACAAACGACAGTCAATTTACCTTTTGAGGATCTTGTGGAAACTAAAATTATTCCTTCTTTTAAATAATTCTAAGCATACAGGAGTTAACTGATGTCAAACGACGTATCCAAGAAAATTATTCAGTCTTTTGCTGAAATTGCAAAAGATAAGGATATAGAAAAAGAGCTATTATTATCTATTCTGGAAGATGTTTTCAGAACGATGATTCGTAAGAAGTATGGTTCTGACGACGCTTTTGAGGTAATTTTAAATGCTGATCGGGGAGAAATTCAGATTCTTCATATTCGGGAAGTTGTTCCGGAAGAAGAGTTGACCGATGAAGTGCAGGAGATTACCATAGATGAGGCCTTAGAGCATGATCCTGATTTGGAGTTGTACGACGAATTTGCACAGGAACTTTCCATTCAGGATTTTGGACGTCGTGCCGTGATGATGGCGCGGCAGCAATTGGCTCAGCGCATTCGCGAAATTGAGAAAGATAATATATTTGAAGAATATTCTGACCGCGTAGGTGAAATCGTGCTGGGAGATGTGTATCAGATCCGCAGCCGCGAAATGCTGGTCAACCACAACGGAGTGGAGCTGGTCTTACCCAAGTCAGAACAGATTTATAAGGATAAATACCGGAAGGGCGATACTATACGGGCTGTAGTAAAAGAGGTGAAGCGTTATAATGGTAATCCATCGGTTATTATTTCCCGAACATCTCCGTTATTTTTAGAGCGGTTGTTTGAAAATGAAATTCCTGAAGTATTTGATGGAATTATTGAACTGGTCCGTATTGCCCGTGAACCCGGTGACCGATCAAAAGTGGCTGTTATGTCGCACGACGAACGTGTCGACCCGGTAGGAGCGTGTGTGGGTATGAAAGGTATCCGGATTCATGCCATTGTGCGAGAGCTCCAGAATGAAAATATTGATGTAATCAATTATACGGATGATAAACATGAGTTTATTAAAAGAGCACTTCAACCCGCAGAGGTGTTGAGTGTTGATTTTAGTGAAGACGGAAGCCTTGCCAAAGTACTTGTGCCAGCTGATGAGGTATCTAAAGCGATTGGTAAGGGCGGAGTAAATATCCGTTTGGCATCTAAACTGACAGATTGTGAAATTGATGTCTATCGAGAGGTTGAAGAAGAAGATGATATCGATCTTCAGGAATTTGAAATTGATTTTGGTCCGGAGGTTATCCAGCAGCTTCATGATATTGGGTGTGATACTGCCCGTCAGGTGCTGGATCTGGATGAAGAAGAAATCGTCCGGAGAACCGAAGGAGAGATTACAGAAGATGAAGCTGAACGTATTATAGATATAATTGCGTATGAGTTTGAAGATGAATGATTAAGTATAAACTTACATTTCTCTTCAGCGAGTTTTCCCTTATACTTAGTACGTTAAACGGCTGTTTTTAAATAAATAAGAAACGCACTTTTCAGAAATAGATTTATATGTCGCCAAAGGATAAGCCAAAACGGTTATTTAAAGTTGCATCCGAATTTAACGTGTCTACTACATCTATTGTAGATTCGCTTTCGGATGAAGGCTTTGAGGTAGCCAATAAGCCCAATACCAAAATTACATCTGAAATGTATGAGGTGCTGGAAGAGGTATACGGCGTTGATAAAGCCAATAGTCAACAACACGCCAAAGCAAAGGAAGAGTATGCCAGCCGCCGCGATCAAATTCGTGCCAGCCGTAACGAGAGTGTTTCTATTGAAGATACGCTTGAACCACTCGAAGAAGAGCTGCCCATTGAACCTCAGGAAGAGGTAGAACCTGAAGAGGAGCCCGAAGAAGAAATTGAGGGACTCGAACCTTTGGATGATGAACAGGTTGAGGAAGATACAGAAGAAGATCTCGTTGAAGAAGAGGCAGAAGAACCTGCTGAGGATGAAGAAGTCGTTTCTGAAGAAACAGAAGATGAGACCCTGAAAGAGGAGCCCGAGGAAGATGAAGAAGACGAGGATATTGAGGAAACGGAAATAGAAGAAACCGAAGAGCTTCAGGAAGAAGAAACCGTATCAGAATCAGAAGACGATACGGATGATGATATTGAAGAAAGTGAGGATGAAGAAGCCGAGGAGGTCGAAGAGGTAGAAGCAGAAGAGGAAGACGAATCTGACGAAGAAGACGATGAGGATGAAGAAGATGAAGAGGATGAAGAAGACGATGATGAGTATGATGAGGAGGAAGAGGATTCGGAAGAAGATGACTACGAGGATGAGGATGACTACGAGGATGAGGATGACTACGAGGATGAAGAGGACTACGAAGATGAAGAAGAAACGGAAGAAGGAGTTATTCGTGGTCGTGCCGGTCGGTTAAAAGGGACAAAGGTTCTTGGAAAAGTTAAGATTGACGAGAGTAAGCCCAAGCGCCGTAAAAAACGTAAGCGGAAAAAAGATCGAAAGGGTCAGGATTCTGATAAATCTGATAAGCAGAAGAAGTCCAAGAGTAAGAAAAAAGACAAGGACAAGGGAAAGAAGAAAAAGAAAAAACGTCGAGGTCGCCATAATCGCGTTGATGAAGAGGATGTCGAAGAAAAAATGAAGGAGACACTGCGTAAAATGCAGTCCTCTGAAACGGTAGGTAGCCGTCGACAAAAACGTCGTAGACAGCGAAAAGAAGAGCGCGAGGAAGAAGAGCAGTTACAGGCAGAACTCGAAGAACTTGAAGAAGATATTATTGAGGTCACGGAATTTATTACGGTAAGTGACCTTGCTGACCTGATGGACGTGAAGACCAACGATGTTATAACTACATGCATGGATCTGGGCATGATGGTTTCTATTAACCAGCGCCTGGATGCCAGCACTATTGAGTTAGTTGCCGAAGAATTTGGCTATGAAGTAGAGTTTGTAGATGCCGAAGAGGCTATTGAAGAAATTGAACTGGAAGAAGACGATCCGGAAGATCTCCAGCCCCGTGCTCCTATTATTACGGTAATGGGCCACGTTGATCACGGTAAAACTTCACTGCTTGATTATATTCGAAAATCACAAGTAGCCGAAGGAGAGGCCGGCGGAATTACTCAGCACGTTGGTGCTTATGAGGTGGAAACTGAAGATGGACGTCCGATTACATTTCTGGATACTCCTGGCCACGAGGCATTTACAGCAATGCGTTCACGTGGGGCACAGGCAACCGATATCGTTATTTTGGTTGTTGCGGCCGACGATGCCGTGATGCCTCAGACGGTAGAGGCTATTAACCACGCTAAGGCTGCAGGTGTCTCCATCATTGTGGCTATTAATAAGATGGACAAGCCCGCAGCTAATCCTGATAAGATAAAGCAGCAGCTGGCCGAACACGATGTTATTGTAGAGGAGTACGGCGGAACGAATCAGGCAGCCGAAGTATCCGCAATGACGGGGGAAGGTATTCCCGAGCTGCTCGATAAGGTACTTATTGAAGCTGAGCTCATGGAATTGAAAGCGAATCCCGATCGTCGGGCAGACGGAGTTGTACTTGAAGCCCGGGTTGACAAGGGGAAAGGGATTGTTGCAAATATTTTGGTACAAAATGGTACTCTTAAAGTTGGAGATCCTTACGTAGCGGGTTCTTGCTTTGGACGCGTTCGAGCCATGGAGAATGAACTCGGGAATAAAGTAGAGGAAGCGGGACCTTCTGAGCCGGTACAGCTTACCGGCTTTGATGATATTCCGAAAGCGGGAGACAAGCTTGTGGTTATCGAAAGTGAGAAAAAAGCCAAGGATATTGCCAGCCAGCGTCAACAAATTCGACGCGAGCAAGAGCTGCGCAAATCCAAGCACCTCTCACTTGATGACCTTTCCCGTCGACTGGCACTGGGCGAGGTCTCCGATCTGAATATTATTATCAAGGCTGATGTGGATGGCTCCATTGAAGCGCTCTCGGGAGCCCTGCAAAAGCTCAGCAATGATGAAGTCTCAGTTAATATTATTCATACCGGCGCGGGTGCGATAACCGAATCGGATGTATTGCTGGCCTCAGCATCAGATGCTATTATAATCGGTTTCCAGGTACGGCCGACTTCGAATGCCCGGTCGGTTGCCGAAGAGGAGGAAATTGATATTCGACTCTTTAGTGTCATCTACGATGCCGTGGATGAGGTTAAGGATGCAATGGAAGGTATGCTTTCACCAGAGATAAGTGAAAAACTGTATGGTAATGCAGAAGTACGCGAAATATTTAAGGTTTCTAAAGTAGGAACCATTGCCGGTTGCTATGTTACTGAGGGCAAAATAAACCGAAATAACCCGGTACGCATTGTCCGCGATGGAGTGGTTATTTATGAAGGTGAGATTGATTCGCTTAAGCGATTTAAAGAGGACGTCAAAGAAGTGAAGACCGGGTATGAATGCGGTATCAGTATTGTCAACTATAATGATATTAAAGTGGGCGATGTGATTGAAAATTATGAAATCGTTGAGTCACGGCGTAGCCTCGAAGATGTTAAAAGCGATAGCGATAATGACTAGTCTCGTTCGTTAAAAGCCCAAAGCGAAATAATATTATGAGTATTCGTACAGAACGGCTAAGTGCCGTAATTCAGCGGGATTTAGGAAAGATCATTCAAAAAAGTTATCAGGGCAGTGGTTCATTTATTACCGTTACGAAGGTGGAAGTAACGCCGGATCTAATGATTGCCAAGGTGCATTTGAGTGTATATGCCCCTGGAAAAGATGAAGACGCTCTTTTTGCTCATCTGGAAGATAACAAAGCAGCTATTCGAAAAGAATTAGCCGATAAAATTCGTCATCAGGTTCGAAGAATACCGGAACTTCATTTAATTAATGATCAAACAGCCGAATACGTTGAGAAGATGGAAGGGTTGTTTCAAAAGATTCGTAAAGAGCGAAAAGAACGCGAAAAAAATAATGAAGAGGAATAGCCTTTTTTTGGATTCTTTCTGTGGGCGTTAATTTCACTGTTATTAACTTCTTTTGTTGTTGCAAACGGTTTTTTACTAACCCAGATCTTTTTTAGTAATGGCAGAATACATTTTGCTCAATGAAGCAGACCGCACTTCTAATACGGTATTGACGGTGGGTACATTTGATGGAGTCCACACAGGCCATCGGGCAATTTTAGATACGGTCGTTCGAAAAGCTGAAAAACGTAATGCACGCAGTGTGCTGGTTACCTTTGATCCTCATCCGAGGGATATCATTAATCCCGGTGAGGAAGGTATTAAGTTATTGACGACCATTCAGGAACGTTCAGAGATTATTCAGGAACTGGGTATTGATGAAATGATTGTAATTCCCTTTGATCGCGATTTTTCCCTCCTCAGTTCAGAAGAATTTGTCCGGGATATCATTTATGAAAAAATTGGTGTCAGTGAATTTGTAATAGGTTATGATCACCAGTTTGGCCGGAATCGCGAGGGCTCTATAGAAACTATTGAGGATCTTGGTGCTGAGCTCGGTTTTGAAACCTATGTGGTATCAAAACGGGAAGTGGGGGATCAGGCTGTTAGCAGTACTTCCATTCGAAATATCTTAAGCGAGGAGGGAAATGTCGAATTAGCGACTAAGCTGTTGGAGCGCGCTTACCGGTTGAACGGTACGGTTGTTCATGGAGACAAAAGGGGGAAGGAGATCGGTTATCCGACTGCTAATATCAAGGCCGAACATCCCCAGAAAATTATACCCAAAGATGGAGTTTATGCGGTACGTATCCGGGTTATGGATCATTGGTTTAAGGGGATGATGAATATAGGTACACGTCCCACTTTCGATGGATCTATTCGAACTTTGGAGGTCAATATATTTGATTTTGATCAGGATATTTATGGTAAAGAAATCCAAATTCGATTTTTTAACCGGATAAGGGATGAAGTAAAGTTTGACGGTATCAATGAACTTATCCAACAGCTTAAGGACGACGAAAAAAAAGCAAGGCAGCTGCTTGCGGAACAATAAATATTGCAAAAAATTACTCAATAGTTTATCTTTGACGGCTAATAAGATTAAAACTACGTAGTTGCAGAAAAGAAAATTCAGAATTTAATTATCACATGTCGATAACAAAAGAACGCAAAGAAGAAATTGTTGAAAAATTTGGCGGATCCAAAGAGAATACGGGATCCACAGAAGCTCAAATCGCTATTTTAACTGAGCGGATTAATGATTTAACGGAGCATTTGAAAGATCACAAGCAGGATCATGCCTCGAGGAGAGGGTTATTAAAAATGGTAGGTAAACGAAGGAAATTATTAAACTACCTGAAGAAGAATGATATTGAGAAATATCGTGAGCTTATTAGCGAATTAGGAATTCGTAAGTAATGCATGAGAAGGCACGTTTTAAGAACGTGCCTTTTTTAATGATTGCTTAGCTACACTTTTCGTGCGATCTGGAATCAAGGCAGCCCGTCTCATCTTATACTTGCCT
Organism: Fodinibius salicampi; assembly: GCF_039545095.1. Classification (NCBI taxonomy): domain Bacteria; kingdom Pseudomonadati; phylum Balneolota; class Balneolia; order Balneolales; family Balneolaceae; genus Fodinibius; species Fodinibius salicampi. Next base: position 1,259,716 of record NZ_BAABRS010000001.1, on the reverse strand, counting down.
GGTGATTTGATTATCGTTCGCGCATACATTGACGTAAAATTTGAATTGAAGAGAAAATAGACCATGAAAGAAGACTTTAGAAGTATTGAATTTGCGCCGGGTAAAAGCTTATCCATTGAAACCGGTCGTATTGCAAAGCAGGCTGATGGAGCCGTTGTTGTTCGCATGGGAGATACGATGGTACTCTGTACGGCGGTAAGCTCCAAGGAAGCTTCCGATAAGCCATTTTTCCCTATGACTGTTGACCTCCGCGAGAGCTTTTCTGCGGGCGGTAAGTTTCCTGGTGGATTTATAAAGCGAGAAGGCCGCCCGAATGATAAAGAAATTTTGTCCAGCCGGCTGATTGACCGATGCCTTCGCCCTTTATTCCCGGATGGATACACCCATGAAACCCAAATTATCTGTTCAGTGCTTTCATCCGACGGTGAACATGACGGCGATGTGCTGGGCGCTGTAGGTGCATCCGCTGCGCTGCATATTTCCGATGTCCCATTTGCGGGACCTATTGCAGAGGTTCGGGTAGGACGTATTGAAGGAGATTTTGTTGTAAATCCTACCATCAGTGAGATGGAAGGCAGTGACATCGATATGATTATTGGTGGAACTGCAGAGAGTGTTTCCATGATGGAAGGTGAAATGGATGAAGTTTCCGAAGAGGAAATGCTTGAGGCTATTAAAGTTGGCCATGAAGCGATCAAAAAGCTCTGTGCTTTTCAGGAAGAGCTGCGCGAAGAGTTTGGTAAGCCCAAGCGGGAATTTGAGCCGGAGCCTGTTGACGAAGATCTCGAAACCAAAGTGAAGGAACTTGCTCAAGAGAAAGTAAGAGAAATCGTTCATATTGGTCTCGGAAAAGAAGCATACAGCGAAAAGCTGGATGGGCTAAAAGAGTCGGTCGTTGAAGAGCTAACAGGGCAAGAAGAATATGAGGATGCCAAAGATGATATTAAAGACATTCTTAGCACGATAGAGAAGAACCAGCTTCGGGCTATGATACTGGAGGAGAAACGTCGTATTGACGGACGTTCTCCTGAGGATATCCGGGATATCTGGACGCAAGTTGATTATCTGGCACGCACACATGGTTCTGCTATTTTCACTCGCGGCGAAACCCAGTCATTGGTTTCTGTAACACTGGGAACACAGAAAGACGCTCAGTCAATTGATACCCTATTACAAGAAAAAGATAAGAAGTTCTTTTTGCACTATAATTTCCCAAATTACAGCGTTGGAGAAGCTGGATTTATGCGCGGCCCCGGCCGACGTGAGATTGGGCACGGCCACCTTGCCGAACGTTCTATCAGCAAGTTAATGCCATCATTTGATGAGTTCGGATATGTAATCCGGGTTATCTCCGATATTACAGAATCTAATGGGTCGTCTTCGATGGCTTCGGTCTGTGGGGGATCAATGGCGCTTATGGATGCCGGAGTTCCTCTTAAAAAACCCGTGGCAGGAATTGCGATGGGAATGATTGTCGGTGAGAATGAGTCTGTTGTACTCTCCGACATTCGTGGAGAAGAAGACTTTATGGGAGATATGGACTTTAAGACGGCCGGAAGCCGTGATGGAATTACCGCTTGCCAGATGGATATGAAGGTAAGTGGAATTTCATACGAGAAGCTGGAAGAAGCTCTTGAACAAGCGCGCAAAGGCCGCCTGCATATTCTCGATAAGATGGCTGAAACCATATCCGAGCCTCGTGAGCAGATTTCTGAATTTGCTCCGCAGTTTATCAATATGGAAATTGATGCTGATGAAATCGGATCGGTTATTGGACCGGGCGGAAAAGTGATTCAAACCCTTCAGAAAGAAACGGATACCGAAATTTGGGTAGAAGAAGATGAAGAGCGGGAGGTAGGTAAAATTACTATTACCGCCGATGCGCTCTCAAAAGCTGAAGAAGCTAAGAAGCGTATTGAAGGTATTGTCGGGCATCTGGAAGAAGGTGCAACCTATCACGGAACGGTAAAAGCCATTAAAGATTATGGTGCTTTTGTAGAGATTGTACCGGGCAAAGATGGATTGCTGCACGTTTCTGAGATCAATCACAGTCATGTGAAAAATGTAAGTGATGTGCTTTCAGTTGGAGACGAAATTGATGTTAAGCTCCTGAAAGTAGAGCATGGCGGAAAGCTTCGTCTCTCCCGCAAAGCATTGCTCCCCGAAGATGAAAATTGACAGTCTCAATTAGGGCAGTGCATTAAAAAATGATAAAGCGCCATCTCGTTTTTCGGGGTGGCGCTTTCTTTATCATGTCAAGAGCAAAAGAAAAGAATGTTACTATGGATAACGAAAAGCAGGAACAACTGAATTCGGTAAAGAAGACCATACTCGATAATGGTCTGAAGATTGTTACGGAGCGTGTACCCAGCGTAAAAAGTGTCTCTGTTGGTATTTGGGCGAAGACCGGAAGCAGAAATGAAAGTCAGAATTTGTCTGGAGTTACTCATTTTCTGGAACATATGCTGTTTAAAGGTACAGAAACGCGCTCTTCCTATGACATAGCAATGAGTATGGAATCAGTAGGGGGCTATTTAAACGCTTTTACGTCATCAGAATATACATGCTACTATTCGCGCTGCCTTAATACTCAGCTTGATAAAGCGCTGGATGTGCTGTCAGATATGGTATTGCATCCCTCTTTTCCCGAAGAAGAAATCCAGAAGGAAAAGAAAGTGGTTATAGAGGAAATGAAGATGTACCGTGATAGTCCCAATGACTATCTGTTTGAGAAGTTTGGTGCCAAGATATTTGAAGGACATCCATTGGGACGACCAACTTTGGGATATGAAGAAACCGTTTCTTCCTTCAGCAGAGATAATCTTTATGAGTACATGGAAGGGCGTTATCAGCCTTTGAATCTACTGGTGGCAGTTGCCGGTAATGTAGAGCATGAGGAGGTGGTTGAGCTGGTTGACAGGGTCTTTGGAGATATTGAAAATAAAGAACTTAAGGAATTGGACCAGACACTGCCGGAATACCAGGTAGAGAAGCTTAAGTTGACCAAACCCATTGAACAAACACATCTTATCACCGGACGCCGCGGCTTGCATTACGATCATGACGATAAGTATCGTTTGCTGCTGGCCAATACGGTATTGGGAGGCGGAATGAGCTCACGCCTTCATCAGAATGTGCGTGAGAAATACGGATATTGCTATACCATTACTTCCTTTAACCAGTCCTATACCGATACCGGACTCTATGGTATTTATGTAGGTACAGACGAAGAGTATCTAGATCACGTACGGGAGCTTATCAACCGGGAGTTGGACCAGCTGATTGAGGAGCCCATACCTGAACAAGAACTGGAAGAGGCAAAATCTCAGCTTAAAGGAAAGCTTATGCTATCTTTGGAAAGTATGAGCAACCGTATGTCGCGATTGGCTAAAAGTGAGATCTATTTCAACCGTTACATTACGCTTGACGAGCTGGTAGAAAATATTGACGAAGTGCAGGCAGATGAAGTGCAAAAGTTTGCCCGGGAGTTCTTTAGCAAAAATACTTTTTCTGAAGCTGTATTAACTCCTGAGAAATAAAATTCTGTACCTTCCATAAAAAAAGCATCCGCCATTATTCATGACGGATGCTTTCAGGTCCACTAACGTAGGGATAGATAAGGACCAGTAGGGATTGGTAGTTCTTTATAAAGAAATTCCCGCCGTTATATAAAATTGTTCCGTATCAGGATTTAATATAACTGCTCCGCTCACCGGAAGTGAAAAGCTGTCGGTAATTTCTATCTCTTTACTTGTGCCGATACCAATATTCACAATAGTGAATTCAGTATCAGTGGAATGCCATCCATCGCCGCCTCCAATAAACAGATTGGCCTGACCAACGTCATATCCCAACTGGAAGTAAACATCGTCCCCGACCGAACCTCCGCCTGCAAAAATATAATTGGCCGACAGGGAGAGATCTCCAACCGTATATCCGCCGTTTAACTCAAAGGCATGGCTGTCTTCCTCGAAAAAAAGCGTCCCGGGATAATAATAGTCCGTAACTCCCAGACTCAGTCCAAAGTCGAAGCTGTATGCAGTATAGAGATCCATTTCCTGAAAGCCATTACTTGCCGTCCCGGAAGTTATAAGGCCATCAATTCCCTGAGATCCCCAGGCTCCCAGTGTAAATCCACCAGCGCCAAGTTCAACATATGGTTGTAAAGAAGGGCCGGCGTAAGCGACACCACGCCATACATAGGTGCTGTATATATCGACCCCAGTACTTACATTCACTTCCCCATCATCCTGGGCTTTAACCGTTTGAAAGCCTGTGGCTACGAACAGAATTGAAAGTGCGGTTAAGAAGTATTTTATCGTATTGATCTTCGTAAAATTTGTCATAATATTTCTTTAGTGTTTAGGCGGTTCTTTTGAATTGTTTAGGCATTGTTTTGGGCTGACGGGTAGAACCCGCTAAAGTGCTCCCGTCAGCCATTTTATTTAGTGAAAAAATAGGAGAGGATATGCATCGTTATACTTCTCCCGGGATAAACTCATCCGTACCTACGAACTCCGGATAAGCTCGGTTGTCATGTTCGTGGAGGTCAAGTCCTTTCGCTTCGAGTTGACCATTGACTCTAAGCCCCACAGTAGCATCAATAATACTGAACAACACATAACTGACTCCGAAGGTCCATACGAATGCTGCTGCTATACCAAGGAGTTGAACACCGAGAATAGAGGGGTCGAAGGCTCCGGTTCCAAACAATCCGTTGGTAGAGTCGAAAAGTCCTGCAGCAAACGTACCCCAGGCACCACAAACTCCGTGTACAGCGATGGCACCTACTGGATCATCAACAAATTTTTCAATGAATTCGGTAGCGTAAACCACAACAACACCGGCAATAGCTCCGGTAATAATTGCTAAGCCTGGCGTCAGGTTAGCACATCCGGCCGTAATGGCAACCAGACCACCGAGTACGCCGTTGAGCGTCATAGGAGCGTCCGGTTTATCGTCTTTTAACCAGGTAACAATCATAGCCAAAGTAGCACCGGCACCTGCCGCGAGGAAAGTGTTCATGGCAATTAAAGCAATATCAGTACTTCCCGCAGTGGTAGAGCCGGCATTGAAACCAAACCATCCGAACCAGAGAATAAATACACCCAAAGCAGCTAGGGGCAAACTATGACCCGGAATATGATTAGGTTTTCCTTCCTCATCATATTTACCTACACGTGGACCAACAATTAAGGCTCCGGCCAGTGCAGCCCAGCCTCCGACTGAGTGAACAACGGTAGATCCTGCAAAGTCGATGAAGCCAAGGCCTTCTAACCATCCGCTTCCATTAAACAAACCTCCCCATGCCCAGGAGCCAAATATCGGATAAATGAAGGCTGTAATGGCAATAGAGAATAGTAAATAACCGGTAAACTTTGTTCGTTCAGCAACGGCACCGGAAACGATGGTTGCCGCTGTAGCTGCAAAGACAGCTTGGAAAACGAAAAAGGCCCATGTCCAAGTGGTTTCCTGTCCTTCAATTCCTGTTAGGAAAAAGCCATCGGTTCCGATCCATCCTCCCGCAGTGGTACCAAACATAAGGCCAAAGCCCACAGCGAAGAAGACAAGTCCGCCGGCACCAACATCCATGAAGTTTTTCATGATAATGTTGACCGCATTTTTTGACCGGGTGAATCCGGTTTCAAGTAGGGCGAAACCAGCTTGCATAAAGAAAACCAGAATGGCGGCAAATATTGTCCACACATAATTAAGGTTTGTTTGGGTTGCAACAGCGTCTTGCATTGCTGCTGAATCAGCTGCAAATGCATCTGCTACTCCCGCAAATAAGAAAGCCAAAGTTAGAATGCTGTATTTTTTCATTTCTATAACTTGTAGTTATTTAAGTTTTTATTCTATTTGACCTAAGAATATTGAGCCCTAAGCCAAACGCCATTAATGTATTTCGTATTAAAACAATAAACAACTTAAATAATTATTTTTATTTACTGTTTAAATTAAATAATTAAAGAAATTAATATTAAATCGTAAAAATAGTAGGTATATGATATGTAGTGCCTAATATTAGAAAGTTATAGAAGGGGTGTAGTTATGATTTAGGCAATATTAGGCCTTAGAAAGGAGGGCTTTAAGAGAGCAGGTATTTCTCGATATTGTGGGCGATTGTTTGCCAGGTCTGTCGTCTTTTTTTATCGTCGGTTTCCAAAAGGGTAAGGCGAAAACCATGTTTGTCGCTGGCAAATCCCGTAAGAGGTACAACACAGATTCCGGTGGAAGCCAATAAATAATAGACGAAGCGCTTATCCAGTGTAATCTCACTCGTATTCTCCTGCAAAAGGGCTTTAATATCAGCTTGGGGGATCGGAAGTCTTTGATTTTTGGTCAATACCCCATCATCGAATAGTACCGTCATATAAAAAGCGCCCTGTGGTTTTATGACCTTTATACCGTCTACGCTAGAAAATATTTTATAAGCTTCAGCAGCTCGCTCCGCAAACATCTCTTTACGTGCTTCCAAATGATGTTGGTATCGCGGATCACCCATGATTCGGGGAATAGAGAGCTGAGGCAGATTTGTTGAACTAACCTCTAGCATTTTTGCGTTGACAAGTGTCTCTATGTAGGTCTTAAATGCAGGGTAGTGGTCTTGGTTATATACTTCCATCCATCCGCAGCGAGCACCCGGCCATGGGTATTCTTTTGAAATACCGCGAAGAGCAATTCCCGGAACGTCTCCAATGACCTGGCTGAGTGCTGCCGTATCAGATCCGTTATAAATGATATTTCCGTAAATTTCATCGCATATCATAAAAAGGCGGTGATCCCGGGCGATGCCAACCATCTCTTCAAGAATGTATTGAGGATAAACGGCTCCGGTGGGATTATCCGGATTGATAATAAGCAATCCGGCAATAGAATCGTTGTATTTTACTTTTCTGCGGAGATCATCGATATCGGGGAGCCAGTTATTGTCCGGATCAAGCTTGTACGTCAGGTGTTTATATCCGGAATGCGCGGCCTCGGCGGAGGAATGCGTAGAATAAGCGGGAGAGGGACCAATAACGCGTGCCTCTTTCTTAAGGTATCCAAATACTTTGCCTACGGCATCTCCCAGGCCATTGAAAAAAACTATTTCATCTGCAGAGATGGTACATCCGCCTCGTTCATTGACCTTTTGCGCCAAAAACTCGCGGGCTTGTGGATTCCCTTTTGTACTGCTGTAGCTATAGGTACTGTCGTCTTTAACAAGGTCAACAATAATTTCCTTTATCCAGTCCGGAAGTTTTTCTCCTTTTGCAATAGGATCACCAATATTTTCCCAGGTAATTGACAGTCCCTGTTCCCGGAACTGTTCGGCAAGACTTACAATTTCCCGAATTTCATAGGTTAGTTGACCAGATCCGTCGTGCAGGAATTTTCGACGTAGCTTTCGTTTTTGCATAGATAGCGGTTAAACAGTGCCTTTCCATTTTTTAAATAAACACAAGCATAATAAGGATAAACCTAAATAAAAAGGGAGAATTTCACTTTTTCCAAAATGAAATAGCATTCTACTACCGGTTGTTATTGGTCTTAAAAATTGGAGGAGAGAAGTATAAAGTTATTGGACAGGAAGTACTAAATATCAATTCAGGTTAATAAAACTATCCCCCTTCATTCCGTTGATTGTATTTGTAATAACCGCTATCCTTGGGTACAGATTTTAAAAGTCTTATTAGCCAGTATAAAAGAAACAATCAGATCAAGAAAAAGCCTTATTGATGGTTTATATAACAAATTTATCAGATCATGTCGATGAAGAGGTAACGCTCAAAGGATGGGTATACAATTATAGAAGCAGTAAAAATCTCTATTTTCTGGAGTTGCGTGATGGTTCCGGTATATGCCAGTGTGTGGTGGCCAGAGATGCGGTCAGTGAAGAAGTGTGGAATTCCGCCGACACTCTGCGACAGGAAAGCTCGCTCGAAGTTATCGGTATCGTGGTAGAAGATGAGAGAAGTATTGGAGGGTACGAACTTCAGGTTACTGATATAAAGGTAATACAGGTAGCCGAAGATTATCCCATTACGCCAAAGGAACACGGAGTGGACTTTTTGATGGAAAATCGTCACCTCTGGTTGCGCAGCCGCCGGCAGTGGGCGGCCATGCGTGTACGCAATGCTATTATATATGCCATCCATACTTTTTTCCAGGAGCGTGGATTTGTGCAGATGGATGCCCCGATTTTTACCGGTAATGCGGCCGAGGGAACGACCAATCTTTTTGAAACCGAATATTTTGACGAAGAGGCATATTTAACGCAATCAGGTCAGCTTTATGGGGAGGCAATGGCAATGGCACACGGACTCATTTATACCTTTGGTCCTACTTTCCGGGCGGAGAAGAGCAAAACCCGCCGCCACCTAACCGAGTTCTGGATGATTGAGCCGGAGATGGCGTTCTATGATTTGGATATGAATATTGATCTTGCGGAGAATTTTACCAAATTCGTGATCAAAAAGGTTTTGGAGCGATGCGAAAACGAGCTGGAAATTCTGGAAAGAGATACCACTACTCTCAAGAAAACAGTTGAAGAATCGTTTCCCCGTATATCTTATACTGAGGCTGTAGAACGACTCAAAAGCGATGAAATGGCAGATATGCTTGATCAAATGGTGGAAGACCGTAAGCAGGAAAAAACTGAATTGAAGGAAGAGCAGGATGAAATCGAGAAAGAACGTGGACAGGCAAAAAAATGGCGTAAAGCGCAGATAGATCAGCGGATAAAAGAGATCGGAGCAAGGATCGATCAAATTGAAGAAGATCTTCGCAATATACCGGACTGGCGCGAATCGGCACTTAACTTTACTTGGGGCGAAGATTTCGGAGGCAGTGACGAGACGTTGCTCACCATGCAGTATGATACACCCATTTTTGTTCACCGCTATCCTGCAGAAATCAAGGCTTTTTATATGAAGCGCGATCCCGAGGATGAAAATCTGGCCTTGGCGGTAGATATGCTGGCCCCGGAAGGTTATGGGGAAGTGATCGGAGGGAGCGAGCGTGAAGCCGATCTGGATACGCTCAAAAAACGTCTTGCCGAACACGACCTGCCAGAAGATGTTTTCCAGTGGTACCTTGATTTGAGACAGTATGGAACCGTACCACACTCGGGCTTTGGCCTGGGACTGGAACGAACAGTGTCATGGCTGTGTGGACTGGATCATGTTCGTGAGACTATCCCATTCCCCCGTATGATGGGTAGATTAACTCCATAGTTTTTAATGAATTGTTATTTAATATATAATCGATAACCAATAACAACGTGGCCAAAAAGACCAGTATTGATCACTATTCTGATCTCCTGAAAGAACTAAAGTCAGGAGACCGGAAACCGGTGTACTTTTTTTGCGGTGAAGAAAAGTTTTTCCTGGATAAGCTCCAGGATGTGGTGGAAGGATTGGTCCCGGAAGATCAAAAGGATTTTAACTTTGATCTTCTCTACGGTCGCGATGTTACCCCTGAGAAGGTACTCTCCATCATTCGCAGCTATCCTATGATGGCGGATGAACGAGTGGTTATCCTTCGGGATTTTAGTAAGCTTAGCAGCTATAGCGAAGAGAGTAGTTACGGGGGAGAAACTGATGATTTTATTCCCTACCTGGAAAATCCCAATCCAACAACGCTGTTTGTTTGCATAGATTCAAAAAAGCCAAACGGACGTACAAAACTCGGGAAGGCTATAAAAAAAGGAGAGCATGTCCGTTATCAGGAATTTGAAGAGGTACCGGATTATAAGCTGGCCGACTGGATTATGAACTGGGTAAAAAACCAGCATAACAAGACTATTCGTCCACCGGCGGCACAGATGCTGGCACAATATGTAGGGAGCGATTTGCAGCTACTGTCCACAGAAATAGATAAAGTGTGTACTTTTGTGGACACTTCCGATGCGATAAAAAAAGAGGATATAAAAAAAATAATCGGCCTTTACCGCGAATATTCGGTGTTTGAGCTAAAAGATGCCCTATTTGAGCGAAATCTTGATGAGTCCCTCTTTATTGCGGAACAGATGTTGCAACACTCTAAAGCGAACACGGGAGAAATTATTCGTTCCGTGGGGTTCTTTTACAATGTATTTTCAAACATCTGGCAGATTCAGCGTCTGTCCGCAAAGGGTAATTCGAAAAAACAAGTTCAGAAAACCTTAGGTGTCAGTAACAACTGGTACTTTAACAAATTGTGGAAAGACGCTTCAGCTTTTAAGCTTTCGGAGATGCCCAGAATTTTTGAAACATTACTGGATGCCGATAGAGCGGCAAAAGGTTTTTCAACAATGGACCCCTCGACGATACTTCTCCTGATGATTAAGAGAATCATCAACTGATACCCATTAGCGGTTGTTGATGATTCTAAACATTGTCAATCGCAAATTAAAGTGGGTCTACTTTTATGGAAGCATTATCCAGAGCAGAACTTCAGCAGTTATCTGATGAAGACTTAATGGAGCATTTTCAATCTGGTTACGAGCAAGCTTTTAACTTATTAGTCGAACGCTACCAAGATCGGTTGCACAATTTCTTATATCGATATACGCACAATCACAACGACTGTGAAGATTTAGTACAGGAGACGTTCTTTCGTGTCTTTCGCAGTCGGCATTCCTATGAGCGTATAGCTAAATTTTCTACTTGGATGTACACTATCGCCATCAACCTGGCGAAAAGTTTGTACAAAAAGAAAAAACGGATGACAAAAGTCACCATCCATAAGGATCCCGACGATTCCGAAGATCGTCCTATGAAGCTGGAGGATCCAGATATCCTTCCTGACGATGTTTTACACGAAAAAATGTGCATGGATGAGCTGGAAAAGGCCCTTATGGAGCTCAGCGAAGATTTCCGTGAGGTGGTTGTTCTGCGGGATATCCAGCAGCTTTCCTATGATGAAATTTCCGAAATTGCTGATCTGCCCATGGGTACGGTTAAGTCGCGTATTAACCGCGGGCGGGCAAAATTACAGGAACTTTTAGAAGATCACGTTTTTCCGGGAACAATTACCGCATAAATTCGGTATAGGGTAATAAATGAACTTGTTAAATCATTTATTACCCTTATTTTTTCACTTATGGATATTACCGAATTTGATCGTGATGAAACACTCACCGATTTTTTAACTGATTATATAGATGGCAATTTAAATCGTGCAGAGCAGGAGTCGTTCGAGGATTATCTTTCCCAAAACGATAAAGAACGTAATTTTGCACGAAAAGCTATGCTGGGAAAAAAAGCCCTTAGCCGCCTGGCTGATAAATATAACACCTCTGGGAAGAAGAGCAGCTATTCCTCAGAACCCGCTATTGATATTGAGTAAATATCTCCTGCAACTTATTATTCAGGTCATTGATATTAATAGGCGTGGGCTCAAAAAATTTACCCGTCAGCTTCTCAAATAGCTCGGAATAACGCTCAAATACCTTGATCCGCAAGGAGTCCGGCAGGTCGGGAAGCGTTTGCCCTTCTTTGCCCTGGAAATCGTGCTCCATAAGCCATTCTCGCAGAAATTCTTTTGAGAGTTGTTTTTGAGGGTTCCCTTCTTTTAGTCTTTGTTCATATCCCTCAGAATAAAAGTACCGGGAAGAATCCGCAGTGTGCACTTCATCTATAAGTGTTAGCTCACCATTGCAAAGCCCGAACTCGTATTTGGTATCTACCAGAATGAGTCCCTGTTTATTGGCAATTTCTTGTCCCCGCTCAAATATTTGAAAAGCCTTCGTCCTGATTTCTTCCCAAAGGTCGGGCTCAACAATTTCATGGTCGAGGATTTCTTTTTCAGAAATATCCTCATCATGTCCCTCTTCGGCTTTTGTGGCGGGAGTCAATATGGGTTCTTCAAATCTCTGATTTTCAACCATTCCGTCGGGCAACTCAACCCCGCATAAAGTGCGCTTCCCTGATTTATAAACCCGCGCAGCATGGCCAGTCAGGCAGGCACGGATAACAACCTCGATAGGAATGGGTTCGCATCTTTTAGCAATAGTAACATTGGGATGGGGAACGTCAATAATGTGTGTATTTACCAGGTCGTCCACTTTATCAAAAGCAAAGGCGGCAAGGCTGTTCAAAATCTGCCCCTTATAAGGGATTGCCTGTTTCATAATATGATCAAAAGCCGAGATGCGATCACTGGCTACGATACCCAGTTTATTATCTCCCAGAGAATAGACATCCCGTACCTTGCCGCGATAAGGGGTACCCGCAGCGGGTACATTTGTTTGGGTGATACAATTGTTGAGATCTTGTTTATCAATTGAGTAGTTTCCCACGATTCAAATAGTTAGCTAAAATTTTAAGTCATTTAGAAAATCGAAAAAAGTTAAGAAGAATTGAAATTTTCCTGCAGTTTTCTCTAAATCTTTAAAACTAAAGTATGGAGCATGGGAATGATTTAAATATCCCATCATGTTGATATAGTGAACGCTTTATCAAATAGTGGCTCTGTTTATGAATGACCTTTTGCGCATTCCGTATAACTTTATAAGGCCTTTGTACCGTCGTACTTCTTTCCATCGTTCTGTTATTGATGAGCTTGATGAAGGGCACCTCAAAGAAGCCTATGCTCGCTGCAGGGCGATAACCCGGGAGCATGCCAAAACGTTCTACATGGCCACGCGTTTTTTACCCAATCACAAACAGCGGGGAATCTTTGCCATTTATAGCTTATGCCGCTATGTGGATGACCTGGTTGATGAAGCGGAAGATCTGATCGCAAAGGAGGAACTGGATATTTCAGATGTAAAAGTACGACTGAAAAGGTGGAAAAAGAACCTGCAAGAAACCTACGAGGGACGTTCCTTTGAAGATCCGATTCTTACGGCTTTTTCTGATGTGTTAAGGCGATATGATATCCCTATAGAGCTACCATTTGGGCTCATGGAGGGGGTATGCATGGATCTCTATAAAAGCCGATACCAAACTTTTGATGAGGTTTATGACTATTCTTTTAAGGTAGCATCCATTGTTGGATTAATGACGAGCCAGGTGTTCGGTTATGAGTCCAGGGAGGCGCTAGGCTATGCGGTAGATCTGGGCATTGCCATGCAGCTGACCAATATTTTACGGGATGTAGGTGAGGATTTGCGAAAGGGGAGGATTTATTTACCGCAAAATGAATTAGCCAAGTTCGGAGTTTCGGAAGAGGATCTTTTTTCTCACTCATTAACACCCTCCGTGAAAGAACTATTGGCCTACCAGATTGACCGGGCTCGACGGTACTATGACCGTTCCGAAAAGGGAGTCTCTTTACTTGCCAGAGATAGTCGGCTCCCGGTTTATTTAGCTCGTTATAACTACAGTCGTATTCTGGATAAAATTGAAAAGAACAACTACAACGTTTTTGATGTGCGTGCTTATCTTAATACCACTGAAAAACTTGCGATCATTCCCCGTGTCTTTTATCAAACTAAGATGGCCAATTCCTGAATAGGATCATATTGATCCGGGAACAAAATTTACACTAAAGCATAGTATCTGTTATATTCCACTTTAAAAATATCTGAAGGCCAATAAACTATTAAGAGGATGTAATGGATAAGGAGAAAATACAGTGGCGTAGCCCTAGCCTGGGCAAGGATATGGAGATTGTTATTTACGGCTCCTCTGGTACGCCGGTGATCGGAATTCCAACCAGAGGCGCAAATTGTCATCAATGGGAGAAATTCGGAATGGTGAACGCCATTTCCTATCAGCTTAAAAATGGCTTTAATCAGCTTTACTGTATTTCCTCAGTAGATAAAGAAAGCTTCCTGAACGATAAAGTTACACCATCACAGCGACTAGTACGGCATAATCAATTTGAGTCGTACCTTGTGGATGAGGTGGTGCCCTATATAAAGGATCACAATCCGATTGATTATACTATCGTAGCCGGAACCGATTTGGGAGGATACCATGCCATAACCACGGCACTTAAACATCCGACTGCATTTGACAGAGCCATTGGTATGAGCGGCGTTTATGATATCAAGCGGTTCATGGATGACTATTATGAGAATGATGTATATTATAACAATCCTATGGATTTTGTCCCCAATATCAATAAGCAATCGCTGTTAAACGACATCCGGAATGTGGACTTCAGGCTGGTAAGTTATGAAGAAGATCCCCGGCGCGAGTATGGCCGGCGCCTAAGTAATATATTTAGCATGAAGTTCATTGAGCACGAGCTGGATATTTGGAATTTAGAAACAACCCACGAGTGGGACCAGTGGCCTCAAATGCTCAAAACGCATATAATATAAATTGGATTTATAAGATGGCTGATATATCTAAAATTCTGATTGCAAATCGCGGTGAAATTGCTCTTCGCATCATCCGAAGTTGCCAGGAGCTGGGCAAGCAGACGGTAGCTGTATATTCTACCCCGGATGCCGATGCCCCTCATGTGTTGCAGGCCGACGAGTCGGTACATATCGGTCCCGCCGCTTCCTCTGAGAGTTACCTGGTCATTGATAAAATCATTGAAGTTGCTAAAGAAACCGGGGCCGATGCTATTCATCCCGGCTATGGTTTTTTGAGTGAAAATGCGGAGTTTTCCAGGCGGTGTAAAGAAGAAGGCGTTATCTTTATAGGTCCCAATCCCAAGGCTATAAGCACGATGGGAGATAAAACGGCGGCCCGGGAATTAATGAGCAAAGCCAACGTTCCTTTTCCACCCGGGACCAAAAAAGAACTCAAGGATATTGAAGAAGCCGAGGCCATCGCCGACGAAATCGGCTACCCGGTGCTGGTTAAGGCGGCTGCCGGGGGCGGAGGAAAAGGCATGCGCATTGTAGAAAACAAAGATGAGTTCCGATCAGGTATCAAGGCGGCAAAATCAGAGGCCCGCAATTCTTTTGGAGACGATCGCGTCTATATCGAAAAATATCTGGTAGAGCCACGGCACGTGGAATTTCAAATTATGGCGGATAAGCACGGCAAGGTACTCCATATTTTTGACCGGGAATGCTCCATACAGCGGCGCCATCAGAAAGTCATTGAAGAAGCACCCTGTTCTATTTTAACGCCCGAGCTTCGCTCCGAGATGGCCGATGCTGCAATAGCGGCAGCCCAAGCAGTAGATTATGTGGGGGCCGGGACCATAGAGTTCCTGGTAGACGCTGACCGTAATTTCTATTTCCTGGAGATGAATACGCGTCTCCAGGTTGAGCACCCGGTTACCGAGTTGATAACAGGATTAGATCTGGTGGCACTGCAGATTCTGGTTGCGGAAGGCAAAGAGCTTCCTTTTGAGCAGCAGGATATTGAAATGGAGGGACATGCCATTGAATGCCGAATTTACGCAGAAGATCCAAGGGATAATTTTTTGCCTAGCACCGGTACGCTGACCAAACACCGCATTCCGTCAGGTAACGGTATTCGAGTGGATGCAGGAGTAGAGGAGGGACAGGAAGTGTCCATTAATTACGATCCGATGATTTCCAAGCTATGTGCCTATGGGAACGATCGAAACCACGCTATCCGCCGCATGCTGCGTGCCCTGGAAGAATATGAGATTGCCGGCTGCCGAACTACTATTCCTTTTTGCAGATATGTGTTGAGCCACGAGACCTTTGCAACCGGGAATTATGATACTCACTTCGTAGGGGATCATTTTTGCACCGAGAAACTGGATGAATTCCAGGATATCGATAAAGAAGTTCAGGCGTTGGCCGCCAGCCTATTAAAAATTTCCGGGGAAGGTGGAAGTGAGACCTCTCAAAACAGTACCACGAATAAAACAGCTTCACGGAATGTTTCAGAGTGGTGGAACAGCCGTAAATAATTAAAGATCCAAATCAGATGAAGACGCTATTACGTATTGAAGAGATTGGTATATTTGCGCTGGCCATTTTTCTCTTTGCACAAACAACTTTTGACTGGTGGTGGTTTCCGCTCTTATTGCTTGCACCGGATATAAGCATGGCCGGATATCTTTTTAATCCCGGAGCTGGTTCGGTACTCTATAATATATTTCATCACAAGGCCGTAGCCGTCGTATTATATATGGTCGGCTATACATGGTCGATGCCGGTAATTGAATTGGCAGGCATTATCATATTGGGGCATGCCGCAATGGACCGTATTTTTGGATACGGTTTAAAATATGCTGATTCTTTTAAGCATACGCACCTCGGGTGGATCGGTAAAAAATGAGTGTTCAATTTGTTACCTTGCATAGGAGTTAGCACAATCATCTAAACGCTTCCTAAAGTGGAAAAGAATAAGCAACAATTATTTTCTCAGCTAAAAGAGTTGGATACGGAACAGCGAAATCCCAATACGCAGGCCATTGACCTGGCTGATTCCCATGAAATTGCACGTCTTATCAATGCAGAAGACCAAAAAGTAGCTCAAGAGGTAGAAAAAAAACTCCCGGCCATTGCCGAAGCCATTGATTTAGTAAAGGAAGCCTTTGAGAATAGTGGTCGACTGATTTATGCTGGTGCCGGAACCAGCGGTCGGCTGGGCGTTTTGGATGCGGCCGAGTGTCCGCCAACATTTGGTACCGATCCCGGACAGGTTATTGGCCTGATTGCCGGGGGAAAAGAGGCGATGTTTGAGGCCCAGGAGGGAGCCGAGGATTACGAATCCAACGGGAGAGAAGCCCTGCGGGAAATCAATTTACAAGCAGAAGACATTGTCTGTGGACTTGCAGCCAGCGGACGCACTCCCTATGTGCACGGGGCCCTGAAGGAGGCCAAAGAAACCGGCTGCCATACGCTGTTTGTGACGACTGTACCCGCTTCACAAATAACCATTGAGGTGGATGTACTGCTCGACATCCCCGTGGGTCCTGAAGCGATTATGGGGAGCACCCGCATGAAAAGCGCCACGGCCCAAAAAATGGTGCTCAATATGCTAACCACCGGGGCGATGATCCGCAAGGGCAAAGTGTACGAGAATGTGATGGTAGACCTGCAGCTATCGAATCAAAAGCTGGAAGAGCGCTCCAAACGTATTATCATGATGTTTACGGATGCCGATTACGAAGAGGCCGGCCGGTGGCTGGAACAGGCCGACGGACATGTTAAGACGGCCCTCGTAATGGCGCTTACTGGTTTGGGTAAGTCCGAGGCCCGGGAGAAATTGCAGCAGAAAGATGGTTTTATACGTAGAGTACTGCAGGAAATAAACAGGTAAATACAGATAATGAAAACGATTTTCAGTATTTTCATTTGGATATACTGGGCGATATGTATCATCAGTTGCTTTCTGGTGGTCACCATAAGTTATCTGTTAACCTTGCCTTTTGACCGCTTTAACCGGGTTCCCAATAAAGCAATACGGGGACTTGCATGGGCAATGATGAAGCTGAACCCCTGGTGGTCAATTCGAATAAAGGGGGCTGATATCCAAAAGATTAATCAGCCTACCATTGTCATAGCCAATCACCAGAGCTTCCTGGATTTGCCGCTGCTATACCATTTGCCGTGGACGATGAGATGGGTAGCAAAAAAAGAGCTATTCCAGATTCCAATTTTTGGGTGGATGGTCTACATGAGCGGACAGATTGCTATCGATCGCAGGAGCATGAGTTCCGCGAAGAAAATTGATACCCTGGTAGCGCCCGTACAGGCCGGAATACCGGCTATGATTTTTCCCGAAGGAACGCGAAGTCCCGACGGAGAGATTCAGTCATTTAAAAACGGGGCTTTTAAACTAGCCCAAAAATATAATTTTAATATCCTGCCGGTCGTTTTGAAAGGAGGCCATGAAGCCATGCCGCCCGGTAGCTGGAAGGTATCGCCACAGCAGGAATTCAGGATATCCATTCTGGACCCTATGAAGAGTGGGGATTACGATTCTGTTGCTGATATGAAACAAGAAGCCTATTCTTTAATGAATGATGAGCTGAAATCGTTATAGTACGTATACTTAACAGAGAGCATCTTTGACAAAAGACCCGAAATATAACAGCAGGGAACGGTTTTATTACCGGCTTCGTATAATGATGTCCATCATCTTGGCCCAGCTATTGATCATTGGGATTATCAAATTTTGGCCCGCCCAGCCGTTACCCGATGATCGGTTTTCCGCCAGCGATCTGCAGGAAGATGCTATTACATTTGAGGAGGCCATCATTACGCGACAGTCCAGCAGTCCGCCCCCGCCACCTCAGCCGACTGCGCCCATTCCCGAGCCGACCGATGAAATAATTGAGGAAGAACTCACGGAGCTCGATGATATTGAATATTCAGAAAATCCAGACCCTCTTTCCGAATCCAGGATAGGAGAGCAGGGGGAGGAAGAAGGTCCTGTTGCTGGAAATCCACAGCAACCACCCCGGGTGACGCGCATCGTAGAAGCCACCGCCACAGAATCGGCCCGCAGGGCCAATATCAAAGCCGAAATTATGGTACAATTTCTGGTGGATCGGGATGGCAATGTTGAGGAGGCCAACATCCTGGAAATCCGTTTATATGGAAATGGAGGCTCCGGGAACTATAAGATTGTGGACAGCATCGGATACGGACTGGAAGAGGAGACCCGTGAAGCCGCCTTGCAGTGGAAATTTCAGCCCGCCCGGGAAGGGGGAGAGCCGGTGCGCGCCTATTCTGAACAGGTGTTTACCTTTGGGTTTTGATCTGCTTTTTTTCTGCTATAAACGTTGCGAACCCCTGAAAAATAGCCTATATTTGCGATCTTCTTTGGAGGGGTGGCCGAGCGGTCGAAGGCGCACGCTTGGAAAGCGTGTGTATCCCAACCGGATACCGGGGGTTCGAATCCCCCTCCCTCCGCCACAGGCACAATTGGAGCATTCCGATTGTGCCTTTTTTGTTTACAGTATATCCCGTCCAGTAAAGCGTCAGGACTTAGCACGACCAGAATAGTACAATAGTTAGGTTTGTATTTTTTGATTAGCAATCTCACTCCGTTCCCGACAGTAGTTGTAATACTGATTCGTAATGTCAGTAGTGCCGACTCCTAGTGCCAGTGACGCTGACTCCCGGTGTCAGTGACACTGACTGGCAGTGTTAACGGCAATGACTCCTGGTGATAGTATCACTAACTCCTGGTGTTAACAGCACTGGCTCCCAGTGTCAATGGTACTAACTTCAGGTGATAGGGCTGTTCTCATCATAAGGGTACGGTTACGACCATAGGGGAGTCGTTATGGTGCTACGGTTACTGGAAGGGAAAGACAGCCTGACCGGAGGGGAGAGGCACTGTTTGTGATACTACTATTCCTTCCCGGGATGGTATTTTGTGACCATGTGCACCCACAACCGGGTATGCCTGTTCGGGGAGATCAACGATGGAAATATGGTGTTAAATGAATGGGGAAGGATTGCACGCGGACAATGGTTGGAAACGGAATCCATCCGCGATAATGTGATATTGGATGCATTTGTGATCATGCCCAATCACGTGCATGGCATTATACAGATCACCCATTCCAATAGAAATACTGAGGTGGATAATGATGGACCGTATGATGTTGGGGCGTATCGCAATACGCCCCAACAAAACGATTCGCCCCAACAAAATCGAAATACGCCCCAACAAAATCAAAATACTCACCTACATCATACACCCATAACCATCAACCCGGATTCTGTTCCCCGCTCAAAACATTGGGGGCCATTGTACGGGGCTATAAATCGGCAGTAACCACCCGGATTAATAAAAAACAAAACAACCCCGGTCAGAAGGTATGGCAGCGCAATTATTACGATCATATTATCCGTGATAAAAAATCCCTGGAACGAATCCATCATGATATTACCAATTATCCAGAGGAAGGGGTTATTTCTTTATTTATCGACTTCAATATACTACTAAAATAATTGATGGACTTGCTATTTTCATAATTTGCAGGTAAATATAGGGATATTAGTACTGAGGTAGGATTTATTGGTGATGTGAAATGCAGGTCACCAGTACTTAAGTTGTCCGGATCCTATAAAAATCAGGAGATCTCTAAATAAAGGAGGGATTTGAATATTAAATATTATAGATCACAGATAATATTTATGTAAGTCGCAGGACATAAGTGAGGTGTACTAATTACTGCAAAAAAATTACCACTACAAAAATAATTTCTAAAATGAAACTTCATCAAGGTTTTTTTATTCTCCTGCTAATTTTAAGTGCCTGTTCTTTTAATGAAAAAGACAAATTTAACGGAGAAGTAGTCAATAATTTTGGTCCCGCCATAGAACTGGAGGGGACGCGCGTATTCGAAAATGAAATGGGGGTTATGTACCTCAAGCGGATTGATTCGTTGATGGTTATCAGCACAATGAACGAACCTTATCTCCAAATTTACGATAAGGATCAGAATTTTATTGGTAGTTTGGGAAAAGAAGGACGGGGGCCGGGTGAATTCGGCCAGCCTCCGATGATTGTAGATGGTATTCAATCGGAGTCAGGGTTAACAATATTTGCCTATGACCGACCGACGCTGACATTGAATAGCATTGATTTAACGGCTTCGATAGATTCGAACAAGGTAATCATCAACAGGAAATATGAGCTACCAAAAGAGCTAACAGGAACAGGGGCTGATGATATCTTTTATGTAGACAGCACCATGATTACAGGGGTGTATGACGATCGTTTTTCAAAGCAGCTGGATGAAAAACGGGGAGGATTCTATTATTATCCGAAATCGGGGGAATTTGAGACTTTTTCTTTATATAATCTCAGGATAGAGCCCTATGAAATGAACCCGGCATCAAATTTAAACGCCCGAATAACGACTATCTCTCCTGACCGCAATAAGATCGCCTCTCTTATGGTGCATTATCCGGGGTTAGAAGTTGTTCATCTGGATTCTACTGCTGACCCTTCTCGTTATTTATTGGCAGATGCTCCCCCGAAACACACCTTTGATCTGGAGGATTTCAAAGAAGATAAAATTATGACGTATTATAAATCTATCTATTCAACCGATCGGCACTTATACCTCTTATATGCAGGAATACAAGAGGAAGACTTTTATAATTCGCATGAAACACGTATTCAAGTGTTAGATTGGGATGCTAATCCGATCCGGGAATTCAAAATACCAGCGAAATATAGTTTAGATATGGTTATGGTAGATGAGGAGGATCAAAGATTTTATGGTTGGGATAATACGGAAAACGATGCTGTTTATAAGTTTGATTATGGAGATGTACAATGAAGAAATAATAACTTTCTATGCCTTTAAGTGAGAGGAAACAATTGCCCTGTAAGAGATTTGGAACCCATATTTTTAATTTGTTAGCTGTATCCTTTCATCTGCTATAAAACCGGGAGTTGTTAATTTATCTCCATTCTACTATAATACTCGTATAGTAACCAAAACTTCATCAGATACCTTTGCTGCTAAAACGCCTAATAACGGTATTTACGCTTAGCGTTTTTCTATTAATGACTTTAATATCATGTGAGAATAATAAAGTAAGAGTGAGCCATCCTACTGAAGAGAATATCCCCAAGAGAGATGAAATTGTTTCTGCTCCTTCATTTAAAGACTTGCCGGATGATACCAGTATCTTCTCAATTAAAGATATTGATGAGCTTTTAGATAGGGAACCAGTTGGTAGTATAGATGAGGGAAATAAAGCGGGCTTATTTTCAATAAAAGATGTAGCAATTGACTCCCACGGACATATATTCATTTTACCGTATCAACAAAAAACTATAAAGGTTTTTAGTAGAAAAGGTTCTTTTATCTCTGATATTGGAAAGGAAGGTCGGGGACCTGGAGAATTTTTATATCCAACGGCAATTGATACTGATCAAAAAGGGAACTTGTATGTATTGGACCGTACAGAGATTGATGTATTTAAATATTCTGAGAATCAATTTACGTATTCCAGGCCCTTTGAACATGGCTTAAGTCATATTGTAGATTTGTGTACATTCAGGGAGTCAATTTTTGTGTCAGGTTATACCGTAAGGAGACCTGATTCTGCCAGTGGTGAAGAAAGAGGGGGTAGTGTATTGAATATATCCAACCCTATTCATCAATTTAACTCAACCAATGGCAAGCCCCTCAACACATTCGGGAAGATATATCAGTCAAATTCACAATGGCCGGTCTTTTCTGGGAGATTGTCGGATACCAAATTAGCTTGCAATGAAAGCACAGATACTATTGTAGGTGTCTTTACCAATTTTCCCTTTGTGCGCGGCTATCAACCTGATGGAAAGATAAAATGGACTTCAGTCGTTGATGATTATAGATATAAGCCCATCATAGAAGAGGGTATGAAGGCAAAGGCTTCAATAAGATACCCGTCCAGTAAGGAACCATTTAACGAAATCACACATTTTACCTCTACAAATAAAAAATATGTTTTTCTGCAAATTGAGAACAGGATTGCAATGCCGAATAAAAAACGTTCGAAATTGCAAGAAGATCTGAAAAAAATTCACCCTCAAATTAATACGTTTTTGATTGATGGTGATACCGGAGAGATGACTAAATTTTCTAATAACATCGGTCATATTTATGTATGGAAAGATAACATCAAGGTTATTAAAACCTTTGATGGTTCCAATAACAATTTTTTAAACGATGGTAATGAGCCGGTAAATATTTATTGAACAATGCTTTGAGTTCCTTCGATTTGGATACCTGCTGCTAGAGGGAAGGTCATCCCAACCAGTTTTAGAAAGATGGGACCGAGCACTAGTAGCATATCACCCTGTGGGTGATGATCAGGAGACAACTAAGAAAGAGATTGTAATGGGGTATAATCCCAAAAAATACAATCGCCGTACGACACGGCTGAAGGGATACGACTATTCATCCTTGGGACGGTATTTTGTGACCATGTGCACCCACAATCGGTTGTGCCTGTTCGGGGAGATCAACGATGGAAATATGGTGTTAAATGAATGGGGGCAAATCGCCCGTAACCAATGGTTGGAAACGGAATCCATCCGGGATAATGTGGCATTGGATGCATTTGTGATTATGCCCAACCACGTACACGGAATTATACGGATCACCCATTCCGATAGAAATACCGGTTCCGGTACGTATTATTCCGCAGGGGCGTATTGCAATACGCCCCTGCGGCGGGATGCACCCCATTATGATCGCAATACGCCCCCATCAAATAACAATGTCAGCCACCAAGGTGAATTTCGTTCCCCATCCAAAACATTGGGGGCGATCGTGCGGGGATATAAATCGGAGGTAACTGCCCAAATCAATAGAAAAAGATCCCTGGCCAGAAGGTATGGCAGCGCAATTATTACGAATGTATTATTAGTGATATACATTCACTGGAACGAATTCGATATTATATTATCAACAATCCCGTCCAATGGGAGAACGATCGAAATAATCCGGGAATATTTTTTAATATTTGCTAAATAGTTATAATGAAATCCGCTTTAAGATTTTCCCGACACCGAAAACGTAACTCAGAAATATTTTTAAAATGATTCAACACTTTACCGGATTAGCTATACTTTCATCGTTCATTTACCTTCTTGTGGTTGGAGTGGTTCTATGGTTTATCTATCGTTTTGTTATAGCCCATGAGTCAATGGCAGAAAGTCTGAAGAAGATAGAACGACAGTTTCGAAAAGGAAATAAAGAGTAGTTAAGTTATAGTTATGCGATTAAAAGAATGATCATCCTATGAGGCTATGAGGGAGATTTTTTGACGCTTACTGCTTGGTAGATATATAGATTCCAATTTGAATATAACTTCCAATTGCAAATAATCGACCATTCTACTATAATACTCGTATAGTAACTGTAAACTTCATCAGATACCTTTGCTGCTAAAACGCCCCATAACCGCATTCATGCTCATCCTGGCGACGCTCATCTTCGGGACGATCGCCCTGAGCGAGCTATCCGTAAATCTGTTACCGGAGGTGGATTCGCCTACACTCATGGTGCGTACGGACTGGAGCGGCGCGGCTCCGCGTGAGATTGAGCAGCGCATCAACGAGCCGATGGAAGCGGTACTCAGTACAGTGAAGGGACTTGAAAACGTTCACGGCTTTGCGCGCCAGGGGCAGAGTATTATTTCACTGCGGTTCAAATGGGGACAAAATATGGATTTGTCCTTTCTGAATGTCCGCGAAAAGCTGGATCAAATTCGATTTAGCCTGCCCGAGCAGGCCGACCGTCCCCAGCTGGTACAGAATACCGCGTCCGACGAACCCATTGCCGTATTGGGGATTACCAGTCTGAATGAGAGCAATCCCGATTTTAATACCCGTCTCAACCTGAAGCGGTGGACCGAGCAGGTGCTTTCCCGCCGTCTGGAGCAGGCCGACGGCATCGCCCAGACCGTGATGGTGGGGGCCGTAGAACCGGAGGTCCAGATTCGCTTTCGTCCCGAGGCCCTGAACCTTTATGGTGTTTCCCTTAGCGAGGTAGAAAGCCTGGTCTCACAGGCCAACCTTTTTACCGCCACCGGGGAGCTGCGCGAGGGCTGGTACCGCTATTCCCTGAAAATTCAGAGTCGAATACAGTCGATAGAAGATGTGAAGGATGTCCCGCTGAAAACACTGGGTACGGGACGGGTCCTGAAGCTCAGTGATGTAGCAGAGGTACGACTGGACGAGGCCGATCCCACTTCCTTTTCGCTGGTGGATGACCATGAAGTGCTGAGCGTGCTGGTCAAGAAAGAGTACGGGTCCAACACCGTGGAAGCCTATGATACCCTGCTTCCACTGCTGGAGGAATTACGGAGCCAAAATACCAATATCGGCATCACCGTACTTGAGGAGAATGCCAGCTTTATACGCAATGCCATTAACAACCTGTTGCAGACCCTGCTGTACGGTGCGCTGCTGGCTTTTATCATTCTTTTCCTCTTTCTGGACAACTGGCGTACTCCGTTTACTATTGGCGTGGCCATTCCGGTCAGTATCTTTCTCACCTTCTTTGTGATGTTCATCTCCGACATTCAGCTTAATATTGTATCTCTCAGCGGACTTACTCTTGGCATCGGACTGTTAGTGGATAATGCCATTATCGTGCTGGAGAACATCAACCGGCATCGTTCGGGAACGGACTCAATTTTTGAAGCCGCAGATCTGGGGACGCGGGAGATTGCCTTGGCCGTGACCGCTTCTACACTAACCACCATTTCCGTTTTTCTGCCACTGATATTCTTAGGCGGCTTCGAAGGGGCCTTTTTTCGTGACCAGGCATGGACGCTCTCCATTAGCCTGCTGGCCTCACTCGGTGTGGCCCTGATGATTTTGCCGGTGCTGATCACCCAGTTTCAGAAAAAGGGAGAGGAAAAATCAGCTATGTTTGGCTTTAACCGCTTTTTTGACCGGATGCGTGATCGTTACGAGCAAAGTCTGCAGTGGGCCCTCCGCCGTAAAGCCCTGTTTTTAGGAGTGATGTCGGTGTTACTAGTCGCAGCGATCTATCTTTTTATGCTGGTTCACAAGAGTGTGCTGCCCGAGACCGAACCCCAACAGCTGCGTTACCAGGTACGGTTGCCGGGCAATACCTCCCTTTACGCCACGCAGGAATCGGCGGAAAGTCTCATCAACAGATTAAGCAGTGTAAAGCAGGAGGGGCAGTCCATCCGGGTATTGGGAGGCTATACCGATCAGACAAACCTTTCGAACCTCTCCGACGAGGGACTCAATAAATTTACGATGAGCATTCCGGTGGATGGATACGATATGGCCGATCGGGTGCGGGAAGAGATGGAGGACTACTTCCAACAGCAGCCGGGATGGACCGCCCAGCCTCTTGCGGTACAGAACGCTATGGATGTATTGCCGTCCGCTAGTCAACCGCCGGTACTTTTTCGGTTGGTGGATGAGGACAGGAAGCAGAGCGAACGACTTGCGGGTCGACTGCAGGAAAAGCTCCGGTCAGCGGGATTGGATATCGCCCTTGCCAAGCAGTATGAGCAGGAGCTAGACACCTATCAGCTTCGGTTTAGGACCCAGAACCTACTGCAGCTGGGCATTGACGAGAGGGAAGTAATTCAATACCTGGAATCACTCACCCGCGGAAGCTGGATTACCGACTGGAATCGTCAGGATGAAAACGTTCCCATCCGCCTGGTAGGGTATGACCGGCAGATCTATGAGCCTGAAAATATTGTGCTGAATCTGAACGACCGGAAGGTCCCGCTAACGAGACTGGCTTCCATTGAACGTACCTCCGAACCAGAGCAGCTGGAACGGGTTAACCAGACGCCCGTGCTCAGTTATATGGGAGATATCGGGTTTACTGACTGGTGGTGGTATGGCAATGACGTACGTCGGGCGCTCACCGATTTTGCCCGTGAAACCGGAACGGATGTAAAAATGGGGGGTGCCGTTATGGGTATTGCCTCTCTGTTGTCGGACATGGGCTTGTTGCTGCTCATCAGCGTGGTGATTATCTATATTATTTTGTCAGTGCAGTTCGAGAGCTTACGTCACCCGCTCATTATTTTGGCCGCGGTACCTTTTGCGTGGGTAGGCTCGGTCTTTATTTTATGGATAACCGGCATCAGCCTTAATGCGTTATCTTTTATGGGAATCCTGATCCTGACTGGTATCGCCGTCAATGACTCCATCCTGAAAGTAGATTTTATGCGACGCTACTTCGCCGATACCGGCGACCTGCACCAGGCGATTACGCAGGCGGGGCTGCACCGGTTTCGTCCTGTTGTTATGACCAGTCTCACTACTATCTTCGGACTTATCCCGATGCTGCTGCCCTTTGGAGACGGATATGCATTTCGCCAGTCGCTGGCCCTGGCCCTGATGGGGGGTATGGTGACCAGTACTCTGTTGACGCTTTATTTGGTGCCAATTATTTTCCAATGGGTAGAAGGGAAGAAAATTAAGAATTAGGAATGGGTTAATTGGGAATTGGGACATCTGGAAAATTCATCCCTTATAAAGGGTCGGAAGGCGGTTGAATAAAACGGTTGAGCAACTGCTTCACCCCTCCGTTTGTCTAACTTTTCAGGCCGACTGGATAAATTGTTGCTGCTGTTCCTTGCGTCTACGCTAAAAGGTTATTGTTCCTTTTTGTGTGGACAAAAACGAACCCAAAAAACCACCGGCGATGAAAATGTTGCTGTCGTTTAGGAGCCTTCGTTAAAATCATTTAAAACTCCTCCCTGCCGGTCGTCAGACAAAAATGATTTTTTAACACTACGGCCCCTGCACTTTTACCAGCAACATATTCAAAGGCCGGAAGGATAGGTCATGCTGAAAGCGACAGAGTCCATCCGGGACCATTTCTGTATGAGGAGGGGCTGGCTGTAGCCGTGATCAACGTATAGGGATGAAGTCAGCACCGAGGAGTTAAATGGTCCTAGATCTTTTGATTACTTTTCCATCAATGGGAAAAGTAATAAGGAAAGAAGGGTTAAATTATTCCCTTATTGTCAAAGTTCTCCCGCCTAACGACTCAACAATGCCAAAAGGCGGGAAAGAATTAAGGTGCAACTTCATTTGAAGAAAGACCTTTCAATAAATCAAATAATAGTGTCCACTTTTTTGTCACCAAAAAATAGACGAAAAAAGTGCTTGCCCTTGGAATCCTCATAGGCGGCCCTCGGGGACATCGAAGGATTTCACAAGGGCAGACTCATTCTCTATTCAAGGCGAGAGGGGATTTTTTGGGGTACTATTTCAAACCGCCGGCCTTAGCAGGTGAGGCGTGAAAAGGGAGCGGGAGGTACGAAAGAGAAATAAATGGGGAACGCCAGGATAAAAGCAGGGGACGCTCCCGAGCTATCCCCTTGTTGGGGCTACCTAACAAACAATATCTTCATTTATTTCCGTACCGAGTGATCCCGAACGCCAAAGCCGGTTCGCCGGTCGTTTTTGTAGCACTTTTGGCGACCAAAAGTGCTATGTGAAATGTCAAAAGACGACAAAGAATAAGGGAAAGGAATAAAGATGCCGAATATCAAATAAAGTAATAGTATTCCACACTTTTATAAGAATAAACCGAATCGGTTTCTCAGTATATGTCTTTTTTTAAGGCCAGGCTTGAAAAAAGGATAGGGCGTTCTGATATGCCCGGCAGCAACTTGCGGGATTGACAATATTTATCTACTATAGGAGTAGTAAATTTATAAAAAGGGATGGCATCGTGAGACTGTTAAAAACCGGGCTACTCTTTATAGCCTTGCTCATAGGTTGTTCAGAAGAAAAATCTTCCCAAACATCTGCCGCTGAAGGAGCAGATATCCCTGATCATATAAAAAAACTGGACAGCCTGAAGGTCTATTCCCCGGATACCCAGGAATATGATACCGTCACCTTTAAACAAGAACAGGTCCTTGAGAGCAATGAAGAAGTGTTTATTAAAGGATATATCGGTGAAACAGCAGTAGATAATCAAGGTCGTATTTTTATTGTAGGATCTGTACCGGGTACTCTTGGAATTTATGTCTTTAATCCAGACGGTAGTCACTTGACGACATTCAGCCGCTTTGGCCGGGGACCGGGAGAGTTTGAAGCGATCGGTTCACTGGATATCAGAAATAAAAAGCTGTTTGTCTTTGACCCGAGGCTGCAAAAGTTTTCGGTCTTTTCATTGGAGGATTTTTCTCTCCTTGATGAAGAATTAATTCAACGGGATAAAGTACAGCATGAAGATACGCTGGCGTACCGGCTAAAAGGCGACGAGCTGCATGCAACAAATGATGGGAACCTCTTATTAAAACAACGTAACTTAGCATTAAACAAAGAAGCAGACATTCCAACGGTGTTATACAGCCGGGTTTCTAATGAGGGAGAATTAATGCCCGGACGAGTCCTGGAGCTGGAGCGATTTCGCTTTTATTTCCCTGACACCGAGAGAAGTTCAGAGGGGTATATAAGGATGCCCAGAACGATGCCTTTTGGACGAAGTTCCCTGGTAGCGATCTCGGATGACGGACCAATCTATACCGCCTGGACCGAAGATATTTTAATTAAAGTCCATGATGAAGATGGAAACTATCAGCGAGCTATTTACTACCCGTACGATAATAGTTCCCTTACATTGTCTGAGGCAAAATTAAGTGAGTCGAAAATGGATTTAATCAGTGAAAATAAGGGTCAAGTGCCCGACAGCTGGCCGGCGCTGCATGCCATAGAGGTCGACGATGAAAACCGGCTGTGGGTATTTTCCATTACCGACAGCGATAGTACTTACGAGGGTTGGGTTTTGGAAGAGGACGGGGAGCTGATAGCCAAATTTAGCTGGCCGGGCGAACGGTCTCAGAGAAGTGTTATGGGCTCTTCATATGAGGTAATTGTCAAAGATGGATATTTGTATAGCCACCACCAAAATATGGATGCAGGGATAGATCGTATTGTGAAATACCGCATTGAATTTGAGGAGAGGCAATAGTTATAGGCCAGAACCAAAATGCAGTCAAGTCCAACAAAACAAGTCAGTAAACATGAATAATAACATAACCTTTGTCACTGGATGGTTTCTGATGGCCTGTATTTTAATATTGTCGGGCTGCACAGAAGAAGCCCCTAATATCCCGAAAACCGAAAGCGAGACCTTAAATGCCCTACTGGAGTCGGCACCGAACTCCATTGTTCCGGTTGTTGAACTCCCGGTAGATACCTTTTACGCCGAGCCGGATCATGTGATGGCCGATAGCAGTGTTGACTCATTGTCTCCATCAGGCCGTCTGGGACGAGTAGCAGGATTGATAAAAATAGGGGACAGCTTATATGTGGCCGATGGACAGCAAAATTGTATCTGGGTTATCGACCAGAAAGGGACGATCTGTCGGAAAATAGGCCGCAGCGGTCATGGTCCGGGCGAATATGGTGATTTAGGTGGTTTGATGAAAAACAGGAAACATGTCTTCACCGCTGATATCTCTAATTCCCGTATACAAAAGTTTGATCAAAAGATTAATCTTCAAACAACATTCAATCATGTTGTTTACGGTAATGCCTTTACGACTGATAAATTGATGAGTGCAACGGATTCCCTGCTGTATCTTTCAACCGGAGCGATGAGCCAAACGGAAGATTTGATCTCTTTTTACCAGACAGCACCGTCCTTTGATTCCCTGGGGACCTTTCACCCGCGACTGATTCCCGGTGGGATGCAACCGGGAGCCTACAATAATTATAGCATGGATACAAACAGTCGGGGCGAGGTAGCCGTTTCATATACAGGCCTGCCATATATCTTTCTATATGATAGCGCTCATCAACTGCAGCATGCGATCTATGTACGGTTCCCCGAAAAGGATCTACCCGACAATCCGCCAGTGAAGCCCGTCGATAAACCAGCACGAACGGCATCGGAGGCTATTGGGGTAAAGTGGCTGATCGGCCAAGTGAATTTGACGGGAGACGGGGATTTATATTTTTCTCATGGCAGTAAACTTTATCATTTGAGTTATCACAGTGGTGATAATGAATACCAAGCGGAATGGGTAAAATTCTTCACCTATAGTGATCCCAAAATTCGTGAAGAACGGCCTTATGGCATTCATGTTTCTAGTTTTATTATCGATCAGGATGAAAGCCAGGTCTACTTCGGGTCCATCTTTGAGGAGCATATCTACCAGTTTTATTTAGAATAAGAGGATAAACATGAACTACTTTACAGCCCGGAAACTAATGAAAACACTACAGCTGGTATGTTTGGAATATCCAAAGTATCTGCTACTTCTGATAGTATGTGTGGGGCTAAGTATCAATCCATTACAAGCGCAGGATTATTGGAGATTCAGTAACGTGCAGTATGACGGGGAGTATTTCTACGCCGTTGCAGACGACCATTACCAAGTGGTAAAGTTGGATAAGGACGGGAACGTCTTAGCATCTTTTGGGCAAAAGGGAAGGGGACCGGGAGAGTTTTTGACCGACGGATTAGATTTGGCGCTCATCGACACCGCCTTATATGTACTGGATAACCGGGCATTGCATATTACCACCCTGGATAAAACCACATTTCTGAGCATAGAACGGAAAAAACTAAAGAAGTCAGCTTCTCATATAATAAATTATAGCGGCATCCCCTATGGATTCGTAATGGATTTTGAAGAAACAAATCCTTTTGAAACAGGGGTGATGATTGAAGCATTTCGTCCCGTTGACAAGCTTGAAGATCCCGGCGCATCATTGTTTAATATCCGGGATGAGAGCCCCATGAACCCGTTTTATGATTCCGAAGCAATATATGCCTCCGGGGATTTTATTCTTATTACACGAGAGGGAATAAACAGATTTGTTCTTTTCAATGGCGATTCGTTGTATAAGCGGCGTATTCCCGGGGTGGAAGAATTAGCGTTAGGAAGGGAAATTACCAAGAATACCAATTCCTTAGAACGGCCGATTGCAAAAATTTTCTGGAAGGAAAAAATCATGCCGGAGTATATACTCATTACATCGGCTTATCTTGAAGACCACATGCTGTACGTGCAGGTGCATTCCTATAAACTAGGGGATGTACTTATTTCCTATAACATCCAAACCGATCGTTTCCGGGAACGAGGTGCGTTGTCGAATGGAGAACTTCTGGCTGTTGATGGAGATACCGTTTATACGATGGATGGGACAGATATACAAACAACCTTATTATCAGATATCGGTTCATGTAGAGATGAGATGGTGTCCTTTTATTTTGGACAGGGCGTTTTTGAAGAGGACTGTACCCGGTGCCAGGAATCACTGTTGAAATGGTACGACTATGCCCGGGAAAATAATATTCCGATACAGTTAGTGCTGGAAGACGATTCCTGGTTTGGAGCAAAAGAGGTTAATGCCCAAACGCTCGGTAATATTAAGGCATGGGACCTGTGGGGAGCAGTCAGCTATAAAAAAGGATGTGATGATTGTTTTGAAACTTCGATTTCAGCAAGGATATCGTCGGATCATAAAACAAGTGAGTTTTACTCCTTGCCGGCTCCGCTACCTTCATTCAAAGAAGAATTGCAGTGTATGCAGGAATAAGTTTGTTACTCTGAGTATCAAAAGAAGATGGATAAGTCTAACAAAACAAGTCAGTAAACATGAATAATAACATACCCTTTGTCGCTGGATGGTTTCTGATGGCCTGTATTTTGATATTGTCGGGCTGCACAGAACATGCACCCCAAATTCCGAAAACTGAAAGCGAGACCTTAAATGCCCTGCTGGAATCGGCCCCGAACTCCATTGTCCCGCTGGCTGAGCTCCCGATAGATACCTTTTACGCCGAACCAGAACATGTGATGGCCGATAGCAGCGTAGATTCATTGTCTCCATCAGGTCGATTGGGACGAGTAGCGGGATTGATAAAAATAGGGGACAGCTTATATGTGGCCGATGGACAGCAGAACTGTATTTGGGTTATCGACCAGAAAGGG
The DNA here is from genome assembly GCF_039545095.1 of Fodinibius salicampi. Lineage (NCBI taxonomy): Bacteria > Pseudomonadati > Balneolota > Balneolia > Balneolales > Balneolaceae > Fodinibius > Fodinibius salicampi. The sequence goes on along the minus strand of NZ_BAABRS010000001.1, from coordinate 1,227,480 downwards.
ACGATCTGTCGGAAAATAGGCCGCAGTGGCCGGGGTCCGGGTGAATACAGCGATCTAATTGGATTGATGAGAAATACAGATCATATTTTTACCGCCGATATTTCGAATGCCCGCATACAGATATTTGATTACAGTTTTAATCTTCAAACAACGTTCAATCGGGTAATTTACGGTACTGCACTAACGGGTACCAAATCAATGAGTATTACAGATTCCTTATTGTATCTTTCAACTGGGGCGATGAACCCTACGGAAGATTTGATCTCTTTTTACCAGGCAGCACCGCCCTTTGATTCTTCGGGGAGCTTTCATCCGCGCCTGATTCCCGGTGGGATGCAACCGGGAGCCTACAATAATTATAGCATGGATACAAACAGTCGGGGCGAGGTAGCTGTTTCATATACAGGCCTTCCGTATATCTTTCTATATGATAATAGTCATCAACTATATCATGTGATCTATGTGAAGGTCCCCGAAAAAGATTTACCCGACAATCCGCCGTTGAAGCCGGTCGATAAACCAGCACGAACAGCTTCGGAGTCTATTGGGGTGAAGGGACTGATCGGGAAATCTTTTCTGACAGAGAATGGTGATTTATATTTTTCTCATGGCAGTAAACTTTATCATTTGAGTTATCACAGTGATGAAAAAGAATATCAAGCGGAATGGGTAAAATTCTTCACCTACAATGATCCCAAAATTCGTGAAGAACGGCCTTATGGCATTAATGTTTCTAATTTTATTATCGATCAGGATGAAAACCAGGTCTATTTTGGGTCCATCTTTGAGGAGTACATTTACCGGTTTGATTTAGAATAGGATATAAAATATAACAGATCATCATTGTAATTAAGCTTTATATATGCCTTTAAAAGAGCACAAGTTGATTCGGATGAAGTCCATATTCAGGATGTTTGCAGCATTAGATTTTTATGGAAACGGATTCGGAAGCCGTGAGTTATTTCAACGCTCCTCATGAACTCAGTCAGCTAACAATGTGGGACGAAAAGATATATGGCATAGACTTTAAACACGACGGTCACTACCCGTTGATGTATATAGACTTAATTATTCATTAATCAGGCTTTGAGGAGGGAAGATGAAAATCCTAAAAATAATAGCATATGTCAGCGTTTATGGTTGCTTATTAGTTATCATTGGGTGCTCTACCCATCAAAAAGATAGACAAAAGCAGACGCATAAAGCAGATCGTTTGGATATTCCACAACATATCCAAGCCCTTGACAGTCTTACTGTATATTCACTGGATAAGGAGTTGACAGATACCATTCGATTTGAAAAGGAGGCCATGTTTACGGATAGTGTTGGTATCGGATCAATGGGGACTGTGGCCGTAGATGAACAAGGCCGGGTTTATATTGCGGAAGGAGGAATAAAAAGTAACAGGCAAACAATTCATGTTTTTGAACCTGACGGCAGCCATATATCGACTATGGGAAGAGCGGGAGCAGGTCCCGGGGAATTTCAAATACTTTCTGACATTCAGATACAGTCAAATCATTTGTACGCCTATGACTATAAGTTACAAAGGATAAATGTTTTTTCGCTCAGATCTCTTTCTTCCACTGGTACGGTAAAATTGAATCCTCAAAGTTGGGATAATATCGAAGAGCTAAGCGGATACAACCCAGATCAGGGCCATTATTTTGTCAGAAATGATAGTACTTTTTTATTTGGATTTGCCGAACCCCTGCGACCTGATAATCCAAACAACCGATATCGTCGATATTATCTTCTGGATTGGGAAGGAAATATTATTTCTGATCAAATATTTAAGGAAAAAGATGTCAATTTACATCAGGGGACGGGTATGCCCGGTCCTCAGTTGGCAAAGTCACCTACTTTGCCATTTCACCGGAATGCATTGATGGTGAGTTCAACCGATGGTCATATATTTTCGGCCTGGACGGAGGAATTTCTAATTAAAAAGTACGATCCTGCGGGAAAATACCTTGAGGCATTTTACTATCCTTATACCAGAAGTGCATTAAGGGAAGAGGACATTCTTGCCCGCTATAAAAACTATTCCCGGCGGATGAAGCAAGCCGTTCATAATACCGAATTTCCAAAAACCTGGCCTGCCTTACACTACATGCTACTGGATGATGAAAATCGACTGTGGGTGTGTACCATTTCAGACGATTCAGATTACTACCGATGGTGGGTTATGGATGAGAATGGAAAGCCAATGGGAATATTCAAGTGGCCCGGAAGACGTTTGTTCAGGAATACCGAAGAAAGAAGAATTAAAGTTATTAAAGATGGGTATCTGTATGCCGTCAAAACGAATGAGGAAACAGGAGTCCAGCAGTTGATAAAATACCGCATCCAAATGTAATAGGACGACTTGCTAAGTGAGAAAAGTTTGAATTAATTACAGTTAATTAGCGGGATTGGGATTTGATCTGTTACGATATGAATCCATTGATAAATAGAACCCATGGGAAACTATTCTAAAATAAAAAAGGGGATTTATTGCGCCGCGCTTTTACTGGTATTCGGCTGTACCTCAGAACCGGAGGTTGAGGTTCCCGAGCATGTCAAGGATTTGGATAATTTGACGGTTTATTCAACGGATCCTCAGCCAGCGAGGAAGATTCAATTAGAACGCGAGCAAACGTTTGGAAGTAGAGAGGAAATATTAGTTGGAAGGATGGGCGATATAGCCGTTGATAGTTCGGGACGAGTTTTTATTGCAGATGTACAAAACCAGTCCATTCATGTCTTTCATCCCGATGGTCGGTTTATAACTCAACTTGGACGAGAAGGTCGGGGACCCAGTGAATTTGGTTTTATTAAAAGCTTGCAGATCCGTAAGAATCGTTTATATGTCTATGATTTTAATCAATATAAAGTAAGTGTGTTTACGCTCGATACCCTGGCCGGTGATCAAACAATTTTACTTGCCCAGAACAGGGGAAAATATCGGGCACTGGATCGAGCTTATCCCAGTATAGACCAATTATATGTAAGAAATAACAATACCTATCTTGCCAAATTTAAATCGGATAGCTCTAAAACAAATAAAATATGGCAAAATTTTGAAATTAAAGGCTTGTTTTACCTGTTGGATAGCACCGGAAAAATAGCATCAGAGAAGCTACTTGATCTTAAGGTAGCTACAGGGACTAATGTTGGGACATCTTCATCGTCCGCGATATTAGGTTATCACGTGGAAGACTTTTTTGGAAATGCATTGCCGGTCCTTTCAAGTGACAATGGGATTTATTTGGCAGAACCGGACCTTTTTTTGATTAAAGCATATAGCCCGAATGGAGTCTATGAGCATGCGTTTTATTATCCACATAAGAAAATATCTTTAACGCGAAAATCCGCTATTGAAGCTGAAGTTCCGGATATATATATCAAAAGCATGCAATCAATGGACCTCCCGCAAACATGGCCGGTTCTTACGGAAATGAAAATCGATGATCAAGACCGGCTCTGGATCGCCACGACAGTAGAAAATATGAATGTTTATGAATGGTGGGTACTTGACGCCACTGATGGGAGCCTGCTGGCCCGTTTTACTTGGCCTCGGGATAAACCTATCGAAGCAGTAAAAGATGGAAAACTGTACACCCGGGAAACCAAAGAAGAGACCGGCCTGGAGGAGATTGTGCGCTATAACGTCGAAATAATAGAAAATAAATGATTTCTCATGGAGAAAAATAAAATGGTAAAAAGGTGGATTAGTTATGCTTTACTTAGCTCATGAAAATTATTACTACGATGATTAAATACTTGAATGTTTGTTTATTGATCTTTCTTGTCAATTGCTCTACTGAGAAGGAGGAGAAAAATATATCTTTTAACGAAAAAAAAGTCGAGGAAGTCTCAATTCTTTTAAATGCAGATACTACCAATGAGATTGCCAGTCCTGCATGGATAAAATCAGTATCTGACGGTTTCCTCCTTTATGATGCGGGAATTGACGAAATTGCTAAATTTAATCTTTACGGACAAAAGTCGTTTTCTTTTGGTAGCTCGGGCAGAGGTCCGGGGGAATTTCAGAGCATAGGTGAGTTCTGGAAGTTCGATAACATTTTTCTTGTATATGATATTAACGGCCAAAAATTAATTACGTATGATTATGCTGGAAATCTAATCAAAGATATACCCTTGGGCTTCGTTGATTTTCCGGGTATGCCATCAGGGATAGAAGCCATAAATTCACGTCAATTTGTTATGCCCTCCGGTGGAAAGGATGGTTCTCTTTTAACATTAGTAGATATAGAATCCGAAAGCAAAAAGTATGTCGGAGATGCGGTGAGTGAAAAGTATATGGTTACTCAGTCTCCAGATGAAAGGCGTCAGGCTATATATTCAGGTAATATCCCGGCTATATATAAAAATAATGTTTTATTAAGCAGTAATGAATCAGGGTTTTTCTCATTCCAGCAAACAACAGCCATATTAGAGAAGTATTCTCATTCAGGGGCATTGTTATGGCAAAAGAATTTAAAAGTCCCTGCGATTGATGGGTTATTTGAAGATTTATTTGAGGAAAACAAATCGCGAATAGATAGTGGAGAATTCCTTTTGCAGTTTGCATATGCTTTTGGCATTTCGGCAAACAATAAAGGAGTAGGTGTTTTACTTAATGTTCGAGAAAATCGTCCTGTAACTATAGCTTGGGTTCCCAATGATGGTGAAGAATTAACTGTTATTACTTTTCGGGATCTTGAAAACCCTTCTCCGGTACCCCTTAGATTTGCGATATCTGAAGATTCCGATATCTTTTTTTCAAGTACACTTGAGGGTGTGATTTACAGGGCGGAATGGCCTTTATAAATTATAATAAATCTTAGATTATTTGCTTCACGCATCTATTTAGCGCCATGTTCTCACATTTATAAATATATGGTTTGCAGTATTGGACAACAATATAGTTCCACCAACGGCAATGTCTGTCAAAGACGATACCGTTTATGTTACCTCTGGGGTTACAGGGTACATTTACCGCTTTCCTCTAAAGGAAATTTTCAAGATCAACCAATAAGGGATAAAATGGAACAACAAAATTTAAACCAAGGGAAAATAAGGATGGAAAAATGTAAAAGAGAAATATCACATAGTCGTTTTTGGATATGGGTTGCTTGTCTGGCTGTAATATATAGCTGTGCGGCGGAAAAAGACGTTGAGATTCCTGAACATGTAGAAGACCTCGATAACCTGACGGTGCATTCCCCGGATATGGAACCGACCCGGGAGATTGTATTGGAAGAGGAGGTTACTTATGAGGACGCAGAAGTGATACGCGGAAGCATTTTGATAAATGTAGAGGTAGATGAGCAGGGAAGGGTCTATATTCCCGACTATCAGGCGAAAGTCGTTCATGCTTATAATGCTGATGGATCATATCTCGATAGTATTGGGCGGCAAGGCCGGGGACCGGGAGAGTTCCAGATGATTTGGAAGATCAGAGTTGCTAATGGCAACCTGCATGTACTGGATTATATGTATCAGAAAATGTCGGTATTTGACCTTCAAGCGATGGATCATATTCGAGATGTATCTCTTTCTCTTAACGAAGAAACGGATGCTCCTCCATCTTGGCTAGACCAGACCCGCAAAAAAAAGCTGTCTTACAAACCCATTGATTTCTATGTCCGTTCAGACGGCAATTATTTGATATTTTTTGGTGATGAGGCAGTCAGTTCGGTGGTGGATAATGTGGAAGGACGTACTTACGAAGTATCACTGTATGATTTCTTAGAGAAAAAATACCTGAAGCATGATCTCCTTTCTTTTGCGTGGACAGGACAAACACTTATAGATCAAGAGGGAGAAACTGTAATGTTTAGGGTACCCTATAAACGGAGTTCTCGATTCGCCTATTCGGGGAAAGAGCTGATACATGGATGGACGGAAGATCTGCATTTCAAGACATATAATGAAGAGGGACAATATCAGCGGGCTTTTTTCCATCCGGATCCTGAAATTCCCCTGGAGTTGGAAGATGCGCTAGCCCGGTATCAAAATTCAGACGAAAACGTAGTAAAAGCTATACGAAATGACACGCTTCCCGAAACCTGGCCGGCCTTCAACACAATAAAACCGGATGATGAGCATCGTCTATGGGTTTCTGTCTATACCGATGACCTGGAGATGTATGAATGGTGGGTGCTGGATGCTGAAAATGGAGAATTGCTGACCCGATTCGAATGGCCGAAGGAAAAACAGATCGAAGTGATAAAAAGTGGCAAGCTCTATACTCGCGAGAGGGATAAAGAGACCGGGCTGGAAGAGGTTGTGCGGTACGATATTAAACTGGGAGAGCAGGAGTAAAGAAGATAATCTTAAAAGTTTATGCATTTGCCTTGCCATTAGTAGTTGTATAAGGTATCCATCCAACAAGGATAATTTTTTCTCAATAATTACTAAATGGAGAATTGATTTTATGAAAAGTCATATATATTACTATTTTGGTAGTAATAAAGCGTTCCGCGGATAGCTTTTTTAGTTCTGGATAAAATTTTAATTGATCATACCTTACCAATATGGAAACGAACCATTGGTTTTCACAAATGAATTGTTCTTTAATTCTTATCCGCCTTTTGGCATTGCCCCAAAAGGCTCGTAAAAGCTCTAGGACCATTTAACTCCTCAGGGTGGACAACGCCCGGAAACGTTGATTCCCGCTCCGGGCCACCCTTCGTCACACAGAAATGGTCCGGGGTGGGCTGTGTCGCTTTCAAAATTGCCCATCCGGCCTTTGAATATGTTGCTGGTAAAAGTGCATGGGCCGTAGTGTTAAAAAATCATTTTTGTTTGACGACCAACGGGAGGAGTTTTAAATGATTTTAACGAAGGCCCCTAAACGACAGCAACATTTTCATCGCCGGTGGTTTTTTGGGTTCGTTTTTGTTCACACAAAAAGGAACAATACTATTGATTAAAAAAATGAACAAGAGATCTATTAACTTTAAAAACCTAATAAAATCGGCCTTAAAAAGACAGGCATCTGGACAGGATGACAAGGACCTAGTTTATAAACACTAAACGCGTAAATAACATTAATGAACAGAAATTTTATCATGAATAACAGTTCCGGGTTATCATTTCCTTTTACCTTTATAAATATAAAACGATCGTTCCCCGCTTATTTTTTGATGCTTTTAATGGTTGGTTGCACTTCAAACGATGGATCTTCCGGGATAGATAACCTGGAATCGATAGTACTTACAGAAGACTTGGTTATACCGGCCGAGAGTGATGATGTCCTTATCGGAAATTTCAAAGGACTATCAGTTGATAAAAGTGGGAATATGTATGTAGCTGATACGAGGCTTCAAAAGATCCACCAATTTTCATCCGAAGGCAGATACCGGGAGTCTATTGGACGTGAAGGAAAAGGACCGGAAGAGTTCGAAGGGCTTAATTCGAATATCAAAATTAAATCAGATACGTTGTATGTCCTGCAAAATAACGCCCGTGAAATTGATCTTTTTGATCTGAATTCAAATCAGCATATCCGCACGGTAAATATTAAGGATGCAGAACTTGATAATAGATCCATCGGAAGTCCTCAAAATATGTTTCCGCTTCCAAACGGTGATATCCTGGTTTCATTTTCCAACCCCTACTTCCGGGTTCCCGAAGAGGGCGATGAGCCTCATTATATAACCGTTTCTAAAATTAATCCTTACGGTACCTTTATCGATTTGAAGATACTGCAGCTGCCGGAGCTTTACCCTTCAAATCAAAAACTTGTTTATCTTGAGTCAAATAGTATGACTGTTTTTACGACCGAATTTTACCCGGATATTGAAATGGCCTCAGACAGGGAAGGTAATTTATATATCGGTAAAAGCGACAGCCTTAATTTTCAGCAGTACAATCAGGATGGGGAGCTGATCGGGGAGCCGAAGGGCATAAGCAGGCCGGTTCCCTTTACTTCTTCTGATCTTGATAGTTTGGCTAACGATAGAATGTCGACTTTTAAAAAAGCCGTCAATGAAGCGGGAGAGCCGGATTATTGGCCCTCCTTCCAGAGCTTTACAGTAGATGAATCCGGACGGTACTGGGTACAGCAACACCATCCGGGGAAGAAAGTCCAGGTTTGGCAGGTTTTGGATTCCAATGGAGCTCCGCAATGGAAATTTGAGCTGCCGGCCGACGTAACCCTTTTTGAGGTAACGGAGGGAAGGGCCTACGGTATTCAGGATACGGCTGAGGGACTCCCTTCCGTTATTCGCTATAATTATAATATTTAGTAAATAGATGATTTGCCCTAAAACATGTTTCTCAATACATTGCATTTTAGTTTTGTTCCACTTGAAGGGAGAGCAGCATTGAAACTTTAAGTGCAAAAATTAAGGGATTATAAAGTATAAAAGACACTACAGAGAACGGTTATTAACAGAAAAACATCATCATGAAAATAATACCAGCACCATTTCATCAAATAGCGCTATTCATACTTTTGGGAGGTTTGCTTTTTGGAGGTTGCCAGACGGAAGGCAATACAGAAGAGGAACCGGTTTCCGAAGAAGAGCAGGAATCCGCTGAAGTATATCCCGAAGTTCTTTTTGCAATTGCCGACGACGAACCTATTTATCAATATGTAGAGAGCCAGGGAGTGGTAGAGGCCAATAAGTCCGTTGAGTTGAAGCCAAAAATAAGCGGATATGTTGAAAGGTCAAGAATAGTTGAAGGCAAACCAGTGAATAAAGGAGATACCCTTCTGACCTTTATAGATAAGGAGTGGGAATATGCCCTAAAAGAGGCGCGAAATAATTACAAACAAGCAGTCAGTGAGTATAAGATAGAGAATCGGTCACAGGGTGTTATTGAAAGCTTGAGCAGTAGCGATCAGGTTATTGCAAGAGATGATAGCTTGGTCCGCATTTATTCCGGACTGGCCAATGCCAAATTAAAGATGGAAAGGGCCCAGTTGGATCTGTCCTATACGGTGATGACCGCTCCTTTTTCTGGTGTACTTTCCACTCAGGAACGGTTAGCACCGGGTACCTATATCGGTGCCGGTACCGAAGCGGGCACGCTGGTGGATGACCGTACGGTACGCATTCGATTTGATGTGCTGGAGTCGGAGCTCGGAAAAATTGAGCGGGGAATGGATGTACGATTATACGCCCCGGGTGGAGAGGAATTGAAAGGGGAAGTAGTTGCTATTGAGCCGGTGGTAAATGCCGAAACCAAGACCGGTACCGTTATTGTACAGGCGGATAACCGTCAGCGACTCCTGAGGCCGGGCATGACGGTAGAGGGACGCATTCAAACACTGCGGCAGGAGGGGAAAACCCGAGTACCGCGTTCAGCCATTCTTTCACGTGATGGGGGACGAACACTCCTGTTCAAGCTGAATACGGAAAATAATGAAGTGGAATGGGTGTATGTGGAGCCGGAGAGCCAAAACAGTGAGTGGGCTATTGTAAATCACGAGGATGTTGCGCCGGGAGACACCGTTGCCATTGACCGTCATTTTTCATTGAGTCACCTGCAAATTGTGGAGCCGCGGCTGCAGCTGGGCAATTCCGGAGGCTCATCAGCCACTGGGAATTAATTTAAGTAGTAGGTCAGCATAGATAAGGGACAGATTTATTATTGGATAGTTAGTGAAAGTCTGTTGAGGGATTTTAATAATAAATAAAACTATAAAGAAAGATTTATGGATATGAGAGGACTATTAAAAGTGAGTGGGTTGTTGATTTTAGTGACGATCTGGATAGGTTGTCAGGGAGATTATAGAGCGAATGCCCGGGGCGGTTTTGGTGAAGTAACGGTAGTCGTGGATTCTTCTGAATTAAAGAGTCAAACCGTTCAGGCTATTCAGGAAACCTATGGTCGGTATATTGCGACGCTGCCGACTCGGCCTCCGGAACCCCTGTATGATCTGCGGTTCACCGATTTTAATAATGACGACCAGCTGGAACAGCTCAAGAGAAACAAAAACTTGATTATAGCGGCACCTATTGACGACTCCACCAATACGGCCCGGTGGATACGTGCCTTGCTAAGCGATGAGGTGGAACAACAGGTGCGTAATGGCGAGTCGTTCGCCTTTCCAATGCAGAACCAATGGTACCAGGATCAGTGGACGATGATTTTGACGGCTTCCAGTGATTCGGCCCTGGCCGAGCAAATTCATAACTCGGAGCAGACGCTGACGGATAACCTACTCCGAAAAGAGTTCGAGCGCTGGAAAGAAGATATTTACGGGCAGGGTGAACAGGTGGCCCTGGCAGATAGCATATGGGCCAACCACGGATGGAAGATCCGGGTTCAGCACGACTGGCAACGGAGGATTGATACTACATACACCAAAGACGGAGAGCAGCAACACTTCCTGACAATGCGGCGGCCACTCCCGGAAAATGACCGCTGGTTTTGGGCATGGTGGAAAAATGACGTTAAGGATATTTCTTTTCTGGATAGTGACTGGATTAACGCAAAACGCGATTCCCTGACCAGGCAATGGATCCGTGGAACACGGGACAGTTCCTATGTGACCACCGAATACGCTCGGGCCGTTGAAACCGAATCTTTCCAGTTGAATGGCTACCCGGCATATGAAACGCTGGGCACCTGGCAGATGACCCATGATGCAATGGGGGGACCCTTTGCGAATATGACCGTCTACGATGAAGAAAATGATCGCCTGTTCCTGCTGGAGTTCGGACAATTTGCTCCCAAATATGACAAGCGGCGATTTGTACGCCAGTTCAGGACCATGCTTCGTACGTTTTCTGCCGATTCGGCCTGGTCTGATACTCTAACCGGGGTGGCAGCAGAACGTTAATTGTTTTGATTGTAATCAAAATTAATGAGACAGCTAATGAAGCTTATAAACACGGTTTTTAAAAGCGGTTTTTGTTATGCTGTGCTCTTATTCATGTTCGGATGTTCAGCAGAGGCAGAGGTCGAAATTCCGGAACACATCCGTAACCTCGATAACCTGAAGGTGTATTCCGAAGATACAGAACCGGACTCATCAATAGAACTGATTCACGAAGTTACTTTAGAGGTTCCGGATAGTATTTCGCGGAACTGGTATGGCAATTATATCCCGCATAGTCTGTGGCTGACCGGTATTGAAATCACTGAGTCTGGGAAGATCTTCGTGGGAGATAGCCGTGCTTACGGGATTCATGTGTTTGATATAGATGGGAGTTATCTGAGAAGTTTGGGGCGCAAAGGTTATGGTCCGGGAGAATACGGTGGAATAGGTAATATGCAAATCGTTACAGATTCCCTTGTTGTCTTTGACTATGTGCGATCCAAAATAGTTAAGTATTCGTTGGAGTCTCTGGAATTCACTGAGGTTGCAGGTGTTGGAGCCGATCCGGTGAACCTGGATGAATTTGAGGAGTTGTCGGGCTGGTTTTCAAGCTATCGAATGCTCCGGCACGATGGAACATTGCTTGTAGGGTTTATGGAGCACCCGACGGATGCAAGGAAAGGGGCACCCACATATAATCTCAACCAGGATCGCCCCATTAAGCATTACTTTATGAATCAGGAGAAGAAGATTATTTCCGATAAAATCTTTGAATTAAAAGACAGAGAGGACCTGGTGACAGATGTAGATGGAAAGCACCTATTTAATCTGGCGCCTTTTCCCTTTCTCGATCGGCCCTTAATAGCCATTTCTGATGACGATTATACGTATACAAACTGGACCGAAAACTTTTTAATTAAGGCTTATGATCCGAACGGCAATTATCTTCATGCTTTTTATTATCCCTTTCAGAATAAACCTTTAGTAAGAGATGAGGTTACCTCTCTGTTTAATAAAGACGATGGATGGAATTGGGACTTAGTCCAACATGCAGACTTACCAGAAACCTGGCCTGTCATCAATTCAATGAGGGCTGACGACAGAAACCGGTTATGGATATCGACGAATATAGACAAAGATGGAGTTTACGAGTGGTGGGTACTTCAATCTGATGGAGAATTAATTGCCCGGTTTCAATGGCCGGATAACCTCATTGTCGAGACGGTGAAGAACGGCTATGCATATGCACTCGAAACTCATGAAGAAACCCAATTGCAGCAAGTGAAGCGGTATCGCATTGAGATGAATTGAAATATTGGAATCCTAAGCTTGGATAAAAACAAATGCCTATGACCCTAAAATCAAGAGATATTTCATTAATCATTGCTTTGTTTATAATGGTCATGGGCTGTTCAAACCAGTCAGAGAAGCAAGTCCCTGACCACATCAAAAAGCTGGATAACCTGACGGTAAATTCAATACCACAAAATCCAGATACGGTTACCTTGGTGCAAGATCAAGTTTTTGGCTCAACCAATACAACGGTCGTGGGGAATATGGTTGATGTGGCGGTTGATACAAACGGTAAAGTTTACATAGCTGATGGCGATCAAAATATAATTCATTCGTATCAGCAAGACGGTTCTTATTTGACTTCATTGGGAAAAGAAGGGGATGGGCCGGGTGAGTTTCGAAATATTGGAAATATAAATATAGTATCAGATCAGTTATATGCACATGCAAGACAATCCCAAATAATCAACATCTATTCTTTATTGTCTCAAGAGTATATGGCTCAAATTGACTTGAATCCCAGAAACTGGAAGAATATTGAAGATCCGGCAGGGGTAAACTCAGTTTCCACCTTTTATCCGTTAAGCGATGATAGGTTTCTTGTAGCGATCAACGAATTTAAAAATCCTGAAAACCAGTTTCTTAAATATTATTGGATCAATTCGGATGGTAAGATGATATCCGAAAAATTACTTGAACAAAAAAAAGCAGCCCCAACAAGGATAAAAGGACAGACCCCCATTGTCTTTACGTTACCATTCGCGATAAAACCTTTACTAGCTTTTTCTTCTGAAGGCAATCTATATTCAGCCAGGACGGATGAATTTTTAATAAAGCTTCATGACCGGGCCGGAGACTATCAGGAGGCATTTTATTATCCCTATGAAAGAAGTCCATTAAATAAGGAGGAATTAATTAGCAGGTATCCTAAGGGATCTTTTCGGCAGGGAGTGAGCAAAGTTGACTTCCCGGAAACCTGGCCGGTAATGGAGCAAATGTTAATTGATGATGAAGATCACTTATGGATATCCACAATTGTCGATGATATGGAGATCTACCAATGGTGGGTGCTAAGCGAGCATGGGGAGCTATTGGCACGTTTCAAATGGCCGCGAAATAAGGAAATAAAAGTAGTCAAAAACGGGTATTTGTATGCACTCGAAACCCTTGATGAAACTGAAGAGCAACAAGTGGTACGTTACCGGGTAAATATAAGCTCCAGATAAATTCTAAAAAAATTAGCTGGGAGTATGAGACGATTATTGGGACACCTTCCATCATTATTAATTGTATCAATTCTATATGTAGGCTGCTCAAGCCAACCGGAAGTTGGAATCCCCGACCATATAAAGAAGCTAGATAGCCTAACCATATACTCGTCCGATGAACCACCAACTTTCGATATGATTCTGCAACGTAAGCAGACCTTCAGTGAGAATGACACATTGGCGCTCGGAACCATAGCAGACGTAGCTGTTGATGATAGCAATCGCGTATTTCTGGCGGATGCCGACCAGCACACAATTCATGTGTTTGATGCGGATGGGAGGTATATTACCCGTTTCGGGCGGGAGGGGAAAGGACCCGGTGAATTTATCAAGTTTTCAAGAAATGTGTTTACCGTAAGGGACAGTCTTTTATATGTCTGGGGCAGTGAGTTAGAAAGAATATCAGTGTTTTCGCTGGCGAACTTCTCCAATACGGCTACGTACAGTCTTGTGCCGCGCAATTTTGATGATATTGATATCCGGGGAATTGAGATGGCTATGCAAGGGATAGATGATGTCAGAGCGGGTGACACATTTCTTGTTGCATTTTTTATTCCTCCTATCTTTGATTTTGATAATCCAGGCTTATACTACTTCCTTGTTGACAAGGAGGCACAGTTTTTATCAGGGAACATTCTTGAACTGGATGCTCCCAAGTTTTTCGAGGCGGGTTCGGTATTCCGGCATCCCCTGGTAGCCATCGGAGTTGACGATCGTTTTTTTACCGCTTGGACCGAGGATTTTCTCATCAAGATATACGGTCCAAAAGGAAACTACCAGCAAGCGTTCTATTATCCATTTGAGAATACGCCACTTAATGAGGATACCTACCTGGATCAATATACCGATATACCGAGCATGCACGACAGGATAAAAGATATGGACTTGCCACCAACCTGGCCTGCTCTGGATGAAATGCTGATTGATGATCAAAATCGGTTATGGATTTCGACTATTGTCAAAGATTTAGACGTGTACCGATGGTGGGTATTGGAGGAGAATGGAAAGTTGCTGGCCCGGTTCACCTGGCCGAGGAACAGAGAGATAGAAGTAATAAAAAATGGATACGTGTATACCATAGAGGTAAACAAAAAGACAGGTTTAGAGAGAGTAGTAAGGTATGAGATCAATATGAGGTAAAAATTTAACGGACTGTTTTGTATGAATAGATTCAAGTTTTCCGACAACACGGCGCCTGTGAGGTTCAGCATATGGATAAACTGGAAAATTAAAGCTATCTAAAGAAATACATGAAACATTCCCAAAGTTTATTATTGAGTATACTACTATGTTTTTTCCTAATTCAATGTTCCAATAATTCCACATCAGAAAAAGCAGAATATATTCAGGAGCTTGACAGCCTGACGGTATACCCGGCCGACTCGGAGCCGACCTATGAGGTGGATCTTATCCAAGAGCAGTCTTTTGGCGGATCTGGCAAGCCCTATTGGATGGCTATTGCCGGTTGTGCGGTGGATGACAATGACCGGGTGATTATCAGGGGATTGAAAAACGATTTCAAAACCGAGCTTCATGTCTATAATCCCGAGGGGACGTATCGTACGCAAATCGGCCGAATCGGAAGGGGACCCGGTGAATACGAATTCATATCATCAAACTTTCAAATCAATACTGGCAAGATTTTTCTGCATGACGAATCAATCAAACGTCTTAGTCTGTTTACTACCGATGATTACTCATTTGAAAAAGCAACAAGACTTGAGGATTGGGACGTCAGAGACCTTGATGCGGTCCGGAACATGAAATTGAGCGGTTTCTATGCCAGGAGTGACGGCAACCTGTTGTCCATATTCAAGGGGTACCCGACCGGTTCCGGCAGAACCGGGAATACAAAATTTATGCTTGTTGACACGGATGGGAATGCGTTAAACCCTGAGCCGCTGATAGAGTTGCCATCTCCATTTTACATTGCAAATGACAGTCAGGGTGATTTTATGCTTCCGGTTTCAGCAAGAATTCCACTGCCGTTTTTGGGTTCTATACTATATGGACTTACCAATGATGATGAATTCTATACGGCCCGGACCGATGAGTTTTTGATAAAAAAATATGACAGCGAGGGCACCTACCAATTCGCATTTTATTACCCGGTAATGGGTCCTCCCTTCGATATGGAATCCTTTATTGAAAGGAAATCCGGCCCGATGTTGTCTCAATACGCCTTGAAGAATGCATTAGAGGAGGCTAATATTGAGATTCCAGAATCGTTCTCTGTAATACAGGATTTAATGGTGGATGATAAAAACAGGATTTGGGTATCTGTTATGGTCGAATACCCAGCGACCTACGAGTGGTGGATGCTCGCAGAGTCAGGAGAACTCCTCGCAAAGATTATTATTCCCGATAATGAAACGATCTGCGATATTCAAAACGGGTACCTTTACACAAAATATTTTGATTCAGGCGACAGCAATGATACAGAAAACTGGGAAAGCAAAGTTGTCAAATATAGCATTAACCTGACAGAACGATAACTTCATAAAGGTCTGTTTC
Source organism: Fodinibius salicampi (assembly GCF_039545095.1). Lineage (NCBI taxonomy): Bacteria > Pseudomonadati > Balneolota > Balneolia > Balneolales > Balneolaceae > Fodinibius > Fodinibius salicampi. Next base: position 1,211,640 of record NZ_BAABRS010000001.1, on the reverse strand, counting down.
GATATGATTAAGTTTCCCTATTATCGCCAACACGATGCCATGGACTGCGGCCCCACCCTTCGTCGTTAAAACTATGGAGAGCAGGCCTGTCTGCGAATGGTGGCTCGGCATCATGGGCGCAGCTATACCATGGAGACCCTTCGCAACCGGAGCGGTATCAACCGGGAGGGGTATCGCTGCTGGCCATCAGCAAGGCAGCAGGGAGCTGGACTACCAGCGGTTCGGTATTTCAGCTCATCCAGGGAATGCAGTCCATTAAGCTCAACACCTGTGAACGTCAAAACGCTGGGAATGGGGGCGGCTGCAGCTGTCGGAAGAGAACGTTGAAAGTTACACATCTGACTAAGATTCTACCTTTGTATTATTTGCATTAGGGAGGGGAGGTTATGCGGATTATTTGAGTCTATTATACAGGACCTATTATTAAAGTACTCTAATATTTCATAATATTTTGTAACATTTTACCTGTTATTTACTCTTGTTAAATAGAGAGGTGCATCAAAAATACATAACCAAGAGAAAAGTAATCTGCAGATTTATCAAAGACCTATCGGTGGGGAAAGTAAATTTTGAGAGGAGTAAGCGCTATGAGCAAAATAGAATTGGAATTAAAAATATTTCGCAAAGAGCTGCCTGAGCCCAAACCAGAGTGGCCGAATAAGATTCATCGTGTTCTTCATTGTATTCATGAACATTTGTTTGATCCAACATTGACGGTGCAGCAGTTAAAAGAAAAATGTACAGCAAACGGCACTAATTTTTCCGGCACCTTTAAATATTACGTAGGGTTATCACCGAAGGAGTATATAGTAAAATATCGAATAGCCGCTGCATGCAGGCTGTTAAAGAGAGTACCGGCAGAATATCCCATATTGCATGTAGCAATTGTTGTTGGTTTTAGCAGCCACTCTGCTTTCAGCCGGACGTTTAAACGCCGGAAAGGAGTCACGCCGTCAGAATTTCGCCACGAGTCCTGAAAATGTTAAGTGAAATGTTAAGGTGATTTGTTAAGCGGGGATCGCTCCAGCTCATTATAATTATTTAAACTAATAAACAGAATGCCGGACTGAGGTCTCCATATACCACCCGGTTTGGGTAACTCAAATTATCATGTCCCACAATATCAATATAAATAATAGTACGGCTGCGCTATCAGGAAAAGATCAAGAAATCGCTCAGCTGCTGGTTCAGAATATCCCGACTATAAATAATGTCGGCTTACTTAATGGCAAGATGGGTATAAGTATTTACTTTTTTCACCTTGTCAGGAAAACCGAGAATTCTGATTACCGGGAAGTTGCTGAACAGTTAATTGATGAGGTATATGAGGAAGTAAGTAACAAACAGCCACCCGTTGATTTTAAAAACGGTCTGGCCGGAATTGCCTGGGGCCTCGAGTACTTGGTGCAAAATAAATTTTTAGAGGCCGATACGGATGCGGTTTTATCAAAAGTTGATGAAAAAATATATCAGTATCTCCGTTCTGCTGAAAAGCTTCCGATTGGAATATCAAAGGGAGTAATAGGCTTTCTTATTTATATTCTATCCCGCTTAAAAGGCAAGAATATTGATGCAGAAGATCCAAATATTTTTATTTATAAACGGCTAATAATTCGCCTTGTCAACCGCATGGGAACACTGACGGAAGAACGGAAGCTTAGGCTACAGGAGCCCTTGCTATTTGATTTGACATGGGACCTTCCTCTTTCTCTCATATTGCTTGCAAAGATCAGGAGCATGAATTTTTATAATTCCAAAATTGATCGAATACTGGAGTGCTTGTCACCGGTATTACTTTCTCTCTATCCCCGTTCGCCGAGCAACAGGTTATATCTTTTGCTCGGTTTGCAAAGTGTTCTTCAGCAAATCCATATAGAAGACTGGGATAGACACTTCGGGTTGCTAAAAAAGGATATTTTCTTACCTGATATTCTGCGAAACGATTTAACGAATAAAAATATAGGCTTGGTAAATGGAGCGGCCGGAATCTCTTTTATCAGTCGTCAGCTTTTTTCGTTAACCAATGATGAAAGGTTACGGTTCAAAAGAGATGACCTGATTAAGAAAATAAATACTTCTGAGTATTGGCAGCTTGTAAAAGAGAGAGAACCGGAAAAAATAAATTTTGGATTGCTTTCCGGACTTGCGGGCATTGGTATGGAACTGCTGGAATTATCCCAAAAAGAACCGGTGAGTATGCGTAGTGTATAGCTACCAACCATATGTTTGGAGAGACAGCTTTTATTTTTCATCTCTGGATAAATCATAAAATAAGTGCAAAGCAATGAGTGAAAAAACAAGTATAGAGGATGTAACCTTTCTTATCCCGGTGCGAGTAGATTCTATCGTGCGCCTCGAAAATATTATGTTGGTCACTGATTTTTTATTGACTCATTTTGAGACTTCTATTCACCTGCTGGAAGCTACTGCCTATAACAATAAGGTATTAGAAAGGCTGCTGCCTTCGGGGGTTAACATTACATTTGTAGAGGATCACGATCCGGTTTTTCACCGTACGAAGTATATCAATCAATTGGTTGAGAGATCCTCTACACCCTATCTGGCTGTTTGGGATACCGATGTGATCGTCTCGCCAGATCAACTTATCCAGTCCGTGAACCTCTTAAGAAATGAAGAAGCGGACTTCGTATACCCTTATGAAGATAAGTTCTTGGATACAAGCTCAATTCTGCGGGAGCTGTATATTAAGAGCCGGGACCTTGACTTATTGAAAGAGCATGCGGGAAAAATGAAGGAACTCTATTCACCCAATCCGGTCGGCGGTGGTTTTTTAGCGGAAAGAGAAGCCTATATCAAATCTGGTATGGAAAACGAGCATTATTATGGCTGGGGGAGAGAGGATGGAGATCGACTTAACCGCTGGGAAATTTTGGATTTTACGGTAGAACGCGTTCCCGGACCTCTTTTTCATCTAACCCATGACCGGGGGGAGAACAGTACATTCCACGCCGAAGAACAAAAAAATATCAAGATTTCCGAAATATACCGGATTGCTTCAATGTCAAAGAAGGAATTAGGTGAAGAGGTAAACTCATGGAGAGGATAGATTATTTTTTAGTCTTCTTCGTCTTTTAGAAAATGTTAAGTGAAATGTTAAGGTGATTTGTTAAGCGGGGAGTGATCAGAATTGTTATAGTAAAGATACTTGATCTGCTATTGATTTATTTCTAGTGGAATAAGCAGACGGTTTAATAACAGAAGGTTTTCTTTTTCACATGTAGGTGTGATTAAAAATTAAAAATATAAATAAAACGGAGAAAGTTATGAAAACACTCAACGTAATGAACGTAAAAGAAGAGGATGTACTGAATCGAGATGAGATGAAGTCTATTATGGCAGGAAGTGGTATTACTATTGATGGATGTCAATACCCTAGCGATGGCTGTACAGGTATAAGTTCATATTATAATTGTCAAAGAGGTAATTGTACCTCTTGGTATTCAGGTAGTCAGGAAGCAATTGATTGTATAAATCTTGTGGGTCGACAGGAGACGAACAGGATAGCGTTATGTAATAAAGATTATCTATAGGTAGATTGACATTTTAAATAAAAGGGTTTTTCTGACCCTTTTATTTAAATCATACGTTTTTATACTATGAAATTTCTTCTAAATATAATATTGCTCTCTTTTTTGTGTGTTTTTTTTGCTGGGTGTTCTGAACATTCTTCGCAAAAAAAAGGTAATCAGCGAAATGTAACAGAGCAACTAAATAAGCTAGGGCAACTTCAGCTGGAAGAATATAGGCATTCATCATATTACCGGGTACTTGAGGAAATTCCAAAACATATTAAGCAGGTTGAAAATCTCTCCGTTTTCCGAGGAGATTCAAATGCCCCATTTTCTGCTCAACTTGTTCCGCTACAAACGTATGGTAAAACGGGAGAATATTATTTAACAAAAGTTGAGTGGCTCACGGTTGACGATAAGCGTCGTGTAATTATAGCCGATCGTGGGTCAAACTATGCATTAACATTGCATGTATTTAACGATGATGGCACCTACCGTACTCCGCTTGGTAGACCGGGTAGGGGTCCTGGTGAGTATCTTGAACCGTTTTTTCTGCAAGGAAATGTTGGAAGGGTGTATCTATATGATGTTACTGGCATGCGTATAAATGCGTATAACATAGATGATTATTCGATATTTAAGACCTCGCCTGAGGAACGTTGGGACATCAGAAATGAAAAAGATATACAAGGGTTCAGGTTAGGAGGAATGAAGGTCCGAAATGACGGAAAAATTTTGGTAGAATTCTATAAACCTAGTTTAAATGAAGTTTCCTCGAGGAGTAAATCTACGTATCTACTGATGGATTTGGACGGGAATAGTTTGGATTTCAAGCCTTTTACTTTTTATGGGAATCTTCGAATTGTGACAGAGAAAAATTATCCTTTTCCAAATATTTTTCCTATTGGTCGTACTCTGACTGCAATGTCAAGTGAAGGTGAATTATTCGCTGCTAATACTCAGGAATTTTTAATCAAAAAGTATAACCCAAACGGTATTTATCAATCCGCTTTTTATTATCCCATAGAGGGTTCATCATTGGATTTTGAAGAGTTTCTAAAATCTGGGAGAAAATTTGGACCAAGTATTCCAAAGATAGATGAAGTGAAAAAAGCTTTCAAAGACATAGATGAAGAGTTACCGAAAACCTCACCTGTGATAGATAAATTAATGGTGGATGATGAAAATAGAATATGGGTTGCAGTACCTATCGGTGCAAAAAGTAATATCTATGAATGGTGGATCCTCAACTCTTCCGGTAAACTGCTTGCGAAGTTATTGCTCCCCCGTGATCAACCGATTTACGACATCAAAAACGGGTATCTCTACAGCAAAAAAGTGGATGAAGAAACAGGTGCAGAATATGTCGTTAAATATCGTCTTGAGCTAACTGAGAATTAAATGATTAATTTTGTATTAAACTTTCTGCTTATAGCTTCAATATAATGCCTCCTGAAATCCTTTTTGTTTGTTGACAGGGCTACTACTTTTCTGATGTGATTATGAATACATTCCGTTTTTATAAGCAGCATAATAAAATGAACCGTAGCCCTACCTGCCTGTGCATGGTGGCACGGCATCATGGTCGCAGCTATACAATGGAAACCCTGCGGGGCCGGAGCGGTATTTACCGAGAGGGCGTATCACTGCTGGGTATTTGTGAGGCTGCGGAGAGCTGGACTATCAGCGGATTATAAGATATAATATTGTATTAAGGGGAGGGTAAAAATTTACTTGAGGCGTCTACTTCAATGTTAAAAATGTTAAGTGAAATGTTAATGTGATTTGTTAAGCGAGGAGCGGTTAAAATTTTTATCGTGAAAATAGTTGATTCAATATGAACCCCATATTTCAGTAACAAAGTAAGATGCTGTTATAATCATCAAATGAGCTATGGAAGAAACTGTAGTTGAATACCTGAAAGAGCTTAATATTCCTGTATCATCAAAGTATTGTAAGAAATTAATTCTGTCCCATCCCGACTATCCATCATTGCTGAGTATTGCCGATACGTTGGAGCAGCTTGGCATCCGATATCAGGCCGCCCGTATTACAAAGGAAACCGTTGACAAACTGGAGTTTCCGTATCTGCTCCAAATTAATGGTGACAGAGGGGAGCTAATGCTTATAAAAAACCGGCAGGATCTTCCTGAAATCGATAATAGCGATACTTATACCCATGGAGCAGTACTCCAGGTAGAACCTACCGATACCATCACAGATGAAAAAAATAATGAGCAGCGGTCGGAAGAAACGTTTTTGAAGGCTACAGCCATTATTTTAACAGCTGCTATTGCAGGAATAGTTGTTATTTCCTCCATACAAGTATCCTCGTGGATGCATGCTTTATTACTTGTAACAGCAATAGCTGGTAGTATGGCCGGATATCTGCTTATAGCAAAGGAGGTTGGTATTACTTATGAGCTAGTGGAATCGTTTTGTAAGCAAGGGAAAAAGATCAACTGCGATGCCGTATTACAGCCTGATGCCGCTCAGCTATTTGGAAAGGTAACCCTTTCGGATGCAGTGGCAACCTACTTTATTTTTCAACTGGTTATACTCAGCCTATTCATTCCAGTTGCCGAATCAGCATTTTCTTTTTTGGGAATATTAGCGGTATTAAGCGCTATGACCATTCCGATTATTGGATACTCTCTCTATTATCAGTCGGTAAAGTTAAAAACATGGTGCCGGCTTTGTTTGGCGATAGATGGAGTGCTGATAGTTCAATCAGTGCTTTTTGGTGCCCTGTACTTTGAAAATATGATACCACTAAATGATATTCATCCGGGGATAATTGTTGACACAGGCTTTCTTTTTATAGCGATCGGGACAGCAATTTTGCTATTTAAAAACAAGCTTCAGAAAGCCAAAAGAGCAACGGAGGGTGAGATAAGAGCAACCCGAATTAAAAATGCTCCTTCGGTATTTATGCATCTCCTTACCCAGCAAATACAGGTGAATATAACATCCGAGGAAAAGGATTTAGGGATTGGAAGTCCTGATGCCCCAATAACACTCCTGATGGTAGGAAGTCTTGGTTGTAGTCCCTGTAAAGAAGGATTTGAAAAGGCGATACAATTGGTTCGAACATATCCTCAGAAGATTAGTTTGCGCATCCGTTTTTTACTGAGTGGTGCTACTAACGGTGCTGTTACTCCCGATATGTACCTCCTGCATTACTGGCAGAAAAGAATATATGGAAAACGAGATGAGTCAATTCGTACGAAAGAGCTGCTTCAGACGTGGTATGACTTTATGGATTTGGAACTCTTCAAGAAAGAATATTCGATTACGTTGAATGGAGACGGACAGGAAGAAGGTCGTGAGCTAATTGACCGATGGAAAAGGTGGTTTGAAAAGGTAGACATTAGCCGAACCCCCACCTTTTTTATAAATGGATATGAAGTACCAAAGGAATATCGTATGGAAGAGTTGATGGGACTAATACCTGGAATAGTGGAAGAAATTCCTGTAACTGGAATGGATGAAGGTATACAAAATTATAGTCATATTACCTACAAATAGATATTGATATATTGGTATTTACGGCAACTGCCGTAAATGAGAGAAGGGTTTAATTCGACTTGTCCCTTCCCCTTCTAAAACAAATAAACAAGTCATTATAATTAATTAAATAGAGGAGATTATGAAAACACTCAATGTAATGAACGTAAAAGAAGACGATGTACTAAGTCGTAATGAGATGAAAACTATTGTTGCAGGCAGTGGTAGTGGGAGTCCTGATTGTACGTGTAATTATTCTAGTGGTAGTTCTAATTGTCAAGTTACCGTGGATTCTGGTAGTATGTTCGGTACACAAATCACGGTGAGTTGTTTAGATGGATTTTATGACTCTTGGTATGCTGGTTCCAATCAACATGGAACAGTATGTGGAGGTGAATGTTCTTATTAAAAATTTATTTAGCCATCATAAACAATCCTGGGTTGAAACATGTTTCAACCCAGGATATTCCGACCATATTAATGGAAGTCATTTTAAATCTCTAAGGGAGTAGATAATAGCTAAAAGCTCTGTCATCCTATACTATAAGATAGAATATCGTAGGATACTAGTGTTGTTAACTATTTCAAAACTATATAAATGCTACTGAATCCTATGAAATCCCAGCTCAAGTCTGGGATGGTTTTTATATTTATAGAATTTGATTTTTTAATACCTCAACGCGCACTATTTATAAAAAAATGTTCAGATTGTTATTCACAGAAAAAAAAGCGACAATTTACTTATTAGTATTGTTTATCACGGGATGTAGCTTTATATCTGACAAAACTCCCCAAACAGAAAATTCAGTACTCAACAAGTTGCTCCAGAGTGCTGAAATAACGACTATCAACCTAGACGAAATTCCAGTGGATACGGTGCTTGCCCAGGAAGAGAATACTATGGGGAAAACGCGCCTCCCTTCCCTAACTTCTCCGGCAACATTGGACCGCCCAGTGGACCTCGCCAAAATAGGAGATAGCCTGTATGTGGCTGATGGTGGACAGCAGTGTATATGGGTCATGGATAATCAGGGAAAATGGATCCGCAGGATCGGACGCACGGGCAATGGCCCCGGTGAGTTTAGTGGACTGGAAGGAATTGACGGTAACAGCGATTATATATTTACGTTTGATAAAAATAATGCCCGTATCCAGGTATATGATCATCAGTTTAATATGAAAAGCTCATTCGAGCGGGCTGCCATAAGTAGTGGCAGAGAGATAGTGGTTAATGACCACGCCATCTACATGCTGGCGGACTACACGGAACAGAATAATTTAATTGGAAAACTGAAAGCTACTCCACCGTTTGATACCATAGGTTCATTTTTGTCTCCCATTATTCCTTACGGTCGGCAGCCTCTGGCTTACAATAACTATGTCATTGCTGCAAATAACGATAATCAGGTGGCAATGGCCTTTGTCGGTTTACCTTATCTGTTTATTCTTGATAGTAACCAGCAGGTGGATCAGATACTCTACCTTGAGTCCTCATTATGGGAGGAAATTAAAAAAGAGAATCCTTCTGTTAAACCGGTAGAATATGCCAGTAGAGAAAATGGGAGGGTAGTATATTATATACTCCATCTTTATCTATCAGATAATGGAAGTATATATCTTCGGACCCAAGATGCTTTTTATATACTTGGAATAGAGAACGGCAGCTACCGCTTGAAAGAAGCCATAGAATTTGTGACAAACGAGAAGATTGTACCGGGAAGATCTGGTTCCATACGTGTTCCTTCAAAGTCAATGTACGTCAAAGGTGATACTATTTATTTTGCTTCTGGGTTCACAGAGTACATTTACCGATTCCCTGTAAGATAGGATAAATAATTGAACGAACTTAAGATGAATAGCTTTAAGCTTTATCTTCAACACGACCAAATGGATTGCGGTCCGACCTGTCTTCGGATGGTAGCCAAACATCACGGCCGAAGTTATACAATGGAAACCCTGCGTGAAAAAAGTGGGATCAACCGGGAAGGGGTATCACTGCTGGGCATTAGCGAGGCCGCAGAAAGCATAGGATTGCGAACCGTTGGGGCAAAACTAAGTTGGGAGCAGCTAAAAAAAGAGGCGCAGTTGCCGTGTATTGTCTATTGGAATCAATTCCATTTCGTGGTGGTCTACCGCATTAAAGGAAATAAGGTATATATTGCGGACCCTGCCAAAGGGAAAGTGATATATCAGAAGGAGGAATTTTTAGAGGCCTGGCTCAATGCCAAACAAAATGGTCGGAGTACAGGAATTTGTTTGCTCCTTTATACCTCCCCGAAATTTTATGAGCTCGAAGATGAAGAACGGGAGGGGCTGGATTTTGGTATGCTGGTTCGATACGTCCTTCCCTATAAGAATTTAATTGTACAGCTGGCGCTGGGGCTGCTGGCCGGCAGTATCCTGCAGCTTATTTTCCCCTTTCTCACTCAGGCGGTGGTGGACATTGGAATTCAGACCCGTGATCTGAATTTTATTTACCTGATACTTATTGCCCAGGTAATGCTTTTTATGGGGCGCACGGCGGTAGAGTTTATCCGATCATGGATTCTGTTGCATATGAGCACCCGCATTAATATCTCCATCCTTTCCGATTTCCTGATCAAGTTAATGAGACTGCCAATGTCATTTTTTGATACGAAAATGGTGGGGGATATTATGCAGCGGATGGAGGATCATGCCCGTATTCAAAACTTTTTGACCAGCCAGATGCTTGGCACGCTCTTTTCATTCATGAATCTGCTGGTGTTTTCTGCTGTCTTAGCCTATTATAATATGCTGATTTTCTCGGTGTTTTTAGTCAGCAGTGCGCTCTATATTATTTGGGTGTTCCTGTTCTTGAAAAAGAGAAGAGAGTTAGATCACCGGCGGTTTAGTATTTCATCCAGCGACCAGAGTAAGGTCATTCAGCTGATTCAGGGCATGCAGGAGATTAAGCTTAACGGGTGCGAAACCCAAAAACGGTGGGAGTGGGAACGTCTGCAGGCCCGTTTGTTTCAGTATAGAATTAAGAATCTTACCCTGAATCAGTATCAGCAGGGGGGCGCCTTTTTTATTAATGAGGGAAAAAATATTGGTATCACCTTTATTGCGGCAGTAGCAGTGGTTAACGGTCAGCTAACGCTGGGCGCAATGATGGCGATTCAGTACATTATCGGGCAACTGAATAGCCCTATTGAACAACTCATCGGCTTTGTTCAGTCCGCCCAGGATGCCCACATCAGCCTGGAACGCCTTAATGAGATTCATACCAAAGAAGATGAAGAGCCTGAGGAACAGATGTTTGTACATCGTCTGCCCGAGAAAAAGGATCTGGCAATTGAAGATTTATGGTTTAGCTATCCCGGAGCAGGTAACGAACCTGTTCTGAAGGAGATCGATTTACAAATTCCCGAAGGTAAAACAACGGCTATAGTTGGAATGAGTGGAAGTGGAAAGACTACATTGCTCAAGCTATTGCTAAAGTTTTACCAGCCTGATAAAGGAAACATACGTCTGGGAAAGCGAAGCTTTAAAACCTTAAGTCCCCGGACCTGGCGGAAGCACTGTGGGGTGGTAATGCAGGACGGTTTTATTTTTTCTGATACGATCGCTGGAAATATCGCGGTGGGGGAAGACCATCCGGATCTGGAGAAGCTAGAGCATGCGGTAGAAGTTGCAAATATCCGATCCTTTATTGAATCGCTACCACTGGGCTTTAATACAAATATCGGTGATGAAGGTAATGGTATTAGCCAGGGACAACAACAACGTATATTAATTGCCCGTGCGGTCTATAAGGACCCGGCCTTTATTTTCTTTGATGAGGCAACCAATGCATTAGATGCAAATAATGAGCGTACCATTATGGAAAGCCTGGAGGAGTTCTTCCAGAATCGCACGGTTATTGTTGTAGCGCACCGGTTAAGTACGGTCAAAAATGCTGATAATATCGTGGTTCTGGATGAAGGGCGTCTGATAGAGCAGGGGACGCATCGTGAATTGATTCATTCGGAGGGGGCTTATTTTGATCTGGTGGAGAATCAATTGGAGCTGGATGCTTAGATGGATTAAAGGTTACAGCTTGAACGGTAAGAGTAAGAAGCTGGTAATATGCAACCGGTAACATTGAACCTTTAACTTTTAAAATTAATGGAAGTAACAAATAACCTGATCGATAACGGAGCTCCCAATCGGGAGACTCCTGAAGGCAGTGATTTGCCGGAGCTGAATGTCCGCAGTGCGGAAGTCCAGGAAATCATTGGCCGTCCGCCACACTGGTTGGTACGCGGAGGGATAGCGGCTTTTATGATCATTTTACTATTGGTATTACTGAGTGCATGGTTTGTTGAATATCCCGAGACCATCAAAGTTCCTCTGAAACTAACGGCAGTTAATGCTCCTAAAATGCTGGAAAGCAAGGTTAACGGGAAGCTGGTTAACTTAATATCCGAAAATGATACTGTGGTTGAAGAGGGAGAGATACTAGCATGGCTTGAGACGACCGCCAGCCATGAAGAAGTGATAGAACTTTCTGCCCGGGTTGATAGCATGTATCATTGGCTGATAAATGACCATCTGAATAAGTTTCGCAACGTAAAGTTGAGCCGTTTTTCTGATCTGGGCG